>JBFMBK010000001.1:0-300000 GCA_040755295.1 Bacillota bacterium | reverse complement strand
CTCGAAGTGGTCGCCGACCTCAGCGAACAGGACATCGGCGGCGTTGCCGTCGGGCAGCTTGCCGAAATCACCTGGGCCGGGCAACCGGATAAAGTTTTAAAGGGCAAGGTCTCACGGGTCGCACCCGCGGTTACGAAGACCGCCGACCGTGAAACGGAAAACGCGGTCCGGGTTTTTATGCAATTGCCAAAAAACGACCTCCTCCCGGGGGCCACTGTCGATGTGCTCATTTACCGCGTAAAACCGTTCAAGGCCGTCATGATACCTAACGAATCCATTTTGACTGAAGGAAAGACGAAATTCGTTTTCGCGGTAGAGAATAGAACCGCCCGAAAGCAGAAGGTCGAGTTAGGCCTAGCCAACGAACTCTCCACGGTGGTGAAGACGGGTCTGCGGCCGGGCGCCGTTGTGATTATCGACCCCAAGGACATTAAGGACGGCCAGCCCGTGCGCGTGACCGGCGGTGCCAAGCGGTGATAAAGGTCGAGGGTTTGAGCAAGGTTTACGGGCTTGGCGAAACGGCGGTAACGGCCTTAAAGGATGTCACCCAGGAGATTAAGACAGGCGAGTTTGTATCGGTGATGGGACCGTCGGGCTCGGGCAAATCCACCTTTCTGAGCGTCCTGGGCTGTCTCGAGCAGCCCACCGGCGGACGCTACCTTTTTGACGGGCGGGATGTCAACTCCATGAGCGACGATGAACTCGCGCACCTCCGCAACAAACAGATCGGTTTTATTTTTCAGACCTTCAACCTGCTGCCGCGCCAAAATATCTGCCGCAATGTAGAGCTGCCGCTGGTCTACGCCGGGGTGCCGCGCAAAGAGCGCCGGGAGCGCGCCGAGGTACTGCTTAAACGGGTGGGTCTCGGGCACCGCCTGCGGCACAAGCCGACCGCCCTCTCCGGCGGCGAACAGCAGCGGGTGGCGATCGCCCGCGCCCTGGTCAACGACCCGGCGGTGATTCTCGCCGATGAACCCACCGGCAATCTCGACAGCCGATCGACAGGAGAAATACTGTCTCTCTTTACGGAACTGCACGTCGAAGGCAGGACCATCATCCTGATCACCCACGAGCCTGATGTGGCGCGTTACGCCGGCCGCGTCCTTTATTTCCTCGACGGGGCGATCGTGAAGGAGGAGATGGTACAGTGAAGTTCTTAGACCTTTTGATGCTGGTGGGGGAGAATCTCCTGGCGCACCGTTTAAGGGCCGTTCTTACCACGCTCGGCATCGCCATCGGTATCGCGGCGGTCATTACCGTGGTGGCCATAGGCCAGGGCGGCCGGGCGGTTCTGTTGAGCGAAATACAACGGATGGGCAGCAGCCGCGGCTTTCAGGTTAGTGTCGATTTTGCCCGCGGCGAAGCGCCCACGGCGGACACCTTCAAGCTTCAGGACGTTGCGGTAATTAAAGAACTTTCGCCCGCGGTCGAAAAACTGGCCCCCGTCAGTTACAGCATGATGGTCAGCGTCAGGCGGCCGCACGGACGCGAAAAACCGGTTATGGCCCAGCTCCTCGGAACCAACGCGGATATGCCTCCCGTCATGAACCTGAGCTTTGAATCGGGCCGTTTCCTTTCCTCCACCGACGTGACGGGACACCGCCGGGTGGTCGTCCTCGACGGGGCTCTTGCTGAAACCCTCTTCCCCGAAGGAGAAGCCCTCGGCAAGCAGGTGTTTGTTCAGGACGTCCCGGTAACGGTGATCGGCGTGACAAAGAAAGAATCCTCGCTGCTGATGGGAGCGATGAACCTTAAATACGCATACGTCCCCATTACCTTCGCACACGAACTCTTAAATTCGCGGATTATTTATGAGCTTGACGGGGTAGCCGTAAGCGAAGACGCCGTCCCCCAGGCTATCCAAGACACCCTTAAAATTCTCAAGAAAAGACACCCGAGCGCCGGAATCCACTATACCGGCATGTCCATGGAAGAAGGTCTGGCGATAGTGGCAAAGGTCACTTCAATCATGACCCTTATCATCGGCGCGGTGGCGGGAATCGCCCTGCTTGTCGGCGGCGTGGGCGTGATGAACATCATGCTGGTCGCGGTTACCGAAAGGACACGTGAGGTCGGCCTGTTGAAAGCGCTTGGCGCGCGTCGTCAGGACATCCTGAAGCAGTTCCTGGGCGAGGCGATCGCCCTGTGCCTGGTGGGCGGCGTGCTCGGGATGGTGGTCGGGGCCGGCGGCGCCATGGTTGTGGCTTATTTCGCCCACTGGCCGCCGCTGATCTCCTTCTGGACGGTATTCCTGGCCTTCGGCTTCGCCGCGCTGGTAGGGCTCTTCTTCGGCCTTTACCCCGCCAGCCGTGCGGCGTCGCTCAGCCCCGCAGACGCGCTGCGGCACCTTTAAGAACAATACCTTTTTAACCGACACCTTCCGGGTGCTCCGGTCTTTCGCCGGATGCCCCGGATTTTTTTATGCATTTGCGCGTTTATTGCACAAAATAAGTGATGAGGCATCAAGACTGAACCTTTTATGAAAATTTTCTTACGGTGTCCAAGGGTAAATACTCGAAGTATCTTATGCAATTCGCATGAAAACAATTAATAACTTTTAACTTCATAACGTTGAACGTTGAACGTTTTAAAGAGGTGATTATAGATGCGACCGATCTGGAAAGGCGCCGTCACCTTCGGCCTGGTTTACATCCCGGTCAAGGTCTACGCCGCAACCGAGCAGAAAGACGTCAGATTCCATCAGCTTCATTCCGTGTGCCGCACGCCGATCCGTTACAGATACTACTGCCCGAACTGCGACACGGATGTTAAATCCGAGGATCTGGTGCGCGGCTACGAATACGAAAAGGGACGTTATGTGGTCCTGACGGATGAAGAGCTCGAACAGGTTCACGGCCGGGAGACGCGCAACGTAACCCTCCTTGATTTCGTCGGGAGGTCCGAAGTCAATCCGCTCTATTACGCAAAGGCGTACTACCTTGCACCAACCGAAGGCGGGGAACGGGTTTACGAGCTGTTACGACAGGCGATGGAAAAAACGCAGAAGGCGGCCGTCGGCAGGGTGGCGGTACGGACCAAACAGTCACCGGCGATGCTCTGGCCGGACGGCCGGGCATTGATCATGAGCACGCTCCACTACCCGGACGAGATACGGACCGCTGAAGCCATGCCGGAATTAAACCGGAACATCCAGGTCCACGAAAACGAACTCAAGATGGCCGAAAATCTGATTGCCAACCTCACCGGCCCCTTCGACCCCGGGAAGTACCGGGACGAATATCGTGAAACGCTTCTTTCCGCGATCCAGAAAAAAATCGCGGGCGAGGAGGTGTCCGTACCCCAACCGCGCGCGGAAAAGGTCGTTGACCTGATGGAAGCGCTAAAACAAAGCATCGAGCTGGCAAAGAAGGAACGGGGCGCCAAACGGAGGGGAACGGGAGCGTGACGCTGCCCCTGATACGCCCGATGCTGGCGGTGGCAGCCCGCCCGTTTTCCGACGCGGACTACATCTTCGAGGTCAAGTGGGACGGTTATCGCTGCCTCGCTTACCTCGACCGGGACACGGCGCTACGCTCACGAAACCTTCTGGATCTGACGCCCGCCTTCACCGACCTTGCCGGCATTCACGAACATGTTACAGACCTGCCGGTTGTCATAGACGGAGAGATAGTGGTTTTGGCGGACGGGCGGCCGGATTTCGGTTCGCTCCAGGCGCGCGGGCGGCTCTCGGACCCTAAGCGGATTGCGGCGGCCGAAAAAGCGTATCCGGCGGTATTCGTAGCGTTCGACCTGCTTTACCGCCGCGGCCGGCCTGTTTTTGAGGAACCGCTTACCCGCCGGCGGGACTGGCTAAGGGAGATCGTCCGGGCCAGCCCGGAGATAACGGTTGCCGATTATGTCAGCGGGGATGGCGAAGCCTTCTTTGAGGCATGCAAGGAAAACGGCCTCGAGGGAATAATGGCCAAAAGGCGGGACAGCCCTTACCTGGCCGGCAGACGGTCACCCTACTGGAAAAAGGTTCGCGCCTGGAAGAACGCCGACCTTGTAATCTGCGCCTGGGAACCGGGCGGCGGGCCGCGGCGCCTCGGTTCGCTTTACGTCGGCGGATACAGGGACGGCGGGCTTGTCTTTGCGGGAAGAGTAGGCACCGGCTTTGACGCCGCCCTGGCACGCGACCTCCTGGACCTTCTTGCACGTATCCCGGCCGAACGGCCCCTTTTCGATCTTCCACGCGGCAGTCGGGGCGCTCCCGAGTGGGTTGAACCCGTTCTGGTCTGCACCGTGGATTACACGGAGGTCACGCGGGAGGGTTTATTAAGACATCCGGTCTTCCGGGGCCTGCGCGGGGACAAGCTCCCGCAGGAATGCTCCTGGCAGCCCGGCCCCCCTTAGCACCATTTTTGCGCGATCCAATCCGAAACAGGCTCCAGGTCGAACTTTTCCGCGCACTTCAGCAGGTATGGGATCTGATGGTGACGGTCGAGCGGGACCGGCTTCGGCAAAACGGGATTAAGGCGGTAATAACGATCACCGAGTAACTGCCGGCCGTGAATAACGTCGGCATCCACAACGCCGTCGGTCAGAACCGTTAGGATGGGCAGCGGCGGGCAGGGGTACAGCAGCCATTCGAGAACTCCCCAATCCTTGGTGTCGGCGTCTATTCGATATTTATTAGACCCCGTTCCGAACGACAATAAGTAAACGTCTTTCAGATCCCGGCGACCGGCTTTCGCGTCTATCGCAGCGGCGATCGCCGCCGTGCTCGGGTTATTGGCGATAACGCCGCCGTCGATATACCTGCCGTAAGGCGGGAAAAAGGTCGGCGCGGCGCTGCTGCAGAGCGCAACGTCGATTACGGATTCGTCCAGGGTCGGTGAACCCGGGAAATTGTTAAAGAATACGGGCCCCCAGGCTTCATTGTCTGGACCGCTAAGCCTGAATGACGGCACAAGGACGTTACGTTTAAGGTCTTTTAATTTGAGATCCCGGGAAAAGACCGAACGCAGCAGTTCCTTGAGGTTTTCATTGTTGTACCGCGGTCTGCTCAAGTTATTATACCTGGGCGAAAAAACGAATCTGCATTTCGACTCCGAATACAGATGGATAAGATCGTCGGGCTCCAGGCCATAGGCCAGGCCCAGCGCGATGAACGAACCGGTCGAAGTGCCCGCGAAAAGGTCGGCGCTGTCAACCAGGCCGGGGAACACATCACTCAGTCTTTTCAGAAGCACCGCGGTTAAAGCCCCGCGGACCCCGCCGCCGTCGAAGGTTAGGATGCGATATTTCGCCAAGGCGCCACGCCCCCAAAAATAAAAGGTTAAGGTGTTCACTCCTTAACCTTTTTATGCCTCGGCGTTACCGGCCGTCCCCCCGTCATCCATTAACCCCACCGGGGTAACTTACCGTCGGATCTTCCGCAAAGCCCTTCTACCTGCCGCCTCTCCCTGCCCCGGATTTTTCCCCTGCCGGAGTGGTTATTCCTTCGGGCGGGCCCCCGGCAGTCCTGCCGGCGGGCTGCGCGTTTACAATCACGTTGCCCCTGGCCAGGGAGGCGAAGATACCGATAAAACAGGTGGCGGCAAAAACAATGAACGCCGTATTCACGCTCTTAACAAGTAAATCGGCATTGGCCGGGCTCAATCTGGCGTTGCCGATATAAAGATCGATGATCAAGGTCGCGACGGCCATGCTTATCGCCTGACCGGTCAGTCGCATGGTGCCGAGGGTTGACGAACCCACCCCGTAAAACCTTCTCTCAACCGAACTCATTACCGCGTTGCTGTTCGGCGAAGAGAAGAGCGCAAAGCCCGTTCCCAGCAGCGCAAGGTTGAGCACCACAAACCAGACGGGCGTGCCCTCGTGCAGAAAAGTAAACAAGGCCAGCCCAAGAGTCGTCAGACCCATCCCCCAGGAAGAAACGATCCTGGGCTCCACCCGGTCCGAAAGCACTCCCGCGAAGGGGGAAAGCGAGGCCATAATCACCGGCTGGGCGAGAAGTATAAGCCCGGCCGTCTGGGATTTGAATCCCAACACCACCTGCAGGAACAAGGACAGTAGAAAGGTGACGGCGAAAGTCGCGCTATAGTTTATAAGCGCCGCCAGGTTGGAAAAAAGGAAGGCTACGTTTCTCCGGAAAAGTCTGAGGTTTATTATGGGGAACTCGGTTTTCAGCTCATGCCGTGCGAAAAAAGCCAGCAGGACCAGGCCGAGGACGAGAGAGAGCAGAGCAGGTGTTAAAACCACGGGGCCCAAAACCGTGGTAAACCTATCCGGGTATTTGGCGGCGACGGATGAAAGCCCGTATAAGACCCCGACGATGCCGAAGGTGTACATACCGGTGCCGGACAGGTCAAACTTCTCTCCCCTGGCGCCCGCCCATTCTCCCTTTAACTTCAAAAGGGCAATCGGCACTATAATGACGGCCATCAGGACGTTAAAGTAGAAAATCGACTGCCATCCCAGATGCTGGTTCATCGCGCCGCCCAAAACGGGGCCCAGTGACAGTCCGGTGTAAACCGTGGCGGTGTTTATCCCCAGCACCTTCCCCCTCTCCTGCGGCGGGAAAACTGATGTCAGGATGGCCATTCCGGTCCCGAAAACCATAGCGCCGCTGACGCCCTGGAGGATTCTGAAAGCGATCAAGGCCTTGATGGACCAGGCGCTGCCGCAGAGCAGGGATGCCAGGGAAAAGATTGTAACGCCTGTAATAAACACCTTTTTCCGGCCGAGAATATCGGCAAGCCGCCCGAACGGCAGCAAGAAAGCCACGGACGACAGGAGATAGCAGCTAACGACCCAGGTAACGAGCACCCCGCTGGCGTTGAACTGTTTCGCGATGGACGGGATGGCCAGGTTAACCGCGCTTCCCATGAACGGCGCCAAAAAAGAGGCCATCGTGATCGTTATCAAGGTGTATCTTTTAAGCGACACGTCTTGGTTCAACTTCCTCCTCCGTTCCTGATTAAATTGTCGTTTAGGAGACCGAACCTTTCTTAAGTGTAAATACTATCATCAGTAAAAAGCAATTGAAATCAGCGCATTATCTAATAATAGTAAAAGACAGCGGTAAAACGAACGCTGATCCAGGAAACCGGATATACGTTGTCAAAACATGTAAATACTTTACAACATTGAACCCTAAACCTTGCACTTTAAACGTTGAACCTTGAACTCCGGGAGGATATGAATGCCGCAAGTACTGGTTGACGGAAGGACGATTGAACTTAAAAACCTGGAAAAGCAGTATTGGCCGGAGGGATTCACCAAAGGGGACCTGCTGCGGTACTACGAAGAGGTGTCGGCTTTCATCCTCCCGTACCTGAAAGACCGCCCTCTCGTGATGCACCGTTTTCCTGACGGGATCGGGGGAGAAGGTTTTTATCAGAAGGAATGCCCGGATTACGCTCCGGAATGGGTTCAAACGACGGCCGTAGAACACACCGACGCCGGAAAGGTTGTGAACTATGTCATCGCCGACAACAGGTCGACGCTTCTCTGGCTGGTTTCGCAGGGGTGCATCGAGGTCCACGCCTGGCTGGCCACCCGCCGGGATATCGCCCGCCCGGATGTCGCGGTCCTTGACCTTGACCCGATGCCGGGAGTGCCCTTCGAGGCGGTGGTGGAATCGGCGTTTTTACTGCGCGAGGCGCTGGCCCATTTCGGCCTGTCGGGTTATCCCAAAACCTCCGGAGCTGAGGGACTGCACATCTTCATCCCCATCGAACCCGAATACTCGCACCAGGAAACGGCACGGGCGATGGGCGTGGTGGCGAGATTTGTGGCGGACGTCTATCCACAGTCGACCACGGAGCGGGTGGTCGGAAAACGCGGTCCCCGTGTGTATCTCGATTTCCTGCAAAACGGCTTCGGCAAAACGATGGCTTTCCCTTACAGCGTGCGCCCTCTTCCCGGGGCCCCGGTCTCTACCCCCCTGGGCTGGGCGGAACTGGAACGCCGGGATTTGAAGCCCTCCGATTACAACATCCTGACACTGCCGTCCCGCCTCCGGGCCCGCGGTGATGTTTGGAAGGCCTTTTACGGCCCGCGCCAAACCCTTGGGCCGTTGCTTCAAACCCAAGGGTGAAAGGTAATCTTAGACAAGACAGAGAATAAAACAATGTTGATTTATATTGGCAACAAATGATATTGTAAGCTGGTACACAACAGTATTAGGCGGCGGGGAACAGATGGGGATTAGTTTTCAGGTACTCGGAAAAGAGGGCGCCGCCCGCCTTGGGAAACTAACAACAGCGCACGGGGTGGTTGATACCCCGGTTTTTATGCCGGTCGGGACCCAGGGAACGGTTAAGGCCATGGCTCCGGAGGAACTTCAGGCGCTCGGCGCCGGGATGGTCCTGGGGAATACCTATCACCTCTATCTGAGGCCCGGTTGCGACGTTATCCGGGAAGCCGGAGGTCTGCACCGTTTTATGCACTGGGACGGGCCCATACTCACGGATAGCGGCGGATACCAGGTCTTCAGCCTCGGCCCCTTGCGGCGCATATCTCCGGAAGGCGTTGTCTTCCGTTCGCATATCGACGGATCGGAACATCTTTTCACGCCGGAAAAGGTGGCGGCAATTCAGCAAGACCTTGGATCCGACATTGCCATGGTGCTTGACGAATGCCCTCCCTACCCCTGTTCGCGTGAAAAGCTCCGAGAAGCGGTAGAGCGCACGACTTCCTGGGCGCGGCGTTCCCGGCATGCAGGGAATATTGAGGAACAGGCCGTCTTCGGCATCGTTCAGGGAGGCGTTTACCGGGACCTGCGGGAGGAAAGCGCGCGGCAACTCGTAACGCTTGACTTTCCGGGATACGCCATCGGAGGGCTGAGCGTCGGCGAGCCCAAGGAACTGATGCTGGAAGCCCTGGATTGGACCGTGCCGCTTTTACCGGAAAACAAGCCGCGTTATCTGATGGGGGTGGGCGCACCCGTGGATATCGTGGAGGCTGTCGCACGCGGGGTGGATATGTTTGATTGCGTTTTGCCGACGCGGCTGGGCAGACACGCCGGAGCGCTCACCTATACGGGCAGGCTTAACATCCGCCAGGCGCGATACGCCCGCGACTTCAGTCCCCTGCTGGAAGGTTGCGGTTGCTACGCGTGCCGCAACTTTACCCGGGCTTACGTGCGCCACCTCGTACGGGCCGGTGAGATCCTCGGCGTGCGCCTTCTGGTCATACATAACCTGTATTTTACGCTCAAGCTGGCTGCCGACATACGCGCGGCGATCGCTGCCGGAAAATTTGCCGCGCTGCGGGAATCATGGCGTGAAACAAACCAAACCGGGTAAGACGCGGATCTTCCGGTTCATGGTTCCTGATAAGCAGTTTTTACTGAACGTTTGGTTATTAAGAGATAATCTGACAAAGAGCGAGAACAGGCCGCCCCTGCGGTTAACAACAGCGCAGGGAGAGAAATTTTCCCCTCTTAGAGAGGATTTGCGCCGGCAGCCGCGAAGAAAGCTAACTTGGAAGGAGGGATAAATTGAATCAACAAACGATATCCATGTTGTGGGTTGTAGGGCTTTTCGTCCTGCTGTATTTTATGCTCATCAGGCCTCAACAAACCCGGCAGAAGAAGCATGCGGAAATGCTCAACGCACTGAAGGCCGACGACCAGGTGATTACCGCGGGAGGAATTTACGGCACCGTGGTGAAAATCAAGGACGACTCGGTTGTTCTACGCATCGCGGATAATGTCCGTATAGAAATAATGAAACAGGCTATCTCCCAGGTTACCAAACGGGGCGGTGGCGGAGAAAAGGAGTAGGTAACTATTCACCCTTTCGCGTTACAATAGCGGCAACGCGGTGAGAAGCAAGCAGAGCAAGGAAGACCGGTGGAGACGAACCGGAGCGTACTGGGTGGTACGTGAGGATTCGGCTCCGTCCGGCTGACGCAGCTATGCACAGCTTATCGCCGTGCCCTACGGAATACCTGAATAGTTACAGGAGTAGCTGAGGGAAGAGGGCGACGCGGAAATTGATTACGCTCCAGGAGGTCAAGAAGGACCCGACGGTTGAAACTTTTATCCGAAAGGGCAACCAGTTTCTGGGCGAAATGGGTTACACGGAGCACAGCTTTCGTCACGTTAACCTGGTGGCTACAATTGCCCGAAACATCCTCGAGCGGTTGAATTTCCCGGAACGTGAAGTGGAACTCGCCGCGGTGGCGGGGTACATGCACGACATAGGCAACGTGGTCAGCAGAAACGACCACGGTATATCCGGGGCGGTCATAGCCTACCGGATTCTGAGCATCATGGGGATGCCGCCGGAGGAGGTTGCGATAGTCATTTCGGCTATCGCCAACCACGAGGAACAGTATGGTCAACCGGTGAATAACGTTGCCGCGGCTCTTATCCTGGCCGACAAATCGGATGTGCACCGGTCCCGCGTTAGAAACCCCGACCTTTCTACCTTTGATATTCACGACCGCGTTAATTACGCGGCGGAGCATTCTTTTCTCTGGGTGAACGAAGAACGCCGGGCAATTACGCTTGAGTTAACGATCGATATCGAAATCTGCCCCGTAATGGAATACTTTGAGATCTTCCTTTCACGGATGACGCTTTGCCGCCGGGCGGCCAAATTTCTAAATGCCACCTTTGAGTTGATGATTAACGGCGCAAAGCTTTTATAAATAAGGACCTTTAAGCTAGTCGCTTAGAAGCGGTAGCATAACACGGGCCGAAACGCCGTGAGAAGTGATGCAGTGCAAGGAAGAACGTTGGAGACGAACCGGAGCGTACATAAAGGTACGTGAGGATTCGGCTCCGACGGGCTGACGCTGCAATGTGTCGCTTATCGCGGCGCCCTTCGAAAGAAGAACTGTTGAGATAGGAGAGGTGAAATGTGTGCGCTGGGATAATATTGCGAAGGTTTTCTTAATATTAGCGGTCGTTATAGTGGCGGCATGGTTTGCCGTAAAACCGCCCGTTAAGGGCGTATCCTGGCTTCCGGTGACCAAACTGGTGCGGCTGGGTCTTGACCTGAAAGGCGGCGTCCACGTGGTGCTCCAGGCGGTTGATACCCCGGAAGCAAAGGCCACGCCCCAGGCGGTAAAAGAAGCCATCGCCATCCTTGAAAACCGCATAAACCAGTTCGGGGTGACGGAACCGGTCATACAGCAGCAGGGTACGCAGCGGGTGATAATAGAGCTCGCCGGCGTGAAAAATCCCGATAACGTTGTTGAAACGCTTATTAAGCCGGCCTACCTTGAATTTAAGACCGAAGGCGGCGAAGTCATCGTCACCGGACGCGACCTGAAGGAGGCGCGCGAGGCGATGGATCCAAGCTCGAACCAGCCGGAGGTAAACCTGACGTTTAATGCGGTGGGGGCTAAAAAGTTCGGGGACGCGACCAAGGCTAACGTAGGCCGGAAGATCGCCATTATCCTGGACGGAAAACAAATTCAGAACCCGACCGTGGAAGAACCCATCCTCAACGGACGGGCCAGGATCTCCCCCTACGAATCTCTCGACGAGGCGCACAAGGTGGCGGTGCTTCTGCAATCGGGCGCCCTGCCGGTTAAATTCAACGTCCTGGAGAAAAGGGTGGTCGGACCGACCCTCGGCGCCGACTCGTTGAACAAATCGATTGCGGCAGGCTTCGTGGGACTGGCGGCTATTTTTTTCTTCATGCTGTTATACTACCGGCTTCCGGGTATGGTCGCCAATGTCAGTCTTGCGGTTTACGCCCTGCTGGTAATTTTTATTTTCACAGCCCTGAAGGTGACCATGACCCTTCCCGGAATAGCCGGGTATGTACTCGGGCTTGCGGTCGCGGTCGATGCAAATATCATCATATTTGAGCGTCTCAAGGAAGAGCTTCGAGCCGGAAAGACGCTCCGCACCGGGATCGACGACGGTTTTAAGCGCGCTTTTGTGGCCATCTTTGACGCCAACCTCACGACGGTGCTTGCCGCTATAGTTCTTCTGTACTTCGGTACCGGACCGATCAGGGGTTTCGCGGTAACCCTGATTATCGGCATTGCGGTAAGCATGTTCACGGCAATCACCATGACGCGGTGGCTGCTTCACCTCGTGGCGGCGACCGGCATCAGAAACCCGAAGCTTTACGGGGCTTAAAGCTAAAAGGAGGTAGTTTTTTTGCGGTTCCACTTCATCCGCCTCAGGCGATACTTTTACGTACTCTCGCTGTTAGTTATCATCCCGGGTGTGGTATCCCTCTTCACCCAGGGTTTAAACAAAGGTATAGACTTTACCAACGGCAGCCTCCTAGATCTCAGGTTCAACCGCGCCGTGGAAACCCAGGCGGTGCGCCGGGTGATGGCCGATTTCGACCTGGAAAAGAGCGTCATCCAGAAAAGCGGCGCAAAGGATTTTCTTATCCGCACCAGACCGCTCAGCGAAAACGAAAGCGCCAGGCTGGTTGATGCTCTCGGAAAACAGCTAGGCGGGGTCACGGTACTGCGTAACGAAACGGTCGGGCCGATAATAAGCCAGGAACTCACCACGAAGGCCATCCTGGCGATGCTGATAGCCTCGCTGCTGATGCTGATATACATCACCATCAGGTTTGAACTCAAACAGGGCATAGCCGCGGTGGCCGCGCTGCTGCACGACGGCCTGGTGGTGCTCGGGGTGTTTTCCCTGTTCCGGATCGAGATCGACAGCGCCTTTGTGGCGGCGGTTCTAACCATCTTAGGTTATTCGATTAACGATACCATTATCATTTTCGACCGCATCAGAGAAAATATCCGTTTGAAAAAGGTCAGCGGCCCGCTCGAGGATGTCATCAATGTCAGCCTGTGGCAGACGATGGCCCGTTCCATCAATACCATTTTGGCGGTTCTCTTCGTGCTGGTATCGCTATATTTCCTGGGCGGCAGCACCATCAAGAACTTTACCCTCGCCCTGATTGTCGGGGTGACGAGCGGCGCATACAGTTCCGTCTGCAACGCCAGCCCGCTCTGGTACGACCTTAAACGGTTCGGCGGTAAATCTAAGCCCACCGGATCCAAAGCCCCCGCCAGAACACCGGCCCAAACGGATTCGCCGGCTGAAACCGACGCAGCCAAGACTCCTGCGGCGGCGCCGACCGGACCAAAGGCGCCGGCCAGGCCTCCAGGCGCAAAAGGAACGGCCAGACCCCCGGCCCGCCGAAAAAGGGGATCCCGGGCGCAGCGGCGGCGCTCTAAATAGCGGAGGGTGCAGGTGGAACGCTCGCAACGAATCATCGTCACCGTTCTGGGGCATGACCGGGTTGGAATCATCGCCGGCGTGGCAGGAGTTCTGGCCGGGAACAACGTGAACATCCTGAACATCAGTCAGACGATCCTGCAGGAGTTTCTTGTTATGATTATGATCGCCGACATCGGCGGAAGCACGGTGGATCTCGGCACCTTAAAAACACGCCTTGCCGAAAAAGGCCGGAAATTAGGCGTCCAGATCGACGCCCAGCACGAAGACGCGTTTGTTTTTATGCACAGGGTATAGAAGGCGGGCTCTGCCCGCCTTTTTAACTTCTAACCTCTCACTCTGAAACCGGAGGTAAACGTGCTCGGTATTCATGAGATTCTAGAAACCATAAAAATGATCCAGGAAGAAAACCTGGACATCCGCACGATCACAATGGGTATAAGTTTGCGGGATTGCGCCGACGCCGATGCGCAGGCCGCCTGCCGAAAGATTTACGACAAAATCACCCGGTATGCGGGCCGGTTGACGGCGGTGGGGGAAGAGATCGCCCGCGAGTACGGCATACCCATTGTAAACAAGCGTATAGCGGTAACGCCGGTCGCGCTGGTGGCGGAAGGTTCCGCCGCCACGGATTACGTTCCCTTCGCCCGGACGCTGGAAGACGCCGCGGCCGCGGTCGGTGTCAATTTCATCGGCGGTTTCACCGCTCTGGTGCACAAGGGCTTCACTGGCGGCGACCGCACGCTGGTCAAATCGATTCCCGCCGCCCTCCGGGAGACCGAAAGGGTCTGCGCCTCGGTCAACGTCGCCACCACTAAGGCCGGGATTAACATGGACGCGGTCGCGATGATGGGAAGAATCATAAAGGAAACCGCCGCGCAAACCGCAGACCGGAACGGCATCGGCTGCGCCAAACTCGTTGTCTTCGCCAACGCGCCCGAGGACAACCCCTTCATGGCCGGGGCCTTCCACGGCGTCGGCGAACCGGAATGCGTCATCAACGTCGGGGTAAGCGGCCCCGGCGTCGTAAAGCGCGCGGTGGAAAGACTCCCGGAAGATGCGGATATTGGGATTTTGGCGGAAAAGATAAAGAAGATGGCGTTCAAGATAACCCGGATGGGCGAGCTTGTCGGTAGGGAGGCTGCCCGGCGGCTCGGTGTGCCCTTCGGTATTGTAGACCTGTCGCTGGCGCCTACACCGGCGATAGGCGACAGCGTCGCTGAAATCCTCGAAGCGATGGGGATTGACCGTTGCGGCGGCCCTGGAACCACGGCAGCCCTGGCGCTTTTGAACGACGCGGTGAAAAAGGGCGGGGCTATGGCATCGGCATACGTCGGCGGCCTGTCCGGGGCGTTTATACCGGTCAGCGAGGACGCCGGCATGGTCCGCGCCGTGGAAGCAGGAGCGCTCACCATCGAAAAGCTCGAGGCGATGACCGCGGTCTGCTCGGTGGGTCTGGATATGATCGTGGTGCCGGGCGACACGCCGGCGGAAACCCTGGCCGCAATCATCGCCGACGAAGCGGCGATCGGTGTGGTAAACAACAAAACGACCGCCGTGCGGATCATCCCGGCGCCGGGCAAGAGCCCGGGCGACAGGGTCGAATTCGGCGGTCTTCTCGGCGGGGCGCCGGTCATGTCGGTAAGCCGCTTCTCACCCGCCGGCTTTGTACGCCGCGGGGGACGGATCCCGGCGCCGATCCAGAGCCTTGGGAACTAAATCATTTCGGATTTATTCGGGGAGTCAGAATTCAGCAGGTAGTAGGTAGTAATAGTAGTCAAAGAAAGCACAAGCAAGATCCCCCTTTGAAGTACCAATCTCATATTAGGTAAATTCTTTTTGAGTCAGGCAATTTAACTAAATATTCTGCATTCTACCGTCTTTCAGATGAAGCACTCTGTCCGCTGCCCAGATAATACTTTCGTCATGGGTAGCTATAAAAAAAGAAACTTCTTTTTTTATGGACAATTCTTTCATAAGTTTAATAATGTCTTGGCTTGTACTAACGTCCAGATTGCCGGTCGGCTCGTCTGCTAACACCAGCTCTGGATTGTTTATGAGACTTCTTGCGATGGCAACCCTTTGCCTTTCGCCGAAGCTTAACTGAAACGGACGATGATAAACCCGGTCTTCTAATCCTACGTTGGCTATCATAGTCAAAACCTTTGTTCTCAACTGTTCTTTATCAAACAAATTTGAAATCCTGATGGGCAAGGCCGTATTTTCCAAGACATTCAAAAAAGGAACCAAGTGAAAGGCTTGATAAACAAAACCGATCCTTGTTAACCTAAGAAAAGCTCTTTCTTCTTCGGTCATGGATTGCGGATTGAATTTTTCAAAAAGAACAATTTCACCGGTTGTAGGGTAGTCGATAGTCCCAATCATGTTAAGAAGCGTGGACTTACCCGACCCGGAAGGACCCATTAGCACAACAAACTCTCCTTTTCCCACATGCATGGAAATGCCATCCAGTGCTTTGATCCTTACATCCTTTAAGTTATATGCTTTTCCGACATTTCTGACCCAAACGACTTTTTTTCCCATAAATTACTCCTTGGTTAATAAAGAGGCCAGTGCCGATATTTTTAATTTTCTCAAGGAAATAACAGAAACTATCCCCACAATAGCAACGTTCGTCATAAAAGCATAGAGCAACATTTTACTGAGCAAAGTCGGGGGAAGGTAGAAAGAGAGACTATGCTTAAAGTAAAGAATGGTTAAATACATAGAAGCAATGAGAATGCAAATGAGCGCGGTAAAGGTCTCCAGGAAAAAATGAGCATATATGAAGCGTATTGGAGCCCCGCATGCATACAAAATACTATAAGTTTTATTCCGCTGATTAAGATTAGATAGAGCGTACCACAAAAAAAGCCCAATATACAATAAGAACGCCCCGGTCCTTTCATACTGAAATTGAGCAGTATCCAGAGCCTTGACCATTTCCTGTTCTTCCTTAATCGATTTTTCTCTCCACATGAACATTGTGTTTTCACGGCTTCGACCCAGTGTGTTTAAAATTCTTTCTTCTATCTCACCCGAAACACCTCCTTTTGTAAACTTCAGGTAGAACGACGTATAGTCAATGTCCTGATGTGAGGCCTCCGTATAGCTTCTTCTAATGTCCGGGGAAAGATTGCTGATGTCAGCAATGACCTGGTTAGCTATCGCGGTTTCATACAAAATACCGCTGATCTTATAATTAACGGGATTTCGAGCCTTACGATTTGAGCAAATTATTTTGATTCGGTCACCAACTTCGGCCCCCAACTTCTCGGCAACATGGGCGCTTAAAACCGCCTCTTTAGGCTTGAAGGATCCTTTCATCAGTAATTTCTTATTACCGGGGAGAAGCCGGGAAGCAACATCCATGTTGTTAACAAGGAACACGCTACTTGCCCTTGTTATTTTGTGTTCTTTAAAATCTGATACTTCACTTCCTGCTATGTCGAAAACACCTGCAATTTCTTCAACATCTTTAAAATGTATAAGCTTGGAAAGGTCAGTTTCAGTTAATGGGCCGGAAACCAACAGATCGAACTCGGCGGTTTTTGAAGGACCGGTTCGCAAGAATTCATATGCGGGCGGAAGTGAAAAGAAAAAAGTTGCAATGGTGAATATGAAGACCAGCACTAAATATTGCCTGGAAAATTTCAGAAATTCGTTTTTATACTCCTGTTGTAAAAGAAAAAAGGAGAAAGATAATGGGTGGATTATTTTTCGGAGTTTGGACACATTCACTTCTCCTAACTTTTCTTTCTCAAATTTAAGCATTAACAGATTTTTTTCTCGAAGTTATTTCTTGGAGCTAATTTATAAAGTTATGTGCAAAACATTGATATACCAAAGGTCAGGAATGTAATAGTCGCTTCCACACGCCCCATCATAATAACCTGATATCGTGCCGTATGTCCTTGCTGTTAAGTTCCATTCCCGGTTCCCAGAGTACCACAGAACCCCCGAATTATAGTGCCAACAATTACCGCCCCAGGCAGGGACATACTCATATCGGAAAGCGTAGGCAGGCAGATTGGTTTGCGAAACTACGGCAGGTTGATTTAAATTCGGATCAATCAGCATTTCGAACTTAGCATCTGCCGTAAACGGACTATAACCAAAAAGTTCCCCGTACGGGTAAGTATACTGGTTTCTAGATACCGTATCCGGCGAGAAGTAAAAGTTGCCAGAGTAGATCCACTCGGGTTGAACTGTCCCTGGTTTTCCATGAGGTTTTTCTTTATTGGCGGCACAAGCACTACCTAAATACGTAGTAGCAATTAACATCACCACCGCAAGAACAATACATAATCGATGCACCGTTTTCATTTACGTCTACCTCCTTTAAATTGGTTTTCTGTTAATCTTCTTTTTCCTGCTGTTTCTACTACGTAAACTTTCTTAACCATCTCTCACCCCCTTGATATGAAATGCAGCACTTCTGAAGCTTTACCTATACCCTAACCTAGCCGGATCAATCTGTCGTCCCCAAAAACATGGTATTTTTCTACCTCAAAATGAGGTATCCTACCATATTTTGAGGTAGTTGTATTGTAAATAACGTTGCGGAAAGAGGCAAAGGGTGGGTGAAACGTTAACAGCCGAACCTGGAGAGTAGTTCGGTCAAGCTGTGTACACCGACTTTCTGGTAGATGTTTCTGCGATGAGTTATGACGGTTCCAACACTTATATTAAGTCTTTGAGATATCTCCTTATTGGTTAGCCTTAAAAGTGAGAGCTGAAAGATTTCCCGCTCGCGAGCGGTCAGTTCATGTTCTACTTCCGGGGGTAAGGCATGACTGGGTGGTCTTACGCCTGCTTGCTCAAGTTGTTGCTGAATTTCCAAAAGGTAATACTCCTTTTTTATCGAATCAAGTAAGGTTTTAATTAGGGCCACAGTGGTACCGATTTCTTTAGCAGCATGCATCGAGATATCCAGATAGCCAACGATCCTATCTTCGGCGTTTTTTATTGGACCAGCGACGCACCACCAATCCTTGAAGAGCGCGCAGTAATGCTGTTTACCCCTGATGGCTATAATCCTCCCGTGCTCCTGCGCTAGGGCAAGGGCATTAGTGCCACAACTCTCTTCGGTGAAAAAAGTACCAGGCTTAACCCCGACCTGTTCAGCATTGTCTAAAACCTCTGGAATTGCATTGATCTTAAGAGCCATTAATTCCTGATCGCAAAAAATATAGATATTACCAATTTGCGATCCGGCATAGTGTTCCTGGGACATTATTTGTTCGACGAGGGTGAGGAGAACCGAATTCTCCATCAGTCGGGAGCCAAGTGCAATCTTCGGTAAAATTGTATTGGGTTTGTCGAGTTCGACGGGTACCTGTAAACTACGGCAGCGGGTGTAGGATGCTTCCAATTTTGCAGGGGAGCAAAGGGAATTATCTGGTACTAAGGGCTCTTTAGGAAAGGGAGACATAACTTTACCTCCTAATGACACATCCAGTTTATAACACTTATACCAGAAGATACTTAAATTTGCATTTTACACTTAAAGTTTTAATAAGCCAATACTTATGGCATAATATGACTGTTTTACTACCTGAAATTACGGTTTTAATACCTAAAATCCCCGGTAATCAAAAGTGTTCTACGTCCCGAATTAATCAACAGGGTTAAACATTCTTCAAGTATATTAGGCACTAAATATTTGCCCAGCCAGGCGCGTTGATTAAAAAGAGTACAACTGTAGTGATTGTCATAAGGTTTTAAAGCATGCCCAACGTTGGCAGGCGAAAAGTCAATTCCTGCTTTGTTAAATAACAGGGAAAGTATAGGCCAATGCTTGGATAACGGCAGCGTTCTTGGGCTGCACTCTTCCTACCTTTTTAGCAAACTCGGGGCCAGTCTGAGGCCCAATCCCAGGAGGCTGGCAATTATCGGGCTGTCTAGGTGGGATTTAAAAAACGAGCAATTTTTTATCTACGCTTTGATTTATTTACAGACGCCAAGTTTAAAACATTCGCCTTTAGTTAAATAGCTTTCGGTGTTGACTCCTGTAGCGGTGTGCCATAAAAATGACGATTGGGATGGAGGAACGTGGCCGGCAAAAATCATCAATACTTAAGGGCCGGAAGAATCGTTTAAAGTAGAAGATCAAGGGGCGACTTCAGTCGTTAACTTGAGGTGGCTTCAGCGAGCCCAGACATTGTCCAGGCGCAATTTTGCAACGGACTCCTCGGGCTTTCGCCTTAGCGATCAGCATAGGACGAGCTTAGCCCACCTTTTTTCAGGGTCAAAGATGATTGTATATTTATTTTAAGGGCCGGCCCCCGTGTCGGCGGAAGTGACAACCCAAAATCCCCGAAATTTTTGCTTCAGGTTAGAAAAACCTTATCGCCATGCCGGTTGTCCGGTCATGGAAACCATCAACAACGTATTGTCCGCCATACACCCGGTCCACGTAATCAGACCATTTAACTGCAGCTTTCGCCGCTACCGCCGGCCCGCTTCTGCTCGCGATGTAACAGCGGACAGCTCCTTCGGGCGTGGCATGGCATACAAAATAAGCCGGCGGCCGACAGGGCTACGGCAAATACAACGATTTTAATTCTCTTGCGTATCACCGGTTTTTCCAAGAAACTCCTATGCCCTCTTTCGTTCCAACCTCCAACCTCGCACCTCTCCCATTTATCTCGCGCCGCCGCCCCCGCCGCCGAAACCGCCGCCCCCGCCGCCTGAAAAACCGCCGCCTGCTCCACCGCCCGATGAGGGCGTATAGGTTGCCGCCGTCAGGATACTCTGCTGAAGCGTGGCCGTGGCTGCCGCAAGTCCGGTAAACGGGTCCGTACGGATGCCGGGTATGCTGCTGTAATGATACCAGCCCGACCCGAAATGATAGTCTCCGGAGTCAACCTCGGGGAACACTAGGCGCAACTGCGCCAGGACCTCAGCGGCCACTCCCAGGGCGGTCGCATACACCAGGTAGTGCTCCCAGACGACCAGGGCCGGGATTTGCGCTTTCTCCAGGTTCGAAAAATGAAGTAAGAACCGTTTAAAAGCCCGCCACATCGCCAGGTGCGTGCTCCCTTTGCGGCTGCGCCGCCGCAGCCGTATTCCGGCAAAGAGGAGGATCAGGCCGGCGGGAATGCAGCATATGGGGAAAAGCTTTGCCCCGATCAGAGCACTCAGGATACCTGCCAGAACGACAATTCCGCCCGCTCCCATTTCAATAATTCCCGGACGCCGCGCCTGTTCGTCAAGAAACTTCTCTTTCTCCGCGGCGGTCGCTACATCGTCCTGCCAGTCCTGGAACAACTTGCGGAACCGGTTGGTAGTCCCTTTGGCGTATCTTTCGATCCCCTCGAACGACAGCTCCCCGTCCTCGTTTATCCGCTCGGTGACGAACGTCATAATGGCTTGCTCGTGTGCCTTGAGGCCGCTTCGGTCTTTATCCGTCAGTTCGATGAGGTAATCAACGTCTGCGGACGGACCGATTATGCCAAGGATTTTTTTCTTCTCGGACACCAGCTCAAGTATCTTAAGGTATCCTCGGCGGGCAAGATCAAGGATCGTGGCCGTAAAACCGTTCGGCGTCGCCTTCCCGAAATTCAGCAGATAGGTGGCCATCGCGGGTCCGTAGTTCCCGGGCAGTTCGCGGTAGTAATCGCCTTTGAACTCCGGTTTGAACTCCTTGCCGTAACTGACCTGCAGCCAGATCGCGGCGCCGGCGGCGCCGAGGAGGACCATGATTCCGCCCAGCGCCTGAACGACGTCCGACGTCCGCCGGCGGTTCGCCCGGTCGGCCCACCGGTTTTCTTCCTCCAGTATACCGGGCAGCGCCGCCTGTTCCGACCGCAACACCACATCAGGGCATAGGTGCGGGGGAAACGTGACGCGCGCTTCCACAAACCTGTTCGCGGGAAGCCCCTCAACGCTCAAGACCGCCGATCCGTCGTCCTGGATGCTCACCGTGCCCTGCAGGGGACCGTGCGCCCAGGCTCTGACCTCTTGCCGCGCAACGTTTTCGGGAAGCCCAATGGTCACCTTGACCCGGTCCGTCCCCCTGTCCCACTCGTCGCCGACAGCCTTCCAGCAGAGTTCCGCTACATCCTTGTGGACGCGCACCACATCGACGAAGCGATAACTGAGGTCGAAGATCCGTTCCTCGTCTGCTGCTTCGTAATTCCACGTTATTTTGGTTCTGGATGCTTCTTGGGTGACGGAGAAGGTCCCGGGCCGCTCGGACGAATCCTGAAGGTACGTTTGACCTGACTCGCTTACGGTTACGTCTGTAATCCCTGCGGTCCCCGCCGTTGGAATCCACTGGTCAAAGGCGTGAAACTCGCCGGTAAAGCGTACCGTCCGGTGTTCCGTTACCCTAAGCGAACCGTCCTTTAACACCTGGGCTTCAATCTCCAGTGAAGGAAACGAATAAGACCTGGCCCAGGCCGGCGCTCCTGCCAGCAAGACAATAAACAATGCAAAGAGAACAGGAGGAATGAATCGTCTCATAATGCGTTATCGTCCTCCGTGGAAGACTGGAACTACCTTGATATCAACGTAAACCTTACCGATTTCGTCCCTCGCGCTGGAATCGGACCTTCCCGCTAGCCTCAGTCACGGATGATGCCGGAAGTCTGACCGGGAACAACACCTTCGGCGCGGCGCGTTTTAAAACTGGACCTTCACCGGCTCTCGCACCTCCGCTCCGCCGGCCTCAAAATACGGCTCGGGCTTGAAACCGAAGGGCCCGGCGATAAGGTTTACCGGAAACAACTGAATCCTGGTGTTATAGCTCATTACCGTATCGTTGTAAAACTGACGGCTGAAAGCAATCTTACTCTCGGTCTGGGAAAGTTCCTGTTGGAGCGCGAGAAAGTTTTCGTTCGCCCTCAACTGCGGGTAGTTCTCGGCAACGGCGAAGAGGCTGCGCAACGCGCCGGTCAGCATGTTCTCGGCCTCCGCTTTTTCCGTAACCCCCTGCGCGGACGTAGCCTTGGCCCGCGCTTCGGTCACCTGCTGAAAGACCTCTTTTTCGTGTGCCGCGTAACCCTTCACGGTTTCCACAAGATTGGGTATCAGGTCGTACCGCCGCCTTAACTGGACATCGACCTGCGCCCATGAGTTCTTTACGCGCTGCCTCAGAATTACAAGACTGTTGTACAGAAATACTGCAAGTAGCAGCAGGACCAGGATTGCGACCGTCAGAAAAATCACCGGGTGTGCGCCCCCTCCCTTTTTTCAAAACCCGCTGACATAAAAACAGCCTGTCACCGCATTGGATGGGACCTCCTGGGACTGGTAAGGATAACCGCGTAATTCACGCTAAGAATTAACTGCTTACGGTTCATGGCCGGATATCAGTTGCGACTTCCTCTATAGAGCAAAACCCGAGCCGCTGTTACAGCGCCCGGGGAAATTTTCATTATTTAACAAGACAGTAATGTTACTCATGCTTTCCTCGTATGTGCTCGTTTATCGCCACGGCGGCCTTCTTCCCCGCCCCCATGGCCAGAATTACCGTCGCCGACCCGGTTACGATATCGCCTCCGGCAAAAACCCCCGGACGTTTTGTCCGCCCCGTGGTCTCGTCTGCGACTATACCGCCGAACCTTGTAAGTTCCAATCCACCGGTGGTTTTGGCTATCAGCGGGTTTGGCGTGGTCCCGAGCGCCATAATGACCGTTTCGACATCGATAACGTGCTCGGACCCCTGTTTGACCACAGGCCTTCTTCTGCCGGACGCGTCAGGTTCGCCGAGTTCCATCTCAACGCATTCCATTCCTTTTACCCACCCGTTATCGTCACCGATTATCGTGACCGGGTTGGTCAGCAGTTTGAATTCGATACCCTCTTCCCTGGCGTGGTGCACCTCTTCGCGCCTCGCGGGCATTTCCTGCTCCGAACGTCTGTAAACAATATAAACCTTCTCGGCGCCCAGCCGCAAAGCCGAACGGGCCGCGTCCATAGCCACGTTTCCACCGCCGACGACGGCAACACGCCGCCCGATTTTCACCGGCGTGTCGTATTCAGGGAACTTGTATGCCTTCATCAGGTTTACCCTGGTGAGGAATTCGTTGGCCGACATCACGCCGTTGAGGTTTTCACCGGGCAGCCGCAGGAATATCGGCAGTCCGGCGCCGGTGCCGATGTAAACAGCGTTATAGCCCTGCTCGAACAACTCGTCGATGCTGAGAATTTTACCGATGACCATGTTGGTCTGTACATCAACACCCAGCTTCTTGACGTTGTCTATCTCCCTCTGGACCACATCCTTCGGGAGCCTGAATTCGGGAATCCCGTACATTAAAACCCCGCCGGGGGTATGAAACGCCTCAAACATGGTCACCCGGTAACCCATCTTCGTCAGGTCCCCCGCGCAGGTGACCCCGGAAGGACCGGAGCCGATAACAGCCACCTTGCCCTTGTTCAGGGAACCGGAAAGGCATTCTTCCCCGACCTCAGCGGGGGGTAAAGAAGCCGCGTAGTCGGCGACAAACCTTTCCAGTCTCCCGATGGCGACCGGTTCACTCTTTTTGCCCCGCAGGCAGAGTTTCTCGCACTGGTTTTCCTGGGGACAGACCCGGCCGCAAACGGCCGGGAGGCTGTTGGTTTCTTTTATTTTTTTGTAAGCCTCCAGGAACTTTTCTTCCTCGATAAACTTGATAAAATCCGGTATCTGGACGTTGACCGGACACCCTTCGACACAATGGGGCTCCTTGCAGCGCAGGCAACGCCTGGCCTCCTCCAACGCCTGTTCGCGGGTGTAACCCATGGCCACTTCTTCAAAATTTCTGGCCCGTACCCGCGGTTCCTGCTCGGGCATCGGCACCTTCTTCTTAGCCAGGTTGGCCTTGCGCTTCTGCTCAGGCATTATGCTCCCCCCTTTTGCAGCATTCCCGGTATAAGTCCAGTGCGATTTTTTCTTGCTCCCGGTACATTCCGGTTCGTTTTATCACCTGGTCGAAATCCACCAGATGTCCGTCGAACTCGGGACCGTCAACGCAGGCGAACCTGGTCTCCCCGCCCACCGAAAGCCGGCACCCGCCGCACATTCCCGTACCGTCGATCATGATTGGGTTCATGCTGACGGTGGTCGGCACCCCGTACTGACGGGTAAGGTTGCTTACGACCTTCATCATGATCAAAGGACCAACCGCTACGGCCCTGTCGTACTTATTGCCGTCTTCGATAAGCTTCTTGAGGAGATCCGTGACAAAACCCTTGTGGCCTTTGGAACCGTCGTCGGTGGCGATGTAAAGGTTTTCGCAGTAAGGCTTGATTTCTTCCTCAAGAATGATCAAGCTCTCGTTCCTCGCTCCCACGATAACGTCCACCCTGGTACCGTTTTTGTGCATCTCCTTTACCTGAGAGAAGACCAGGGCGGTGCCGAGACCGCCGCCGATCACAACAACCCTTCCAAGGTTTTCAAGGTCCGTGGGTTTCCCCAGGGGACCTACAAGATCGCGTATGCAGTCGCCCTCGCCAAGCCGGCCCAGCATCGTGGTGGTCTTGCCTATCTCCTGGAAAATAAGCGTAATAGTACCCTTTTCCCGGTTGTAATCCGATATGGTAAGCGGTATCCTTTCGCCGTTTTCGTGCACCCTTAGAATTATGAACTGACCGGGCTGCGCCTTTCTTGCGATCAGCGGGTTTTCAACCTCAATAAGGTTTACCGAAGGCGCAAGAGGCGTCTTTCTTATGATTTTATTCAATATATAACCCCCCTTTCAGAGGTGGGAGGTGAGATGCTTCGCACTTCTCACTTCCTAATTTACCGCTGCCGAAACGTCTTAAGATACGAATCGCAGTAAATCTCTTTGTTCAACAGGATATTTGCCGTCGCGGCCGCGTCGACCAGATCGTTGTCTTCCGCATCGGCGATGGCGGCATCCAGCCCGCAGGCCATACACATCACCAGGAACGTCCGGTTAATAAGCGGCCGGTTGGGGCAGCGCTGTGAACAGTTCGAAAGCCCTACAACCGTACGCGGCGGCGGGCTGGCCAGGAGCTTCACCTGCCGGATCGTCTCCATCACTTCGGGCCCGTGGTCCTGCGCTACATTCACCGGCAGCGCCAGCGGGTCGATGTAGAGTTCCTCCATCGGGATACCGTGGGCGTCTGCGTTGGCCACGATCTCCATGGCCAGCGCCAGCCGGTCGTTGGCGTCCTTCGGCACGCCCTTCTCGTTCATCGCCAGGCCGATGATCGCCGCGCCGTATTTCGCGGCCATCGGGAGGTAGATGTCCATCTTCCACTGGTCCGCGGTGGTGGAGTTGATCATCGCTTTACCGCGGTGGACCTTGAGCCCGGCCTCTATGGCGTCCGGATTGGTCGAGTCCAGACAACAGGGAAGCGGACTGGCTTCGTTTACGATCTTGACCAGCCATTCCATTACCGCCGGCTGGTCCTCCGAAGCGACCGTCGGTCCGGTATTGACATCCAGATACCGCGCCCCGTTTTGGGTTTGCGAAACGGCATGCCGTTTTATCGGCTCGGGGTCACGGTTCATAATCCCCTCCCGCACGTCTTTGAACATGCCGTTGATGCGCTCACCGATAATAATCATCCCGTCACCTCCTAGTACTGTTGCGGCTGCATCATCTTCCCGATGTGCCCCTTAATGTGGTTTAACGCCTCCGGATGCCTGACCATGGCGATGTGCCCCCCCGCGTGGATAAGAGTTGTCGCGGTCGTAACCTCCCAGATAATCGCTCTTTTTTCCTGTTCGCCCCACTCCGCTGTGTCGGGACTCTTCGCCTCCTTGGTTTTCCAGGCTTCCGGGCCTACCAGGAGAACAACCGGCATGGCAAGCATCTTGTCGCCCATCAAAGCGCCCGTGCGCATCCGCTCGATGATTGAATAAGCATACTCGATCCCGTACCCGAGGGCGCCGATCGAAGGATCCATCACAATCCGGTCCGACTCGAGGTTCATCTCCGTTATCAGGATGTTGAGCTGCTTTGCCAGATTGATGTCCAACGGGCTGGAGGCGACCACCCCGTGCCCGTTTGCGATGCAGCCCGCGACGATCGACTTGTAATTCTCCTGCGTGGCCAGTCCCAGGAGGCAGTTCTTCCCTTTAAGGGCGCTCGCCACCTCGGGCAGTACCGCGGCGTCCTTCTCTTCGACACCGCACCCGAGGACGATAAGCGGCACATCGACCGCTCCCGCCACGGCGACCGCAACCTTTGCCGCCTCTTCCGGGGAAACATCCCCCATGTCCGGGTGGATCCGGGTGAGGCGGAGCGTCACCATATCCGCCCCGTACTCAACGCATTTCTTGGCCCATGCCGCCGGATCTTCGAGAACTCCATCGTATACCCGGGTTAAAAAAGCCGGCCATTCCTGGGGCGGTGCGTCAAAAACCTCAAGCCCCACTACCGGCGGGTTGGGGATCTCCCCCTCGAAGTGGAGGAACGGAAGCGTCGACTCTCCCCCTGCCTTGACCTGTTTTGCGCCTGTGCCGAAAACCCCTTCCAGGCACCTGCTGCTCCACCGTTCTTTCACAATTGTAACCGCCACTTTCTATCACTACCTTCCTAAAAGCATTTCAGTCTTCGTGGTAATACCCGCGACCGCTTCCACCGCCGGCGAATCACCGGGAAGGGAAAGCAGCGGCCGCGCGTGGAGATCGTATTCCGCCACCAGAGGATCGGACGGAATCGTTCCCGCATACTCAAGCCCGGTCCCTTCCATCTCCGGCGCAAGCACCCTGACGTCGTCCGGCTGTGCCCGGTTAATGACAAGGCACTTCTTTTTTATGCCCAGTTTAAGGCTGTCCGCCAGTTCCCGGATGCGTTTCGCCGAACGCACCCCTTTTACCGTGGCGTCCGAAATGACGAATAAAATATCCACGTTCTGAGTGGTACGGCGGCTCAGGTGTTCGAGTCCGGCCTCGTTATCCATTACCACATACCGGTAATTGGCGGCAAGCTCTTTGATATAGCCGCGGAGGAGGTTATTGACATAACAATAGCACCCCTGCCCTTCCGGTCCGCCCATCACCAGCAGATCCACGTCTTTCCCTTCGGCCAGCGACTGGTGGATCCGGTAGGCCACATACCTGTCCTTGGTCATCCCCGACGGGATGCTCTCGCGGTCTTCGGAAACCGCACGCATGATGTCGGCAATAGAATCGGGCGCTTCAACACCCAGCGCCTGGGAAAGGTTGGCGTTGGCGTCGGCGTCGACCGCCAGGATGGGCCGGCCGCCCTTCTCGAGAAGCCGTCTTATCGCAAGGGCTACAAAGGTCGTCTTCCCGGTCCCCCCTTTTCCGGCAACGGCGATCAGCAAAGTTTCACGTCCCTTTCTGCAGTGTAACTATTCAGGTATTCCCGTAGGGCGCAGCGATAAGTAACACATTCCTGCGTCAGCCCGGCGAAGCCGAATCCTCACGTACGTATCAGTACGCTCCGGTGCGTCTCCGCGGTCTTCCTTGCACTGTATTACTTCTCGCCGCGTTCCGTAAGTGTCAAGTGGCGGCTGAATTCCTGCCCTGCAGTGAATGGAAAAGGTTCATATCCGTATGCGGCAGGAAAAGCGCCGAAACGAACTCCTCCATAAAACGGTTCCCGACACTCAGCTCCATATACGTAATCCGGCGGGCGATATCCGCTGTTCCGGCCCATACCTCGCGCGATAACAGCGCGAGCCGGGCGCCCTTCAAGGAACTGTTCCCGATATACGTGTAACGTTCAAGCGGAACGTCCGGCAGCATCCCGATCGCGACAGCGTCGCGGATGTTGATAAAACGACCGAACCCTCCCGCTATGAAAACCCTTTCGACCGCTTCAACCTCCAGGTCAACCGTGGTCAACAGCGTCCTGATCCCGGCGAAAACCGCCGCCTTGGCCCGCATCAGGTTGTCGATATCGGCCTGGGTGAGTACGATGTTCCTTCCGTGACCCGTCTCGTTCGTCCACGCCACCACAAACTCCGGCCCTTCCTCCCCCTCGGTAAACCGCGGTGTGTCAAGGCCCTGCACAAACTTTCCACCCCGGTCGATCACCCCCGCCTGATACAGCGATGAAAGCGCGTCGATCAACCCGGAACCGCATATACCGATGGGTTTCCCGTCCCCCACAGTGCGGTAAACCACTTCGAACCCCCCGGGAAGCACCCGCACCGCTTCGATCGCTCCGACCACGGCCCGCATCCCGCAGGCGATACCGCTTCCCTCAAAGGCCGGTCCTGCCGAACAGGCGCAGGCCATCATCCATTCCCGGTTTCCGAGGACCATCTCCCCGTTGGTGCCGATGTCCATAAACAGGGTCAGCGGGTCGGCCTCGGCCATGCCGTTGACCTTAACCCCGGCGGTGATGTCCCCCCCGACGTAACTCGCCACGCCCGGCAGGCAGTAAACCCAGGCCTCCGGACATACCTTAAGCCCGACCTCCGCCGCCCTTACCGGCGGCGGGAGATTGACCGCGGGAACATAGGGCTCCAATCTGATATAGGTGGGGTCTATCCCCAGAAAAAGGTGAATCATCGTTGTATTGCCCGCACAGACCACCGACCGTACGTCCGTGGGATTCAGGCACGCCGTATGAAGTAGTTCCGCTATAAGCCCGTTTACCGTTTCTACGACCGCCTGCTGCAGTTCTTCCAGGCCCCCGGGGGTCTCGGTGCCGTAGACTATCCTGGAAATCACGTCATCCCCGAAGACCGCCTGCCGGTTGTAGGTACCGGCTGAACCGCTGACGGCGCCGTTTTCAAGGTCCACCAGCTCCACCGCCACGGTGGTCGTTCCTATGTCCACCGCCAGCCCGTATACCGCAGCGTCTTTTGCGGCTGCCGGTTTGACCCCTTGAATCTCGCTGGCGGGGCCGAGGGATGCCAATTCCACCACAACGGACCAGTCCGCGTCGCGCAGGGTACCCGGCAAACCCGCCAGGACCTGACGGGTTATCATAACGTTATCAATTCCCTGTTCGTGTTTTAAAGCCCAGACAAGCCGGCCGTAGTCGTCGGTGTTGTCCGTAAGGGTCGGCGCCGGAAGCTTAACCGCCGTTCTGCGAAACAGCGGGTACAGTTCCGCCGCCCCCTCCCCGGAAACCGCCGCCAGCAGACCCGGCCGCCGCTCGTCGAGAAGCACCCGGTGTTCCGTCAAACGGGATGTTTCCGGTATAAAGACCTCAACCGCATCCTCGGGCACCGCCTGACAGGCAAGGACCCAGCCCTTTTCCGCCTCCTCCGGCAAAATCTTTTCCGCACCGGTAAAGGCCGTCTTGCCCTTCCGGACCTGAACCCGGCAGCGGCCGCAGACCTTTTTGCCGCCGCAGGCGCCGCGGAGAGCTATCCCCGCTTTAGCCGCCGCCTGCAGGATGGTCTGCCCGGTGTCGATTTCCACCCGGAGGTTGTCGGGAAAAAATGAGACCAGTTTTTTGGACATTATTCTAATTCTTTATTCAACTCCAGAACTGCTTCAAAAATGCTGAAATACCTGCAGATTCCCGCGGGCCCACCATTACTTCCCACCCTGAAAGCTCCTGAAGCTTCCCGCTGAGAACCGCGACTCCCCCGGGGATAATCATCTTCCGGTGCTCCACCTTTTCGGCGATGCCGCTCTGGTCCAAGGTCTCGGATATCTTTTCCGGCGTGAACTTCCCTGCCGCCCAGGCCGTCAGCACGGAGATCCCGTCGGTGTCCACCGGCAGGATATAGCCCGGTACGCGGGAAGATTCCACGTCCCCCGCCACACAGAAGTAAGTAAGGGAGAAATTGGTCGTGATATAAACCGGCGACTGCGGCGTTACCGCCCCGATCTCGTAAACCTTGGACTCGACCGCAATCGGTTTCTGCGGGTCGGTGTATACGTTCAGCCGCAAGGTTATAAGCGGCAGTATCTCGGCGGGATCGGCGGTACCGACAACCACAATGCCCGCGTACTTGGCCACGTACATCCCGGCTTCCGCCGCCCGTTGGACCGGGTCCGGGTTGGTGGCGAAGGCGATGCCCGGAAAACCGAAAGGCCTGAACCGTTTTAAAGCATGGCGTCTTAACTGTGTTTGATCGGCCAGGACCTGATTGGGCTCCCGCGCCCCGGTATCGAGGACCAGCTGTTTTACGCCCGCCGCGGTAACCTTGTTCACCAGGTCCTCCAGCGCCACAAGGTTTTCGGCTTTCACCGCCAGCACCGCGTCGTGCTGCTTCGCCAGGGCGGCCATCTTCTCGAAGTTTCCCGACGTAGCCGCGTAAATCAACGGTTTGGCGTTCCCGACGTCTTCCAGCGCCGCGGCCATAACCTCCGGGTCTTCGCTTATAAGGATAATCCCGAGGTTGGTGTTTGCCTTGACCGTCTTTGCCGCCGCGGCGAAAACCGCAGCGTCCTTCGAAGTGTTTTCCAGCGCCACGAGGTCCACGCTGTGCATCTGTCCCACCCGTTCGAAGCAGAGGGAATTTATCGCTTTCACCCGTACCTCGATATCTCCCGGCGGCAGGTTATCCGGCACGGTGACGGCGATACCCGTCATGTGCTCGAAGCGTTTGTCGTGGCGGAAAAGGACCGTTTCGTTTCCAATCTCCAAAACCCGTTCCCCCGCACCGATCTTTACCAGCGCGATCGGCGGGGCCGAGGCTGCTCCCAGGGCTTCTTTCGCGGCGTCGCTCACGTGCGGGCATTTGTCAAGCGCAGCCTTGCCGCCCGCCAACTGCATGGCGAAAGCCAGACAGGTCGGCTGCCCGCACTCCTTGCAGTTTGTCCTGGGCAGCAGTTTGTAAATCTCGAGTCCTGTTAGTGCCATTTCCACACCTCTTTTTCTATGTCCTGAGTCCCCAGTCGCAAGTCCCGCGTCACAAGTCGCGAGTCGCGAGTCCTGAGTTATGAGTTTTGTTAAAACATCAAAGCATAGATGCCGCAATTACCCAGCACTCAACTTGGGATGCCATAGCACCAGAATCGCGCTACTTTGCCGACCAAGTTGAGTGCTGGGCGGAAAGAAGCAAGCAAATTGGGAAGTGAGATCTCACCTCGCAAATTGACATGCCCTGCGGATTAACTGAATATTTTTAAAACAAGGGGTCCATGGTAAGGGCGGGGTGCGCCTTCTCTTCAAGGAAAGGCAGAATCTCCTCCGCCGCCGTGCCGATTGTTTCATCCGCAATCTTATCGACAAAATCCTTACCCAACCCGGCCGCCTCCGCTTGGTCCTCCAGCACGGGAAGCATCTGGTCTTTGAACTCCTTCGGCATCCAGACGATCCGCGCGATGCCTCCGTCACCGACAACAAACTTCCTGGAAGCGAGATAGGCCTTTCCTATGCCCATGAAACCGGGGGTCTGTATCCCGCCGCCGATGGTGCCGGCCAGCGTGGAAAAGCTCATCCCGGAAGGAGTCATTCCGCGAAACTCCCGGTTAACGATCATAAAGCCGTTGCACTCGGGGATCATCACCATTATGGCCTCAAAGCAACCGCAGGACGTCAGCGGGTTATCCATAATGGTATAGAAATTGACCTGTTCAACCGAACCGCGGGAGTTCTGGAAGATAAAGTCGTTGCACGACCTCCACTGGCCTTTTGCCGGATCGATCACGTCCTTCTTGGGAATCGGCTGGTTGCACCCGTGCGGATTGATCTCGTAAGCCGCCTTCGCGTCGAGCCAGCTTACCGAACCGCACAACCCGACCCGTTCCGGCAGGACCACGCAGACGTGCGTCGGCGCGAAAGACTGACACAGGGTGCAGGAATAAAAGGTATCGACCGTATCGTCGTTGAGCGCCTTCAGCCGCGCGTCGCGCCGCCCGTAAATCTTCCGGGCCTCATCCCGCGCTTTGACGACCTCGGCCTCATCGGTATAAATGGTCACCTGAACCCGGTCAACGATGTTGGCAAACTCCGATTTAATCTTGGCATAAAGGATATCCCCGAAGTGGCGCATCCTAAAACCCTGTTTATAGGCCGATTTGGCGATACGGATCCAGTTAAGGTCCCGCTGCCCCATGTGCCAGATGCCCTGCGCGTAATTGATAAAGTAGTGAACCCGCCTTTCAATTACCGGCTCGAAGTCTTCCTGCATCTTCCGGCCGTAAACGTCCACAACGATCCCGATAGGCAGCCTGCCGCCCTCCTGAACCGAGTCCACATCCGGCCCGATTACCTCGATACGGCCGTCTTCGACGGCGTCCGCTTCATGCGTCCGTACCATTTCGAAGGCCGGTGTTTTTTGGCCGCCGAACTCGATCTGCATGTCGCCCTTACGAACCGTTTCCCCTTCAAAAGCCGGACCGAAGGATACCGGAATCGGAACCTTGGTCACCTGCACCTTGAGGCCGCGAACCTCTATCGCCCGGGCGACGATCTTGTCGTGCGGCACGTTCGACACAACATGCTCGTACGTACAGACACCCGTCGGCAGAATCTCCGGGATATCGGTATCGGCTATCGCCGGGAAGCCGAAATTTATAGCCCCGGCGGCCTGCGCGTATTTTTCATCGTCCACGGGCCCCAACGCCATCGCGAACGCAAAGATTCGATTCTTATTATAAAGCAGAAGGCGGCGGAAATCCCCCGGTTTTACCCCGCCGAAGGACATTGCCGCCCGCGCCGCAAACCCCAGCGCGAAAACCGTGGCCGTGATGTCCTTGCCGAATGGAACCAGCCGGGTTTCCCACCCCAGCTCTATCTTTTCCTCCTTCAGCTGCTCGGCCATATTCCGCCCGTCCGACGCGGCCGACATGAAGACGTAAAGGTTCTTTTCCTGCAGTTCGCGGGCGATCTTCACCGCGATCTCGTTCGTGGGCGCGGCCCCTACAATCGCCGCAAAACCGGGCGCAGTACCGTCCACAAACTCTATGCCCCGTTTGCGCATGATTACGTCGTCCGCCGCACCGAGCCACAGGTTATCCTCGGTGGGGGAAGAGGTCATGGTGTAGGGAGGGTTTTCGATGTATTTGGTCGCCTCGATTATCTCGTCGGCAAACAGCGCCGCCATCCCGGCGTCCAGGGTATTACCGAGGTAAGGAAGCCAGACCTTATCCGCCGGAACTGGTGGAAGCAGTTCACCGGCCGTTTTAAGCACCGGCTCAAGGTCTCCTACCTTTTCCACCTGAAGGCCCGTGATCCCGTAAATCACCGGCAGGTAGTAGCCGGTATTCGGGAAGGCAACCGGGGCTTCCGGTCCGAATGCTTCAATCGCCTGGCGTAAGGATTCCTCAGCCCGCGCGTAAAGTTTATGGGCGCCCCTTATGGCGGCGGAAGCAATTATTTTAGACAATTTCCAGCTTCCTCCTCATCTCCATGTCGTAAAGCACCCGTTCCTTGGCGGACTCAATCCCCAATGCCTTACGCTTGGAGTCAATGTGCGCAATGATTTGTTGCGCCATCGCCACTGGATCCGGCTCGAAGAACCAGTTGGCGCCTACCTGTTCTTTTATTCCGCCGAACACGTAATCCGAAAGCTTCGCGCTTCCCGTCGTCGGAAAAGCCACCCCGAACCCGACGGTTACACCGCTGGTGACAAAGTACTGCCCGATCGCGATCGCCTTTTCGCTCATCCATTCGGGCGCGCAACCGCATACCGGAACGTCCGAAAGGTCTTCGCCCAGGCCGCCTTCTTTGACCACCGCCGTACCGGCGACCAGCAGGCGGCTGTTGTCTACGCACGACCCGCAGTGCAGGACCGGCGGTATACCGACGGCTTCACATACCTCTTTCAAGCCCGAACCGGCCAGTTCGGCCGCCTCGGGGATCAGGAGGCCCTCCTTCGCGCAGTTGATGGCCGCGCAGCCCGTAACGAGCACAAGCACGTTATTGGCGATAAGCTCGCGGACAACGGTGGTGTGTAGGTCCCCGAACTTCACCCGGGGGTTTGAACATCCGACGACCGCCGCTATCCCGCGGATGCGCCCGTTCATTATGTTATCGTTGAGCGGCCGGTAGGAAGACCGGAAACGGCCGCCAAGCATGTAGTTGATGGTTTCGTGGCTGAATCCGGCAACCAGGTCCATCTCTTCCTTCGGGATATCGACCGCACGCCGCTTCGGGTAATTGGCGATCGCCCTCCGGACGATTTCCCGCGCCGTTTCCATCCCGTTTTCATGGTGAAACTCGAGATGGGTGACGCCGGGGATACGCGCCCGGCAAGAAGTCGTGAAGAGTTCGGTATGGTAACAGCGCGCGACCACGCTGATCCCCTGCATGACGCACTGGATGTCTACCACCATCGCTTCCACCGCGCCGGTGGCTATGGCGAGCTCCTGCTGCAGCACGCTACCGGCCACCGGGATGCCCTTGCGCATCAGCAGCTCATTCGCCGAGCAGCAGATACCGGCAATGTTGATGCCCTTCGCGCCGACGGCCCGCGCCTGGCTCAGTAATTCCTCGTCCCTGGCCGCATCCACGATCAGTTCCGGCAGAAGCGGCTCGTGGCCGTGGATTATGATATTCACCTGGTCGTCTTTCAACACTCCCAGGTTGACCTTTGACCGGATGGGAACAGGCGTCCCGAACATGATATCCTGCAGTTCGGTGGCGATCATCGAACCGCCCCAGCCGTCCGCCAGCGAGGTCCGCATCCCCTGTAACAGGAGGTGCTGGTATTCCTGGTCGGCTCCCACAGAAGTCCGGTGCATCATCTCTACGACCTCACGGTCGACGCCCCGGGGGACAACGTCCAGTTTCCGCCAGATCTCCCGGCGTTTCTCCGGCGCCCGGCCGGCAAAGACAAGCTCGCCGTCCTGCCGGCCGAACTCGCTTATGAGCTTCAGGCCCACTTCCTCGGCGAGTTTGTTCTTGTTTTTACCCGCTGCTTCAATCCCCAGGTCCGCGGCCACCGCGCGCAGTTTCACTTCGTCCCGGATCTCAAACCCGGGCGCCTCACCGCGCGCCGCCGCAAGGAAAGTAGCGGCGACTTCCCGCCCGTGGTCGGAATGGGCCGACGTCCCCGCGGCGATCATCCGGCAGAAGTTGCGCGCCGAAATCGTTTCCGCCGTGGCGCCGCATATTCCCGCTGAAGATGATCCCGCCCCGCCGTCGGTAACGCGGCACGGCCCCATGTAGCAAACGCGGCAACAGGTTCCCCCTACCCCGTAAGGACACGGCTTCCTTCCCTCCACCCGGCTGAAGGCTGTGGGTATCCCTTCCCGGGTAGTCTTCGCAATCATCTTCTGGGTAGCCGTGCAATTTGTTAGAACTTTCTCTCTCCCCAACCCTTTTACTGCCTCCTTACAACTTTGTTAAGGCCGCCGCTACAGGCCCGTTCGGTCCATCAGGGCCCAAAAGCATGTTCGTCTTCGCCGCAAAAGCCGGCATTATTACCACTCCCGCCGGAAGGCCCGGGTCTACTTGCACCACGGTGCCGGTCTGTCCGTATGCCGTACTTACGGACACCGGTGCTCCTTCGGCGAGCCCTAAACGATCAGCGTCCTCCGGGGCGATGGCGACAAAATCTCCTTGATAAGGCAAGAGATCGTCAAGTCCGCTGTTCTTTATCCAATGGTCATTATAAAAACCGAAGCGGGACGCGAAGGGTACCAACCTTAGAGAACCGGCGTCTTCCGCTTTCGCCCCTGAACCGTTCACCGGCTGAAAGGCCGGGCGTGGCGAAGTGCCGGGGGTTATCCCGAAATTCGGGGCCACCGCCCGCGCTTCCTCCCCCACTTGACGGCAGGATACATAACTCAACGAGAAATTCATTTTCGACGCCAGTTGTTCGATAACCTGCCAGACGGCTAGCGTTTTCTCCGGTAATACTTTCCCGTACTGTCGAACCCTACCTTCCGCATTCACGCATGTACCACCGGTTTCCAGCGAGGAGGCCAGCGGCAGGACCACATCGGCCATCTTCGCCGTCTCGGTCAGGAAAAGGTCCTGGACCACCAGCAGCTGGAGGTCATTAAGCCGGGCGGCAACCCGCGCGCCACCCGGGAATGACACGACCGGGTCCTCCTGGAGCACATAAAGCGCCTTCAGGGGGGAATCCTGGGCAAGCATTTCGTCCGCCGCCAGTCCCGGGGTATCCGGCGCCGCCATCCCCCATAATTTCGAAAACCTGGCCGCCGCTTTGGAAACCGGCTGCAAACCGGGGTAACAATCCGCAACCGCGCCCATCCGCCAGACCCCCTGAGCGTTGGAAAGGGAATGCCCGGGGAAGAACGCCTTTTTGACCCTTCCGGTCAGCAGGCAAAGATTGAGGGCGGCGCTTCCGGTCTGCTGCGTCACGCCGTCAACCGCCAGCACCACCACGCCTTTGGCCTTCGCATCCATCCAGAGTTCGGCCGCCGCTGCAATATCGTCGGCGCTCACCCCGGCCGGTGCACCCGCCGCCTCTTTGAGGCTCTTCGCAAACCTGTTAAATCCCGTAATCTGCTCTTTCTCGGCCTTTACATTACCTTCCTTCCGGACCACCACCTGCGCCATCTGCTGGAGCACGACGTGTTCGGAACCGGGCAGCGCCCGCAGCCAGACCTTTGCTATCTTTACCGGGCGGCCGGCATAGAAACCGATGTAAACAACCTTCGCCCCCCGGTCGGCCGCCTGTTTGATCCGACCCCACACCGCCGGCACCCGCCGCCACACGTCGCCGACCACCAGGATCACCCCGGCGGCGCCCACATCATTCAAAGCGGCGTATCCTTTCGTGCCGCCGACTACCGCTTCGAGTTTCTGCAGGAGTTCGAGTCCGGAAAAACGCACCCCGCTGTCGACGTTATTGCTCTGCAACCCCGCCCGGATAAACTTCTGAAAAACATAGGCCGTCTCGTTGGTCGCCAGCGCGCCGGCGATCCCCCCGACGGCCTGCGGGCCGTAATTCTCTTTGATCCCCTTAAGGCGGCCCGCGACAAATTCCAACGCCTCATCCCAGCTTGCGGGAGCCAGTTCCCCGTTTTTACGCACCAGGGGAGTCTCAAGCCGCGCCGCGCCGTCGATATGGCTATAGCCGAAGCGCCCCCGGGCGCAAAGGTAGTCGGCCGGTCTTTCGGTTGCGACCTTTACGACGTCATCGCCTTTCAGGTTGTACAACAACTTGCAGGCGCTGCCGCAATAGCCGCAATGGCTCTCCACCGCGCGCAGTTCCCACTCGCGGCCCTTACCGCGCCCTTTTTTCTCCAGGAGCGCCCCCGTGGGACAAACGCCGACGCAGCTTCCGCAAAAATCGCAGCCGGCCTCCTGCAGCGGTTTGTCCAGGGCGGTAGCAACCTTTGTTTCGATTCCGCGTTTTACAAAGTCCAGAATATCGCTTCCCTGTCCCCGGCACACGCGGATGCACCGCCCGCAAACGATACACAGATTATAATTCCGTACAATAAAAGGATTGGCATCGTCAACGGGATAACCGGGATCACGCACCGGGTAGGAAGGCCGTTCGATGCCTAGCTCATAAGCATAGCGCTGCAGCTTGCAGACCCCGCTTTTGTCGCAGCTCAGACAGAGTCCGGGATGCCTCGAAAGCAGGAGTTCTATTATAAAACGCCTCGCTTCTAAAATCTGCTCCGTACTGGTGCGGACCACCATTCCCGGAGCCACCTTCCGTACGCAGGAGACCACCAGCCCCCGGACCTTTTCAATCTCCACCACGCAAAGACGGCACGCCCCTGTCGCCTTCAGCCCGGAACAATAACAGAGATGAGGAATAACTATTCCCGCTGCTTTTGCCGCATGAAGGACGGTGGTTCCTTCCGGGACGGAGATTTCCTTACCATCAATGGTAAGGGTAACTGATGAGGCCAAAACTACCTTCCCCCTTTTTTTCCGACAACTATTCAGACACTCCGTAGGGCGCGGCGATAAGCTTCGCACTACTTCGTCGGCCGGGTGGTCCGAATCCTCATGTATTTCTATATACGCTCCGGTTCGGCCCGCCTGGACCTCCTTCTCCTACTCGCTTCTCGCCACGTTCCGTAAGTGTTAGGTGACATCTGAACAGATACCTTAGACAACTTCTATGGCCCCGTCTGCGCAAACCTTTGCGCATTCCCCGCAGTGCGAGCATTTTTCCCCGACGATTATATACGGCAGGTTATCGGTCCGGTAAGCGATATAGGGCTCCCCGAATATCGCCCCCTCGGGACACACCTCCCGGCACTTGTCGCACTGGGTGCACCGCTCCGGATTCACCTGGTAAATAAGAAGTCCTTCACAGGACCCTTCCGGGCAATGATGCTTCTCCGCGTGGGATTGAAACACCTCCCGGTGGTTTTTAACGGATTGAGAAAGGTTTGCCACCGCCTTCTGCCCGTGTTTACATAAGGCTACAATCATCACCTGGCTGCAGATGCTTTCCAGTTGACTGATGTCGTCCGTTGTAGCCTCTCCACGCCTCAGCCGCTCCAAAGTGTCTATAATCATCGGCGCCGCCGTCATGCAGGGGATGCAGCGCCCGCAGAGCTTCTCCTCGGTAAACTCCGTGTACTCCTCGAAGGCCCTGGTAACCTCGCAAACCGCGTCGCTCATGTCCCTACCGCCTCCTTTCGGACCGCCGGCTCGACCAGCACGCAGCCGGTCGGGCAGACCGCCAGACACGTCCCGCACTTCTGACAAAGCACGTTGTCGATATAGTACCTGTCCCTGGTCTCGATGATCGCCCCGTGGGAACAACTCTGCCTGCAAAGACCGCACTGGACGCAGTCTTCCCCGATGACATAACTCCCCAGGGTCGTGCAGGCCCGGGCCGGACATCCCTTATCCCTGATGTGCGCCTCGTATTCCTCGCGGAAGTAACGGATGGTCGAAAGCACCGGGTTCGGCGCGCTTTGACCGAGACCGCACAGCGCGGTCTGCTTGATCTTCCACCCTATATCCTCAAGGCGCTCGATGTCGCCCTCCCGGCCTTCCCCGGCCACAATCCTGTTCAATATCTGCAGCATCTCGTAGGTCCCGATCCTGCACGGCGGGCACTTGCCGCACGACTCGCGCTGCGTGAAGGAAAGGAAGAACCGGGCGAACTCCACCATGCAGGTCTTATCGTCGACGACCACCATGCCGCCGGAACCCATCATCGAACCCAGCGACTTCAACGACTCAAAATCCACCGCCGCGTCGATGTGTGCCTCGGGGATACACCCGCCCGAAGGGCCGCCGGTCTGGACCGCCTTGAATTTACCGTCCCCCATGACACCGCCTCCCACGTCGTAAACAACCTCGCGCAGCGTCATTCCCATCGGGACCTCTATCAGACCGGTGTTACTGATGTTGCCGGTGATGCAGAACGCCTTGGTTCCCTTGGACTGCTCGGTGCCGTACCGGGCGTACCAGTCGCCGCCGTTACGGATAATCGCCGGGACATTCACGAAGGTCTCCACGTTGTTCAGGCAGGTCGGCATCCCCCACAAACCCTGCTCCACCGAGCGGGGAGGCGTCTGACGCGGCGAAGGGCGCCTGCCCTCGATCGCCACCATCAGCGTGGTTGACTCGCCGCAGATAAAGGCCCCCGCCCCCTTCTTCACGTGCAGGTCAAACGCAAACCCGGTGCCCAGGATGTTCTCGCCCAGCAGCCCGCGTTCCCGCGCCTGTATTATCGCCTGCTCGAGGCGCTTCACCGCCAGCGGGTATTCGGCGCGGACGTAAATATACCCTTCGTCCGACCCGACGGCGTAGGCGCAGATCAACATCCCTTCCAGCACCGCGTGCGGGTTCCCTTCCATCATCGAACGGTCCATAAACGCGCCGGGGTCGCCCTCATCCCCGTTGCAGATAACGTACTTCTTCGCTCCCGGTGACCGGCGCGCCGACTCCCATTTCCTCCCCGCGGGGAAACCGGCCCCGCCGCGGCCCCTCAGTCCCGATGTCTTCATCTCTTCGATAACCGCTTCGGGGGTCATCTCGGTCAGCACCCCGGCCAGCGGGAGGTACCCGCCGACGGCGATGTAATCCTCAATGTCCATCGGGTTGATCTGCCCCAGATCCTTCATGGCTATCCGCGTCTGGTTCGCGTAGAACGGCATATCCGCCTTCCGGCTGCAGAGCTCACCCGTGTCCGGATTGCGGTAAAAATGCGTTACAAGTTCCTTGCCCCTTTTCACTGATAAATCAACGATTTTGGGCACGTCCAACACCGAGACCCTGTTCAGGAAGAACTCCTGCGGGTCGACGGATACGATCGGGCCGCCCTGACAGAACCCCTGGCAGCCGACCGGGACCACCCTCGCGTCCGATCCCTGGCGCTCGACTTCCGATTCAAAGGCCCTGAAGACCTCCTCCGCGCCGCCCCCGACACATCCGGTGCCCATGCACACCTTCACCTTGTGCTTGACCCGTGCCCGCTCCGCGGCCAGGTCGTTGGACAACGCCTCTAAGACCGACCGGTTTTCAATCCTGGCCAACGCTCTCACTCCTCTTTAACGAGGTTAACACCTTACCGGCGTCGAGCACCCGCTGCGTCTTTTCGTTAATCACCATCACCGGCGCCAACGCGCAGCACCCTACACAGCTTACGGTTTCGAGGGTATACTTCAGGTCTTCTGATGTCTCGCCGTTTTTTAAACCAAGCTCATCCTCGAACTTCGTGAGGATGCGCCCGGAACCCCGGACGTAGCAGGCCGTTCCGGTACAGACCCGTACGATGTTCCTCCCCCGCGGCGTGAAGTAAAAACGCGCGTAAAAGGAAGCCACGCCGTAAATCTCGGCGAGGGAAATCCCCAGTTCCTTGGAAACAACCTCAAGCGCTTCTTCCGGAAGGTAACCGAACTCGTTCTGGGCGTCTTCCAGAACGTGAATCAATACCGCGTCTTTCCCTTTATACCTGCCGACAATTTCCCGCGCCCGTTCAGTTACATTGATCATCTGAACTAACCCTCTCCTTATCAACTGCGTCTTTAATCTTTGTTACCGACTCCCGGAACCCCATCCCCAATTCACCTTCCCCGCAGTAGGCGGCCGGGTCGAAAGGAAGCGTCCCTATAACCCTGCCCGGAAAGGCCGACTCGACCAGCCCTCCGTCTTCCGGCGACGCCACCTTGTTCCCGATCACCGCCACCCTTGGGATGCCGATATCTCCCGCCAGTCTTAGCACCAGACTTCCGGTGTGAATGCTCCGCCGGTTCGGCTCCGTCACCACCAGCAAAACATCCACCCCTCGCGCCGTCCCGCGGGAGAGATGCTCAATACCCGCCGGCATATCCATCACCACCACCTCATCCCGTTCCAGGAGAAGTGCGGTTAAAACAGCGCTTAAAAAAGCGTTTTCCCGGCAGTAACAACTGGTGCCCCCTTTTTTTAATCCCCCCATCCGCATGAACAGAATGTTATCCAGCCGGAAACAAAAATCGTCGAGTATCTCCCCTAAGGGCGGGTTTAAACTAAAAAACCCCCCTTCTCCTCCCATTGCTTCCTGCACATGCTCCTTAATCTCTACTACGGGACGAATCTGTGCCGCCGCCTCGGCTGGAATCCCTAACGCAAGCGCCAGCGAGGCGTCCGGGTCGGCATCAACGGCGTAAACCCGCCGGTGGGTCAAAGCATAGGCACGAATGAGAGCAGCCGATAGAGTGGTCTTTCCCGCACCGCCTTTTCCGGATACAGCTATTTTTATTCCCTTCACTGCAACACAACCTTGCGTCTTATTAAGCTGTAAACCACCAGCTTTCATTTAAATAGGTTGAACAGAAAGCGCCGTTATCAGCCAATATAATTTGTAAGCTCTACACATGTAAACAACTTCTTACCTAACGGGCAAATTTAGCCTTCAGAGCGTATAAAACGGAAAGTGACCGGTTTATGATTTTGCGGGGGCGTTGCGGCAGGAATGAACCAGGAAAGCCAAAAGTAAATTATATTTTCTGTAAATAAAAAAACAGGGCAGGCCGTGCCCACCCTTTCGAAGTCCCTGTAGCGGCATTGGCTCCGCCGCTTCATTTGAACAGCAGGTAGCGCCGCCGCAGGAACCGGTACTCGAAATAATAACCCGCGCCGCACAACCCCAAGGCCAGCAGCATCGCTCCCTTCCAGCGCGCTATCGCGCCCTGGAGCTGTCTGATGCGCCGGTCGCGCGCCTCGACGACGCTCTCCATCGCCTGCCGCTGATTGCTGACCTCCCTCTTTTCCCGCTGCACGCCGGACTGTTCCCCCAGGAGACGGCGCATCTCCGCCCTCGCTGCAAAGAGCGCGCGGCTCAAATCCCGCACCCGCAGCTCCGACAGGTATTCCCCGCTCTGCTCCGCGCCGCCGTTCAAAGCGTTCCACAATATAAGCCCCTCCGGAGCCGGCAGTTCCACCCCCATCAGGTAACCCAGCGTGGGCGCCACATCGACAATCCCCGCCGGCGGCAGCGAAACGCCTGATCTCAACTCCGCTGCCTTGAGGAAAAGCGGCGGCCTTCCCGTTGTACCGGTGACACAAAGGAGAGTAGCGTCAAGGTCCCGATGGTCCCGGAGATACCCGGTCAGCCTCCCGATTTCGGTATCGGCGGCGTTAACCGCACGCAGGTACTCATCGTGGTCGGCGCCCCTTTCCCGCGCAAGCCGCGGGCCCCGCAAGACGACCACCGTGAAGTACGGCGCTTCCTCCCGGAGGTAATCGATCGCTTTGCTTACCAGCGCGGTATCCCCGGACGCCGTCACGACCCTGCCCGCCCCCTGCCCGGGACCGTAAGAGGGCATCCCCCCGGAAACAAAGACGGCGGTTTTCGTTTCCCGCTCCGCGAGAAGCGAGAAAAGCGTACGCCCGCGGACCCTGTCTCCCGGACCGTAGCATCCGTGCCGTGCGGGCGTTACCCCGGTCAGGAGCGAAGCCACCACGGCGTCCGGGGAATCAGGCGGAAATCCGGCGACATCGTAGATTTTCACCCCGGCGGTACCTATGCCTTCGATGCTCGGGGTCGTATCTCCGTTTACCGCTTCGACTTCCAGCCCGTCGACCACAACCAGCAGGAACCGCTGCGTGGTCCACAGCGGGTTTTCGGTTTCCTGACAGCCCGCACGCTCCGGGTTCGCCCAACAAAACACAGCAAGAACGAACAGGATTAACAGGACCGTTCTGCAGAACTCCTTCAAGTGCGGAAACCTATCCTCCCGCCCGTCTGTGTAACAGACAGGCGCTGTTTTGCCGCGGTCTTTCAGGCTCCACCGCACGGCCACCACTCCAGTGATTTAATAAGGCGCATCCATTTAGCGTCCCGCCGGCGAAACACTATGCGCTGAATGTTAGAAAAGACTACTACCACCATAGTTACGGAGTCCGGCGCGGTTTTATAACAAGTAACTATTCACCATGCGGCATAACAATAAAACCACCCCTTGCGGAGTGGCCTTTGTAATCCGGCTCATTTAGGAACATCGCCTTTGTAATTTCAACCCTCTTCCTTTACTTCCTCCACCACAACAGTTGTCCTTTCGACTTCCTGTCTCTTGCCGAAAACCGCTTCCTCGATCTTCTCGATCCTTTGAAACAGCTCGTTCAAATCCCTCTTCGTAACCAGGCCCCAGTTATCACGCAAACCGTTGATCTCTTCCCTGACCGTTTTCTGGAGCGTTTCACGTTCCCTCTCGCCGCGGTCCAGAAGCTCTTTCACAAAAGTACGGGCCTCGTCCGTCGTCACATGTCCTTTTTCCGCAAGCTCCTTCGCCAACTGCTCGGCCTTTTCCTTGGTGAGCGACAGCGCGCCTATCCCCACCAGAACTACCTTCCGAAAGGTGTCGATCACTTCCATCCCCCCTTCCCCTGAGACCGCCGCAAAACCGCGGCCTCCAATAGTTTCATATTGTTATTCATGGAACTTTCAGCTGCCACCTGACACCTACGGAACGCGGCGAGAAGTAATGTAGTGCAAGGAAGACCGGCGGATTCAGATGTCGGAAGCAAGAAATCAGAGGTCGGATTCAAAGTGGGAATTCGCAACTGCGAATTCTTTCAAGGACTCCGATTTACGACATCGTGCCTCCGACTTCCGAAAACGTTGCTTATCGCTGCGCCCTTCGGAATGTTGAACAGTTCGATCGTGTTACCACCAGTATACCATAGGCGGGTGTGCTTTAGTACGCCCGTCGCCGTACGGGCGCACCGCAAATAAAAAATTTCGCCGCATGTATAAACCGCCCGGCATCGGGTAATAATGTTGAAAGCTCCGCTAAAAAACTCTATCTCTCCCCATCCAGCGGTTTCCGCTGGATTCTTTTTTTGCCGAATTCGACCTCCGGCCCCCTGTCTCCGGGCCTCCGAAAACGGTCCCCGCCGGTTTCTTTTTTTGTAGATTCAATACGTTCCCAATGCTTTTTTGGGTTCCGACTTCTACTTCTACCTTCAACATTCCACATACCATATTATACCTTATATATTCTACATCTATATTCTATATTCTCCCTATGCATACTGATTATCGCGATAATTCCCCATCAAATGCAGGAATTTTTAAATCAACGACGAATGTAAAATTTAACTTCTCCGAGTCTCCCGTCCTACGGCACATTAAAAGGCTATGGCGGGCGGACCGATAGGGTGCATCTGGAAACGGGTGCGCCTCCCGGTGCGGAAAGGAGGGGAATTGCTGGCACACGTCAAGCCGGCTTCCTTGCGCGCGGGAGTCCGGCTTTTTATATTGCTGCGCCATTTTAAAGAATTTTCATAAGGAGCTGGATTATGTTAAGAAAAACGCTTATTTTGGCGCTGTTCGCGCTTGTCGCCCTGGCTTTGCTCACCGGCTGCGGCAAGACCGCCAAGGTGGAGGAAACACAACAGCCCGCAACCTCTCAGCCCAAGGTGAAGGATTTGATTCTCGCCACCACCACTTCCACGGTTGATTCCGGCCTGCTCGACGTTTTAACCCCGCTTTTCGAGAAACAAACCGGCTACAAGGTTAAAACCATCGCCGTCGGAACCGGCCAGGCGCTTGAAATGGGCAAAAAAGGCGAAGCCGACGTCCTGCTGGTGCACGCCCCTGCGTCCGAAAAAGAATTGGTCGATTCCGGCGTCGGGATCAACTATCAACTGGTGATGCACAACGACTTTATCGTCGTCGGGCTGCCGGAAGATCCCGCCGGGATCAAGGGCAAGACCAGCGTTGAGGCATTCAAGGATATCGCCGCTAAGAAGGTGGTCTTTATCTCCCGCGGCGACGATTCCGGCACCAACAAGAAGGAGATCTCCATCTGGGAAGAGACCGGCGTCACCCCGTCCGGAAGCTGGTATCAGGAGTCCGGACAAGGCATGGGCGCGACCCTGTTGATGGCCTCCGAGAAGAAGGGCTACACCCTGACCGACCGCGCCACCTACCTGGCGCAGAAGGCCAACGTCAAGCTCGAGATTTTGTCGGAGGGCGACAAGTCGCTGCTTAACATCTATCATGTGATGCAAGTCAACCCCGAAAAGTTCAGCAAGGTCAACGCCGAAGGCGCGAAGGCGTTTGTGGACTTTATGACGTCGCCCGATACGCAGCAAGTGATCGGCGACTTCGGCAAGGACAAATTCGGGCAGTCGCTGTTTACGCCCGACGCGGGCAAGAAGATGGAAGACCTGGCGTAAGTCACGAGTCACGAGTCGCGGGTCACAAGTTAAGTCCTAAGTCGAAAGTCCTGAGTCCGGGTAAGAAGGTAGCGAGTCCCGATCGGGGATCCGAAAGAAGAAGAAATACGGGTTCCGGAGTCTCAAATTCTATATTCTACATTCTATATTCTACATACTGACTACTGGACTACTATCTACTGTCCAAGTTCGTGTTTCCGGACTTAGGACATAAGACTCCGGACTCGATATAACGTTCGTAAGGTGGGATACGCACCGATAAACATAGCCCATACGTCTCATTTCTATAAAGCCCCTGCCGTTGTCACCTAGGCGGCGTCACACGTAGGGACAACGGCAGGCAGGCTATTTTTCGGTCCGGCAGAACGGGCCGTATCCACTGCTCTGCAACCCGATCCAAGATATAATAGTTTTTTGGCGACTTGGCGTCTTGGCGGTTAGAATACAGTTTTTACGGGAGGCATATTCTTGAGCATCCTCGGTCAAGGGATAACGGAAGCCTTGCGGTTAATATCAACCGGCGACCCGGAAGTGGTGAACATCACCCTGCGCACGCTGCAGGTATCAGCCACGGCCACCTGCATCAGCGTGGCTGTAAGCGTCCCCGCCGGCGCCGCCCTCGCCCTTTCCCGTTTCTTCGGGCGCGGGTTGGTGGTAAGCCTGATCAACTTCGGGATGGGGCTGCCGCCCGTCGTCGTCGGCCTCGCCACCTGGCTCTGTCTTGCCCGGTACGGACCGTTGGGCTTCCTGGGCATCCTATATTCGCCCGCGGCCATGATTATCGCCCAGGCGATCATCGCCTCGCCGATCGTCGCCGGCTTCACCGTGGCGGCGATACAGTCGGTCAGCCCGAAGCTTCGCCTGCAGATGCTCTCGCTGGGACCGACCCGCCTGCAGTACCTGTGGCTCCTGCTGCGTGAGGCGCGCCTCGGCATCCTTGCGGCGGTAATCGCCGGTTTCGGCGGTGTGATTTCGGAGGTCGGAGCATCGATGATGGTCGGCGGGAACATACACGGGCAGACCCGCGTGCTCACGACCGCCACCGTTCTCGAGGTCTCCAAGGGGAACTTCGAACTGGCTACGGCCCTCAGCATCATCCTGCTGCTGCTCTCTTTCAGCATCACCGCGGCGCTGACCATCCTGCAGCAGAGAGGGGCCGCGAAGTAAGACGGTAGTCCTCAGCCCGAAGTCGAAAGTCCCCTGTCTTAAAAGAAGGGACTAAACTCCCGGATGTAGAATCGTGTTGCGGACACTTTTGGTTTCCTCTGTGCCTCTGTGTCTCTGTGGTAATATTTTTTAGTTCCGGCTTGTCCGGTTAGGCTTCTTAGGACTTAGGACTTTAGAGGAGGTATTGCTTGAAAGCGCTGCTTGAGGCAGAAAACCTGCGCCTGACCATTTCCGGTCGCGAAGTATTCGCAGTCGACAGCCTGACCCTCAGGAAGGGCGAAGTCCTGGCTCTCGTCGGGCCGAACGGCGCTGGCAAGACCAGCCTGCTCCTGACCCTCGCCCACCTCCAGCCGCCGACGTCAGGGACCGTCAGGTTCGACGGCCGGACCGTCCGCAACGGGAACAGTCTCGCCCTGCGCCGGCGGACGGCGGTGGTTTTCCAGGAATCCCTGCTGCTGAACACCACGGTGCTGGGGAACATCACCACCCCCCTGCGGATCAAGGGCGTGCCGCGCCGCGAAGCGGAAGCCCGGGCGTCGAAGTGGCTGGAGTACTTCGGCATCTCCTCCCTGGCCCGCCGCCCCGCCCGGCGCGTTTCCGGCGGCGAGGCGCAGCGCGTCAGCCTGGCCCGCGCGTTCGCCCTTGAACCGGAGGTGCTTTTCCTGGACGAACCTTTCGCGGCGCTGGATTACCCCACCCGCAACGCTCTTTTAAAGGAACTCGGCGGACTGCTCAAGGAAACCGGGACCACCACGCTCTTCGTCACCCACGATTATACGGAAATACCTTACCTTGCCGGTCGGGTGGCCGTGATACTCGGCGGGCGCATCATTAAAGAAGGAACAATGGAGGAAGTATTCGGCGGCGAAATCCGCGAAAGGATGTCATGGGTGCCGTGGGATATGTGAGGTGGGAAGTGAGAGGTCGGATGAGATAAGAAGAGTTCATAAGCGCTCTTTTTCCCTTGACGCGGCGCCTCTACTTAGCTATAATAAATTCTGCGGCAAATCCCCGGGATGTAGCGCAGCTTGGTGAGCGCGCGTGCCTTGGGAGCACGAGGCCGGGGGTTCAAATCCCCCCATCCCGACCATTTCAGAGGTCGGAAGCAGGAAGTCAGAGGCCGGAACATAACAGGCAGCGTATTGTAAATCATCCGACATCAGACCTCGTGCATCTGACAGCCGCACGGCATCCAAAGAGGTCCGGCATCCGACCTCTTGCGTCCGACATCCGAAACGGAGGGGTACCCGAGTGGCCAAAGGGGGCAGACTGTAAATCTGCTGGCAACGCCTTCGCTGGTTCGAATCCAGCCCCCTCCACCATTTTGGAAGTTAGAGGCAAGAGGTTAGAGGCTAGAAAAGAAATTCCGGTGTCCGGCCTCGTGAGTCCGACATCCGGCCTCTTGCATCCGACATCTGAAACGGGCCATTAGCTCAATTGGTAGAGCAGGCGACTCTTAATCGTCTGGTTGGGGGTTCGAGTCCCTCATGGCCCACCAGTTAGAAGCAAAACACGGCAAGGAATTGTTAAAAGCAATCCTTGCCGTTTAGTTTATAATCAAGCCCTTGCCGTCGTTGTCCCACCGGAATCGCTGTGCTCCGGTTACGCGCGGTGATTACTTCGCCCGGCTTTGTCAGGCTCGCCGCTCAGTGCTCACATACTCCCGTGTACGCTCCGGCCAACCGTCTTCCCTTTCGCGCCATGCTTGTTTCGGACGGCGCTCAGAGAGCATCAAAAATGCCGACGCGGCATCGGCTTGCCTCGGAGTAATGTGGACTGTAATACCTATTAAATCTGCGAAACCGTTAGGAAAAGTGATACAGGTGCAGAAGTATAATAGAGAATTCTTTTCCTAGACGTTTTAGGGGATATATAAAATATTTTCTTTTAGGACAAGTATAGTCTGTTTCAGGTGAAGTTGGTTTGCCTCGGAGCGAACAATTACCACATCTGCCGCTATCACGCTGTTATAGTGTCGTTGATAGAACCGTCCCTGCGACAATCCCGGCCCCGGCGACAGTGACGGCGATAATACGAGTACCGGCAAGAAATAATGGTACTCCTAGTACCATAAAAACACTAAACCCAAAGGGACGGGGATTTGAAATCTCCGCCCTACTTTTTTCAAATTTGCGCCGGCGCGCAAGTCTGCCTGGCAGAGACAAACCCGCATGTTTATCAGTCACTTTGTTAGTAAAGTGACGCAAAAAGAATTGCCTGTGAGACCGGGGGGCTTGCTTCTGACTGCGCTTAGGGAGAAGCTTGACTGACATTTGACCGGCGACCAAAGCCACCCTCTCCGCGAAGGTGGCTTGGGTGTTTATTTTGGTTTACGGAATACAGATCGTCTGGCCGATCTGCAGGTTGTTGCAGTTCAGTCCGGGGTTGGCGGCCTGAATGGCGGCAACACTGGTGCCGAACCGCTGGGCTAAGGAGAAGCAGGTGTCACCGGCCCTGATGATATACGGAGTCGTACCTGCCGGGCAAACGGGCGGCACGCCCACCGGGATACAGATCGTCTGGCCGATCTGCAGGTTGTCGCAGTTCAGTCCGGGGTTGGCGGCCAGGATGGCGGCGACGCTGGTACCGAAGCGCTGGGCCAATGAGAAGCAGGTGTCGCCGGCTCTAATGATATACGGAGTCGTACCTGCCGGGCAAACGGGCGGCACGCCCACCGGGATACAGATTATCTGGCCGATCTGCAGGTTGTCGCAGTTCAGTCCGGGGTTGGCGGCCTGAATGGCGGCGACGCTGGTGCCGAAGCGCTGGGCTAAGGCGAAGCAGGTGTCACCGGCCCTGATGACATATGGGAAAGTACCGCCGGGACATGGTGCCATACTCATGGTTAAATACCTTCCTTTCTAAGTGTTGGTACAGCTTATGCGCCGCCGTGAAAAAGCGTAACTCAAGAGTGTGTGAATAACAAACTTAATTTCTAAATAGCAACGAATCGAGCGAATGTTTCGAGTTTCTCGTGCCCCACAAGTAAAAAACGGCAAGGACAGTGCAAACGCACCCCTTGCCGTTTTGTTTTATTTAAGGCCTAAATAACATAAGGACCTGAAGCTCTTGTACACAAATACAGATATCCTTATTATGCTTTTCTTCGTATAATCTGGAAACCTTGGCCGGGCTTGATCAATTCTAATGCATATTTATCTTTAATAATGGATGTGGCAGCCTTAATCAATGGTTCGTCTCTGGTTACAAAGTAATTGGCTTTGCTAAGAATGGTTTTTGTTAAAAGGGTAGCATCCTGGGTCTTTGAATCCTTCACAAGAAATAATATTGAGGAAAATATTTCGAGGTAATTTGGGTCATCATCGAGAAACTTCTCAGCCATGGGAAAGATATTACGACTAAACAACTGGTCAAAGGTGACCATTATCTTTTTATATATTTCCTCATAGTCTTCTTCTCTTATATCCGGGATATTCCTGGCGTCTCGCCAGCGAGAGATAGGCAGCCCTTTTTTGAACAGTAACATACTTCTAACATTCATCTCTAATTGCAGAGAATAACTCGTTAATGCCGAGTGACGAAATATAATATTCATTTTCACTAGTTGTTTTACTATTCTTCAAAACCTGGGTAATAAAATCAATTAGAATCTTTATATCGGTTATTATAAATATGTGCAAAATCGTGAGTAAGTGCAAACTTGTCCACCAGGAACGTCAAAATACTTCCTTCTCCCATTACCCAATAAGCAATCACGTTTGAGTCAATAAACCAGACGAAGGCCAATGTATTTTCCTTTCTATTTGCTAGAAGCACCTTTTTTCTTAGAGCTCCATAGACCCTTTATCTGGCCAGCCTTGCCTTGTTTACTAGAACGTTGTCGAATTTCATAGTATTTGCCCGTAACCGGATTGTGAATCCGTTTTTTCGGTTGGGCTTTTGTAGACACTCAAATCTACCCTTCCAATTTGAAATACTTATGGTCTTCCGGGATCGGTCGGATAATTAAACTCATGCCTCATTCGGAGCCGACCCTTCTTTATCACATCACCTATTTTCTTTAGATACCAACAAACCTATTCTCAAAACAAGAAACGGTTGTACTATGTACTGTTATGAACACCAATCTGCCGTTCTATCAGACGGCACACCCGTAAAAGAAAAGGGTAAACCTCCGTTCCGCGGACTATTGACTGCTGGTAGGGTACTCCCTCATGGTGTCCCACCGGATAGCTGTGCTGCGGTGTGCGCGGTGACAACCCGGCGCTCACCCAGCCTGATGCGTTCAACTTGGCGTTCACTCAATCAAAGGTTATAATTAGTGTATGAAGCTCAAAGATCTCGGGTTTGACGAATGGTTTCAAGAAAAGCTGAAAGAGTTAGAGAAACCCGGTTATGGCGCGGCACGCGTGACCGCAGTCGACAAAGACAGCTTCCTCGTAAGGGATGAAAACGACGAGGTTCCAGCCGAACTCACAGGCAGGCTGATGTTCGCCGCCGCGTCGAGCGCGGACCTTCCCACAGTGGGAGACTGGGCCTTTGTGCAATACCACAACTCCAACACGCTTGCCGTTATTCACGAGCTTTTTCCAAGGAAATCGGTCTTGAAACGGAAGACGGCAGGCAAGCGAATCGATCACCAGATGATTGCGTCAAACATCGATGCGGCCTTCATTATCCAATCATGCGATTTCGATTTCAACCTGCGCAGGCTGGAACGATACCTGGTAATGGTGAACGAGGGTCATATTGAACCCGTAATTCTCTTAAGCAAGAGCGACCTGGTCGGTGAACAGGAATTGGCGCAGAGGGTTTCGGAAATTAGAAAAGCGAATATTAAATGCAGAACAATCGCGTTCAGCAATAAAACCGGCCCGGGACCGGACCAGGTCCGCCGGGTGTTGGAAGCCGGCAAAACGTACTGCCTGCTGGGATCGTCGGGCGTGGGAAAAACCACGCTGCTGAATCACCTTGTCGGCCGGGATGCATTTAAGACAAACATCGTCCGCGAAAAGGACGGCAGGGGGAGACACACGACAACGCGCCGCCAGTTGATACTCCTCGACCAAGGCGCGATGTTGATCGATACCCCGGGAATGAGAGAACTGGCCAGTATCGGCGCGGGTACCGGAATAGACGACAGCTTTTCCGACATCAAGGACCTTGCCGGCGGTTGTCGTTACACCGACTGTACCCACAATTCCGAAACCGGCTGCGCCGTCCTGGCGGCCATTGAGAATGGCGAACTGACCAGGGAGCGTTACCGCAGCTACATGAAGCTGGTTAGAGAGTCCGAACACTATCAGTCGTCTTACGCTGAAAAACGAAGGAAGGACAGAAAGTTCGGACAGTTCTGTAAGGCGGTAATGAAATATAACAAGAAGCACTGAAGACAACCCAATGACGTTTGCAGCCTTTTACCAAGCCCCTCTTTTACACCCGGTTAGAAGCAAACAACGGCAAAGGTTCTAAAGGCCTTGCCGTTATCTTTAAAGGTCTAATTTAACACTTAATTCCGAGAGATTACTGGAAGGCTTCAATGATATGGCCCGCCGGCATATAAAGAGTGCGTTTTCTCCAAGACGGGCTCACTTTTTGCTAAGGTTAGAAAACAGCTTGTTGTACTTGCGTAAAAACTGATCGGCTATCTCCCCGGTCGAGCCTTTTACGACATCAAACGATATCGGCTTATTTTTCGCATATCCCTTTTCTTTTACCGAAAAACTCTTGGTACCCAAAGTTTTTGAGCTTTTGTAAATCCACTGCATCTTCTCACTTCCTTGAAATAAATTATAGCAAACTTGAATTTATATAACAACGAATCGAGCACCTGATAAGGTTACGAGTCCCTCATCCCCCACCGATTGGGAAAAAGTCGGAAAGGACAGCGCAAACGCACCCCTTGCCGTTTTGGTTTCAGAGAAAAATCAGGGTTTGATTCTAAAGGCATCACCGCCGGGGAATAGCACCTCGGCTTTTATTTTGTCCGGAAAGCAAGCCAATGGCATTCTTTTGCAGGATTATGGATATTTATGGCGAATCACCGTTTCAGTATCTGCCTGAGGGATGGTTCCATAACCTTGGTAGCCCGATTAACCCAGACGGATTCCTGCCGTACACACAGGATAAAGCTTACCAACGAAACCGGCTTTCATTTTACCGCGGCCGTGCTATAATTTTATTAACCCTTCCCGTGAATAAAATAGTTGACCAGGGGTAAAAATGCTTATATACTATAAAAGTAAGGCTCTCGAAAAGGATTGCAACTCCTTCGAAAGATCTACTAAACGTTGGGGAGAACTTGCACCAAAGATTCACCAAAGGTTGTATGAACTCAAAGCTACCAATAACTTGGCAATGGTGAGCACCTTACCCCCTGCCCGCTGTCATGAATTAACCGGAAACCGTAAAGGACAATTCTCTGTAACTCTGCTCGGCCCGCAGCGGTTGGTTTTCGAACCTTACCATGATCCCCTTCCGCTTAAAGAGGATGGTGGGGTCGACATACGTAAGGTAACGATAATTCGTATTCTAGAGGTGGCCAATTACCATGAACGAAAAAGAACTTGACCGGTTTCAGCCCGATTATGCGGTACCTCCTGGTGTCACCCTATTAGAAGTTATTGAGTCTCTCGACATGAACCAAGCGGAGCTTGCAAATCGGACCGGCAGGCCGGTTAAAACTATTAATGAGATCATTAAAGGAAAAACTGCTATAACACCGGAGACGGCTTTACAATTAGAGCGTGTGTTAGGAGTTCCCGCTAGTTTTTGGAACAACCTTGAGCGTAATTATCGGGAGGCTTTGGCACGTCAGGAAGAAAGAATCCGCTTGGAAAGTCAAATAGAATGGCTTAGGCAATTCCCGGTTAGTGCTATGATTAAAAACAAGTGGATAGAAAGGCATAAAGATAAATCAAGGCAGCTTCAGGAGGTCTTGTCTTTTTTCGGTGTGGCCTCACCGGAGGCTTGGGAAGTAATATGGCTCACTCCTCAGGCATCGTTCCGAAGGTTTAATTCTTTCAAGACAAATCCCGGAGCAATTGCAGCATGGTTACGAAAAGGAGAAATTGAGGCATTAACAGTTAAATGTATGCCTTTTAATAAAAATCGCTTCCGAGAAGCGCTTTTTGAAATACGGAAACTCACGCGAGAACCCATTGAAACCTTTGCGATACGAGCCAAAGAGTTTTGTGCCCAAACCGGGGTGGTAGTGTTATTCATTCAAGAATTACCCATGTGTCTCGTCAGCGGGGCAGCTCGTTGGTTAAGTCCTGAAAAAGCTCTCATTCAATTAAACATTCGTTACAAGAGAGACGACCATTTGTTTTTTAGTTTCTTCCATGAAGCGGGTCATATTCTTCGACATGGAAAACGTGAGTTGTTTATTGATACATTTTCTGATGAGAATGGATATGACAACCTTGACGAACAGGAAGAGGACGCAAACCGATATGCCAGGGATGTTTTGATACCTCCTGAAGCTTATCGGAAGTTCTGCGCAGCCGACAGGTTTACCCATGTTAGTGTAGCCGACTTCGCCAAACAGCTCGGTATTGCGCCCGGTATTGCTGTCGGTCGTCTCCAACACGATAAAATCATACCTTATACTCACTTAAACAGACTATGCAGGCGACTGAAATGGGCTGAATCCTGAATTTCTAATGAGGGCGGATTAGTCAAATCGCATATCATTACTTGGCGTCAAACTTCTGTTTCGGGCACGATACGCGCACCTGTTCTCCAGCACTTAGAAAACAATATAGCGCGGAAGAAACGCAATGCTTTGACTCCGTTCTTATCTAAAAACTTGACTGAGTGCCGGACGAGCCTTCGCCGTGTCCGCGTAAGCGGCCCTTCATATAGCGCGCCTTGTAGCGCGCCTTGCAGACAACGCCAGAGGCATGCGGGATTTTGATTACCAGTTGTTGTCAAAAGAACCGTCCCCTTGACAGCGGGATCTGGACGGCTATCGCCGTGATGCTCCCGTTCGTCGGGATAGCGATCCGCCTGGTTACGAACCTATTTTTCTCATCGGTGTGCGACTGCTCAAAAGAAAGAAAAGGGGGCAGGCTGCTTTTTTTCTAAGGGTCAATAGCGGGATAAGGACTTTTCTTTAGGAGGATGCCGCGGATTGCGACTCACATATACTTATTACCCCAAAAAAGACCTTTGAATGGGTATTGGTTTATAGGGATCAATGTGAACGGTAACGCCGTTCAAGCGAGAAGCAGCCGGGACGTAAAGCAAGACAGGAGCCCTTGGCCACGTTTGCAGAGTGGGCGGGTCCGTTGTAGTTGAAGAAGAATTTTCAAACAAGGAAGGGTTTTTAAGTAACTCTGTCGAATGTAAGATTTTACTAAACTGAAACCTTAACCCTAAGCGTAATAAGGTTTAAGGATTAAAAACGTTGTGAAGGGGATGAGCAAAGATGAGAAAGGTGAGTCGGGCGGGACCATCTATCTATCGACTTTATCTTATCCTCGTAATAGTACTGATGTGCGCGCCGGCTTTTGCCGCGCCGGCCTTTGCCTGGACCCACGGGCAGTTTTCCGCCACCACCGACGCCTGCGCCGGTTGCCATGTGGCACACGCCGCTCAGATGCCGAAGCTTTTAAAGCAAGGACCGACGCAGACGCATTTCTGCTTTCTCTGCCACGGTGACGGCGGCACAAGCGCACCTTATGATATTAAAGACGGGATTACCGTTGCCGGCTCAACTTACCGTCCTTCGACGGCGGGCGGCTTTGTGCGGCAGTGGGTTGATGACGGCGACAATATCCTGGAAGCGGGTGAGCTCAAACCGGTAACCTCGCGGCACAATGTCCAGGGGTTCGTTTACGGTGACGAGAGCGGCACGGTACAGGATACGACCGACACTTACCACTGGATTCCGGGAGGTAGCAACCAGTTCAGCGGCAGCGGCTTCGTGTGCGGCTCCTGCCACGACCCGCACGCAGGCGGTAGGACCCCAGATATTATAAATGATCCTAACTTCGGCTCTGTTATCTGGGGGAACAAGGACAACGACGGCCGCCCCAACCCGCGGTTGCTGCGCCAGATCATTACCGTACAGGACGCTACTTACACCAACCTGGCTTTAATATTCCAGGTGGCAACCGTCGGCACGTTTACTTACTCGGCGACCGGCTCAGCCGTGTACCAGGTGACCAACTACTGGTCCGGAAGCACCGAATGGTGCGGCGCCTGCCATAACAAGCTCAAGTATAGCGATGCTGATGTTAAGGCCGGGGATGGGCAGGTCGGTCAGTACTTCAGTATGTGGCGCCACCCGATGGATGTGCATGTCGCGCCCGTGCTGAACCAGGCGGGAACCGCTATCGACATGGATAGGAGCCTCGCCACCGGTACACCGCTGGAAACCGAGAAACTAAGTAGCTTCCGTGCTTACAAGGTGGCCTGCCTGACCTGCCACCGGGCACACAGCACCACGGCGGCAATAGCCGGCTGGGCAACGAGCTGGCCGCGCGATGCCACGGACCCGGCCACGGGCAAGGCATTGGGCGACACCTCGGCGCTCCTGCGGATGGACAGCCGCGGGGTTTGCTACAACTGCCACCGCGCGGGGCAGTATAACTGCCAGAACGATTCGCGCTTTAACGCTGCTCAGAATACCAACTGTTCCTTCTGCCACCCGCATACCGGGGGCGGGGCGCACCCTATGCCTGGCACTTGCGGCATGTGTCACCCGGATGCCAGTGGCGGCGATCTCTACAACTAACCGAAGCATGTTGTAAGAGCTCCAGGGGCTTGACGTACCGGCAACCACTTCCATCAAGGCAATTCGAGAGGGCACACCCGGCACAGCAACGATACCAAGACCATGTCAGGGGACGGTTCTCAAAGGGTCCAATCGGAAGTTTTGCACGTAGAAAAGGCTCAATTATCGGATATTTGCCGATTTTTGAGCCTTAGCTAAGATCTGCGAAGATAGCTTAACCTGCAAAATTTTTGTAAGAAGAATGAAGTCGCGACCGGCAAGTCTATGGGTTTTCAATCTTTTGCTGCCGTCCTTATGACTCACAATTTTTAATATTTTTTGCATATTGGTTGTGTTTTTAAATAAATCCGGCTCGATTTGAGCACGGCTTCCCCCTCCCCACTCAAGGGGCTTTAAGACATTGTATTAAGTTCCAAACAGCATCATGGTGAAGTCTTCAGGCATAACGAAGACACTGCCCGAAGCCTACCTTTGCTGCATACCGGACACACCGTTACATCCCTTCCCGCATGAATCCTTCGCGAATACGATTCTCTTGAAGACTCCGGGGTATCTTTGAGTTCAAAGTATAGGGCGATTTCTTGTTCGTAGTGATTCATCGGAATTACCTCCTGATTATCATGGTTTCTGGGCATTTCACCATTCATCAGAAGGTAGGAGGAGGTCTGGCCGTTCTTTTTAAGCAGTGTTTTTGTTTTCTTGCACGTGGTATAATCCTAAATGTGAAAGGTATGTCTCTTTCTGGGTTGTTTGGTTGTGGCGATTAAACAATACCACAAAAAAAGCATACTTTTTTACTTATTATGCAGTTTTATTCTATGCAAAGACTATCCAGAGCCATCGCGGAGCGATTTCGTTCTTCTTGAAACATAAGATAATCTCGAAGCTAAATTACGTTGGGTTATTAAAGTCTTAGGGCCTATTCTTCAGCAAATCGCGTATTTCCGCAAGCAATACTTCTTGCGCCGGGGGTGCCGGCGGGGCCTTGGCCGCTTCTTCTTCTTTGCGTTTGAGTGAGTTAATCCCTTTGACGGCTATGAAAATGGCAAAGGCGACAATCGCGAAATCGACAATCGTCTGAATAAACCTTCCGTAACCGATTACGACGGCAGGGTTGTCTCCTGCAGCTTCTTTGATAGTAAAAGCCAAATTGGAGAAATCGATCCCGCCGATGAGCAGACCTATCGGAGGCATGATCACATTGCCTACGAAGGAAGAAACGATCTTGCCGAACGCAGCGCCGATGATGATGCCGACCGCCATATCGATGACGTTCCCTTTGACGGCGAATTCCTTAAATTCTTTGATCATACCCATGCTGCGCTCTCCCTTCTTAAAGCGGTAACCTTTTCGCTACTCGTCGCGTTGCGCAAGTGTTAGAGGCCGTCGCTCCAATGCTTTTCTAATGTGTATCTTCCTACGGCGGTGGCCTTAGTTTGTGGGCAGTTCATCTGAAAAAAGAATGGATAGGGCGGGATTATCCTCAGCGATGCAGGCCATTATTTCCTGCACATCGGCAATCGCCACGGGGTTGATTCTGATTCTGAATTTCACGAGGAAACATCCAATGCTTTCTTAAGGTCATCAAGGGATTTCCATTCTTCTCCTGTCTTAATTGCATCCTCGGCCTCGAACAGCTTTAATAAAAACTTAATCACCGCCTGCTGTTTTTCGTATTCCTGCATATCTAAAAGAACATAACGGCCTCTACCGTTTTTGGTTAAAAACACAGGCTCCCCAATCCGGCAGGAGCGGAGAACATCATTATAATTTCTCAAATCTGAAACCGGCTTAATATTTGGCATTCCTAAACACCCCCATGACTTGCTGTGATTATTGTACCCTAATATTTCGTAAGATACAACCGTGAATTTTACAGCAAGTTATGCGCCGGCATCCTCTTCTAAGCGCGAATTCGGTGCCCGGCGTTTTTATCAGTGGAAAGCTCTGGGGCCAGGTCTTGAAACATAAATATTCTCAGGTAGTAAAGCAAGGCAGCCATTGATTGCATGGTCAATGGGAAACAAGTTTGTACCGGACGGGCCGATGTTCGTCCTGCCGGCGGTCATAGACGTGATCGCGGGTCAGGGCCAAGTTGTTGTTCAGCCCCCGGGAGAACAGGATTTGATGTACGTCGAGCCCGCTATACCGGAACGAGGCCGCGCACGAATTCAGGTACAGCCGCCACATCCGCACGAACCTTTCCGGAAACATCTCCCGCACCCGGTCCAGGGCCGCTTCGAAGTTCCGGGCCCAGTGCTCCAGGGTTTGGGCGTAATGGAGGCGCAGGCTTTCCACATCCAGGAGGTGAAAACCGTAGTCCGGCAAAAGCCAGATCGTTTCCCGCAGCGAAGGGATGTAGCCATTGGGGAAGATATGCTTTTCAATCCAGGGATTCACGGGGCCTTCCTTCACGTGGGTGATGGTATGCAGCATGGATAGGCCGCCGGGGACGAGCATTTTCCGTACCGCCTCCATATACAGGGGCAAGTTGTCCTTACCGACGTGTTCGAACATCCCCACACTGACCACCCGGTCAAACCATCTTCCTTTGCCGGCCAGGGTGCGGTAATCCATCAGTTCGACCTCCACCCGCCCCTTCAGGCCCCGTTCGATTATTCTCTTTCTGGACCAAAACGTCTGTTCCTCGCTTAAAGTTATTCCCATGGCCTTGACGCCGTACTTTTCGGCGGCGCTGATGATAAGCCAGCCCCATCCGCTGCCGATATCCAGCAGCGTCTGCCCGGAATCGAGCTGCAGTTTGCGCAGGATGTGATCAATCTTGTTCAACTGGGCCTGAAACAGCGTATCATCGGGTGTCCGGAAGTAGGCGCAGGAATAGCTCATGGTTTCATCCAACCACAGTTTGAAGAAATCATTGCCGATGTCGTAGTGGAACTGCACGTCATCTTTTTGCCGGGTGGCCGACCGGTGTTTGCGAAACACCTTCAGCGCTTTTAAGGCATTGTTTCTTTTAAACTTGCCGGTCAGCACCTCCTGGTTCGCAATGGCCAAACGTACTATTTCCCGTAGATCACCCTCAACCTCAATCTGCTTATCCATATAAGCTTCCCCGAATGCGAGGACGGGCTTGGTGAGGAAGCGACCCGCTACCAACGGATCGTTAATCACCAGTTTAACCTTTACGCCGCCGTTACCGTAGCGCCGCTCGGTCCCGTCCCAGTACCGAACCTCGAAACCGCCGCCGCGCATGGCGCTGAACACTCGATCCAGGATCGCTTTTTTCATCACGCCACCTCCGTGGTATTTAAGACCCACACCCGCGATCTCCTTTGTTAAGTAGATTATGGGCGCATGGCGCAAGATGGTACTTTTGTAGTCTCATTATTTATCAGAGGGTATTTATCTAGTTTATTAAACTGAGGCCACGGAAGATGCAACAGGGTCATGACCAGGGGGACGGGTTTTTTCCAGGACCAATAAAGGTTCCCCCCTTCTTCAGGCCGATACAAGATTTGCCCCCCGCGGCGTCATCTATATTTAATATAATGACTATAACGGACGCGAACGAGGTGTTGCGGATGGTTTACCCCTGGACGGTTCTCGCCTACTCTTTTCTCGGCCTTGGCATCGCGGCGTGGGCGGCAGCAATAATTAAGGACCATAGGTGGTACTGGCTCGCGGCGTTGTGCTTGTATGTTTTTAGTTGCTTGGGCGGTTTCTCGATCGGCCTTATAACCCTCGTGTTTCCCTTTGTCTTTATTCTGATTGCGCTGGGGCACGCCCTGGGCAGGATTAGTAACATCCGCCATTCGGCTATCGCCGGTGTCATCGGCGCCGGGTTATGGCTGATCAGTTTTCAGACTATAGACGATTACTGGCTATTCTTCCCCGTGTTTAAATTATTTGATTTGTTCGGCCTGCATTGAGTTTCATGCATTGATAATGTCAGGTTATGGTCTGTCGGGAGATGAAACCTTATAATGAACTTCAATCCTTTGTCCTTTGATATCATTTCGGTTGTCTACGGTTTAATCAGCATTAATACAATTTTGCGCCTCATTAAGAACCGGCGCGCCTTCCGGGATGATACCGTAACCGCTGAAGACCGGGACCTGGCCGTGCGTATAGCGGTCTTCCTTCTTGTCCCTGCAGGGGTGTTGCTGCACGAACTTGGTCATGCCCTGGCGACCTGGCAGCTGGGCGGAAGGGTTATCGAGTTCCAGTGGCGGGTGTTCTGGGGATATATCATCCCCGCAGGTAATTTTAGCCCGCTGGAAGATTGGTGGATTTCTCTCAGCGGCAATATTGTCTCCATTGCACTGGGTTTAGTAGTAATACCTCTAATACCTTTTGTACGCAAACAGATATTAAAGCACCTGCTTTACGTCTTCGCTAATTGTCAACTGGTTTACGCTTTAATATTTTACCCGATTTTTTCGTTCAGCGGTTTCGAGGGAGATTGGGCAAGAATATACGACTTTTCCCTTAAACCATACGCTCAATTGACGTTCGCGGCACATATACTGCTTCTTTTAGCGCTGTGGTTGTTCAATAAAAGATATGGGTCTTTCAATATATGACTTTTGCAGAAGAAAAAGTGGATTTTAAACGATATTATGCAACAAATTGACAAATTAGTTAGAAAAATTATATTATAATGGTAAAGCACAACTAAATGTGGATTTTTAGGAGGGGAAGTCCTTGCGGAAACGTGGTTTATTTTTGTTTAGAGCTCTTGTTATTACCGTTGCAGCCGCGTTGGTTCTTGGGTTAACCGGAGCGGTTTCTTTGGCCGGGGACAAGGCCGGGGACGCCGGGAACAGGTTTATCGTATTCTTCGATGACCAGTCGGACAAGCAGGCAGCCAAACAGTTTGTGAAGCAGACGGGCGGGGACGTGCTTTCCGAGTTTGATATAGTGCCGGGCATGGCCGTGCGCATGGGAAAGGACAAAGTCGCCGGCCTGAAGGCAATTAAGGGCGTCAAAACGGTCAGGCCGGACGTCAGGGTCCAGGCGATGGACGCTGAGCTGGACAGTTCCTGGGGCGTGCAGCGGATCGGCGCCGGAACCGTCCATGAATATGCCAAGGGGGCCGATGTCAACCTTGTTATTATCGATACGGGAGTCGACTATACTCACCCGGACCTGGACACAAACTATGTTGGGGGATATGACTTTGTAAACCGCGACAGCGACCCGATGGACGACGACGGCCACGGCACACACGTGGCCGGCATAGCGGCCGCGGAAGATAACGGTTCGGGGGTGGTCGGCGCCGCCCCCGAGGCCTCTGTTTACGCGCTGAAGGCATTGGGCGCGGACGGCTCGGGATGGTTCGGCGATATTATTGCAGCGCTTGACTGGTGCGTTGACCCTGTCAATCTGCCGGGTAATCAACCCGTGGTGGTGAACATGAGCTTCGGCACTTCGCAAGATCCGGGTGAAGTATTCCACAGCGCAATACAAGCGGCGTACGACCGCGGCATAGTGCTGGTGGCCGCAGCGGGCAATTCCGGGAACAAGCCCGGAGCAGGAGACAATGTCACATATCCCGCCCGCTACGACGAGGTTATCGCCGTCGGCGCCACGGACCAGAACAATCAGCGCGCAAAATGGTCGAGCACGGGTCCCGCCGCGGAGCTTGCCGCGCCGGGTGTGAGCATTCGATCGTGCGTCCCGGGCGGTTACGCCTATTACAGCGGCACTTCGATGGCCTCGCCGCACGTGGCGGGAACGGCCGCCCTCGTTTTGTCCGGCGGCGCGCTCGGGGACGTGAACCATGACGGTTCCGTCAATAATCAAGACCTGCGGCTGGTTCTGCAGCAGACCGCCGACGACCTTGGACCAGCCGGTCGCGATACGTTATACGGTTTCGGTCTGGTCGACGCCGATGAAGCGGCGCCCCGTCCGGCGGTCACCGGGACCATCAGCGGCACGGTCACCGATACTGCCGGCGCTCCCATTGGCGGCGCGACCGTAACGGCGGGCGCCAAGACGGCGACCACGGGTTCCGACGGTGCATACACCCTTGCCGACATGCCTGCGGGCACATACATCGTGACAGCCTCGGCCGATGGATTCCATGACTCGTATACCACGGCCGACGTTGCGGGTGATGCAGTTACACAAGTGAACTTTACACTGGAAATAATCGTGACCGGTTCTATATCGGGGACGGTCTGCGATACCGATAATAATCCTATACCGGGTGCGACCGTTATGGCCGATGGCGCTTCCGGCAGCGCAACCACCGACGAGAACGGGTACTATTTGATCAGCGGGTTAACACCGGGTGCTTACACCGTCAGCGCTTCGGCAGCGGGTTACCAGACGTCATCGCAAACCGTTCAGGTCTTTGACGGTGTGGTTTCCGACGCCGATTTCAACCTGAGCGCAGCTGTAAGCGCATCCACCGTGAAGGTTTCCGCGATCGGTTACGCGACTGAAGGTGGTAAGTACGGGAACGCGCACCTCCTTATAAGCATCTCACTCATCGACGAAAACGGAAGCGCGGTTTCCGGAGCCTCGGTTGCCGCCACTGTTACCCTCAACAACACCAACTACTACTTTAACGGGACAACAGGGACGAACGGCGCGGTGTCCTTTAAGGTCACTAAAGCCCCTTCAGGCACTTATACAACCACAGTTACCGACGTCCAGGCAGCGGGGTTGACCTGGGACGGAATAACGCCATCGAATATATATACCAAAAACTGATTAGAAAACAGAATTAAATTTCAAGGAAGCGGACTAGGGTGGTCCGCTTCCTGTTTTTTCGGCAAACGGTATGTCGGGATACACTTCCAATTAACCATATCTCAGCTTTATTGTATATATTTTTTAAATTTAGCAGGATATTTTTCATAAAATAAGAATTTAATTGGTATATGTTTCTAAGGGGAGGGCGTTATGAAGATTTTAAGAGGATTCTGTCTTTTAGTCGCGTCTGTCCTGCTCATAGCAGGGATAGCCTTTGCACAAGGATCAATTAAGGTAACCGTAAACGGCAAAGAGATCGCTTCCGATGTGTCTCCGGTTATCCAAAACGGCAGGGTACTTGTCCCTTTGAGATTTGTAGCCGATGCGCTGGGAGCCGACGTAAACTGGGACTCAAGTTCAAGGACGGCCATGATCAACACCGACAATAAGCCTTATGCCAATATACTGTTGGCGGATAACATTGATTTTGACGATGATAAGGGTGTTGTTATCGAGAATGCCGCCTTGGGGGAATTCGAAAAAGGCAGCCACGAATTTTTGGTGTATGCTAGTTTTTATAACCTCAGTTCGGGATTGCATGATTTGGATTTATACGTAAGGAACAGTAAGAACGAAGTCATTTCTCAAGTAAATCAACTAGAGACCCTCCACGAAGACGGCGTATATTTCTTTGTCGCGCGGGCCGAATTTGCGGATACGGGCAAGTATAACGTGGAGTGTTATGTCGACGGAAAGCTGATGGGTAAATGTTATCTAAAAGTAGTACCCTCTCTTTCCGACAGTAATGCCTCCGTGTATTAGGTGTGTCCGAGGACGGTTCCCCGAAGCACTACCTGTAACGGACGCCAACGAGGATTGCGGATATCGTTTTGATTTGTCCGGTGTGCGTTGAGTTTTATGGATGCCTGTCCGGCGGCTTTTTTTTGGTAAAGTGGTTAAGACGTGTGGGTTAGCTCCCGCAGACACTCAATCCGTCTCGCTGTGCGGTACCGCCTTGTTGGTTAAGTAGCCCGCGTGGCTGATGCCCATTAACGCCACCATACCCGGGTCCAGGGCCGGAAAACCGGCGATTTTTGCCGCACTGCCGGCAAGCGCGGCGCCAAGTGCCGTTGCGTAAGCCAATACCAGGATCAGCGTGAAGTAGAACATCTGAATCTTGGCCAGGTCGAGCTGAGCGGCGTTACCGGTCTCCTCCCCCCTGAACAGGTCAGACCACCGGGCCTCCTCGGGTGTCGTATTGACAACGATCTGCCCCTTGTTCGTAACCTTGTTGATGTCACCGCCCTGCTTGGCTATCAAATCGAATGTACAGTCTCTTTCGGCCTGCCGGGGCTCCTTCGCCCTTTTGCCGCTCTTGATGAGCGGCGATCCGACGAGCGAGGTGGTGCTGATGCCCATCAGGAGCCACAGCTCACTTGGAACGGCAATGGAAAGGGGAGCGGTCTGTCCGTTCCTGAGGTTAGACAGCGCCGCAGTGAAGAATCCCGAAAGGACGACGATGGTCCAGAGGGTCATCTGCAGCCTGGAAAGACTGATTTTGTTGCGTTCGTCGATCAGCAGTCCCCGCCACAAGCCTGTGACGCCATGCCCGGCGACTGTCGTAAAAACGGCCATAAGCGCAATTATCCCCAACCAGGCGCAGAGCTTGTCCCCGGATGAAGCCAGCAGTCCAATCAGCATGATGGCTGCGATGATAGCCAGCAGGCCGAACGTATGCCAGCCTGTCCAGTTAGGCTTGCCATCCATGACCATACCTCCCTCAATAATTGTGCTTCTTTCGGTTGGCGCGACGATAAGCAACGCATTACTTTATTAGCCTGGCAGCCGCCGTCCCACTTGGTAAAGAACGGTATTTCCTCAAACTATACATTAGAAAAAATGATGTGTCCAGCTAAATCGCAGTAAATACAGGAGGTTTTTTGACGGCGGGTCTAATCACCGCAGGATTCAAGCTCTTTCAGCAGGGTGTCGAGGAACCGTTCCACCTTTTCCCGCGGCGTGCCGGGCTCGCAGTAACTGACGGTGAAGGTCAGGCGGTTGTTGTACGTGCACACTCCCAGCATGAATCCCGGCGGGTATATGGCGGGGCTGACCTGATAGGCGTCTACGACGGGTGTTTTGCCGAACCAAATGGTTGACCGGCTGATAAACCCTACGTTGGACAGTATGGGCGAGCACTTGCCGGTTTGAACGAGCCGTTTTTTCAAGCCGCGCACAAAACCAAGGGTTTGCGTATAGTTCAGCAGCGACAAGAACCCCAGGAAGAACGCCATCTGTATGCCGGGCAGCTTGCTTTTCATTTCGGCCGTTGCCGCGGCGACTCTTGAAAGCGTCTCCACGAAAGACTCGCCCGGTACCGGAGCGATCCTGGCGGATACCGCGCCGGTTAGATTATTAACGGCGTTCTCATCGCCATCGCCCAAATATCGGCGCAGGTCAACCGTCACCAGGATTTCCCTGGGCGTTCCCGGCCGAGAGCCCGCCATTTCAAACAGGGTCCGGTAAAAGGCCGTCAGAAATAAATCGTTTAAGGTTGCGCCTCTTTCTTTAGCGTAGGTCGAAAGCGCTTTGAGGCGCGGGCCGGACAACCTGCGGACGGAGACCCGCGGTCCCCCGGATTCACCGGCGCCGGAGGGGAAGGACCAGGTGGGCTGCAGGGCGTTCTGCCCTGACCGCCAGTTGTTGATTATATTCGCCATTCCCACTTTACACAGGATATGGTTCTGATCCGTCCTCCCGCCCGCCCTCCGTTCCAGGGCGTAACTCCCGTCCCTGCTCAGTCGGGTATATATATCGGCCAGCATATGTTGATATGCCTTAAGCCCGCCGCCGTCGCAGCAAGCGTGGCTTATCTTCACGCACAGGGTGTCGTTGGGCGCGGAACGGATCAGTTTTACTTTTACCTGCTGCTCACCGTCCAGCGGCATCGTAAGAAACCCGTATACCGCCTTCCGCCTGTCCGGCGTTTTCTCCATTGAAAACCATTCCCTGTCTTCCAGGTCGTCAAACCGCTGCCAGTAGGGACGGTGTTTCTCTTCGATAAAGCGGCACCCGAGGATCGGTTCGGCATCCAACAAGAGCCTCACGGCCTTGGCCAGCCGGCGTTCGTTTATTCTCCCTCTCAGTTCAAGCACCGCCTGGCTCTGCTGGTTCGAAAGCCTGTTCCGTACCGCGTTGTTAAGCCGGTCCTGCAGGTTGGCGTTCAGTCTGCCGGGAATATCACCGTTCATTGAATCACTCCTAAAATAGTAACGGGTCCCGAGTCTTTAGCTGTAAACCAAAAAACGGTTCCTTCTCTGTGTTCTCTGCGCCTTTGTGGTTATTGCTTATTGACTCGTGACTCGTGACTTTCATAAGATACGCGGGGTACCATATCCTATGCGCCGCGGAGTGATTCGGCCATATCGCGAAGGTTACAACCTCAACATCCCCTGTAGGTTCCCGCCCAGAATCAGTTCTTTGTGATGGTCGGACGCCTTGAGCCGGGTAACCTTTCGTATGTTTTTACAAAGATTATCCCTGCCATACGGCGTGTCGGAACCCAGGATTACTTTGTCCGCGCCGAAATTGTCAACCGCCGCCTGGATTCGTTTCGGGCTGATTAAAGGCGTGGGGGATATTTCAAAGTACACATTCTTCGGCAGCGGTTTATTTCTTATGAAGAGTTCCAAACCGATCAGGTGCGCTGCGATGAAACTCACTTCCGGATATTTTCCCGCCAGCTTTATGAATTCCGGGATGTCGCCGGAGGAGCGCAGGTGAATGAACACCGGCATTTCCTTCTCCCGGGCGAAATCCGTTATGACGTCCAAACCCCGCGAAGTCCACTTAAAACTCTGGGTGCACTGATGCAGCTTAATACCTTTAAAACCCCACGATTCAAACTTTTCATGCAAATCGGCCTCTATGCGGTTTGAATCAGGATCGGCCCAGAAAAACTGGATTATCCTGTCGGGATGCTTCAGTTGTAAGGAATAAACGTACTCGTTTGTCTGTAAAAGGTCCGCCGGCTTTTGTATTTTGGAAAGAATTCGAATAATTTTGTTCGCCTTAATTGTAATATCCGTTTTGCTGAGAATCCGGGCAAGGCCCGGCAAGTAACCGTATCCCTTCGGCCCGTTCCTGACCCCCGGACAGAGCACCACCTTGTCGACCTTAAGCGCATCAAGTTTTGCGATAATCTTTTCCGCCTCGAAGAATTCTCCGCAGGAATGGGCATGACCGTCGATAATCATTTTCATTACCTCTGTGTTCGTTTATCATCCCGAACGGTTCAATTCGTTAATTATAGTATTCCTTCAGGTGTAAAAAAAAGAGCCCCGGGGAGGCCGCTGCTAAACCACGCACTCCCTGGGGGCTCGCGTTTTCAGGCGGTTGAACACCGGGTTACGGGCGTATAAAATGCTGGGTCCAATAGGTCATACCCGAGGAATCCTTCGCATACCCCACACCGATTTGGGTGAAGGCGCTGTTCAGGATGTTGCTTCTGTGACCCGTGGAGTTCATCCAGCCTTTCATTACCTCCGCGGGAGTTTTGTATCCCATGGCTATGTTCTCTCCGGCCGCTCTAAAGGATATCCCGAACGCGCGTATCATATCGAACGGGGAGCCGTAAGTCGGGGATTGGTGGGAAAAGTAACGCTTGTCCCGCATATCCTCGGACTTGTATCGCGCAACCCTGGCCAGCTCCCAGTTGTAGCTCAGGGCGGGCAGCCCTTGATAGGCGCGTTCGGCGTTGACCATGTCGACAACTTCCTTTTCGACCGCCGTTGTCTCAAGATCGACGGGTATACTGATCTCCTGGCCCGGATATATCAGTTCCGGATTCTCGATCCGGGGATTCGCCGCTATGATTTCCGATAACCCGACCTGGTTCTTCACCGCGATCTTCCATAACGAGTCTCCGGGCTGAACGATATAGGTCCTGGTGTCCGCAAGGGCGCCGCCCGAAAGAGCGTATAAGGCGATAACGCACGCAAGGAAGCATGTCATAAGCAACTTTTTCATTCAAGACCTTCCTTTCTTCCGGTTCTCCACCGAGTGAGTTCTGTGATTCTTCTAACCATTCAATCAGTCTACCGAATTGGGAGTTAAGAAAAACCGCGCGGATTGCCTCTTCGGCGCTTTATTCCGTGTTAGCCGCCTGAAGCCGGTATTTTCACAAATGGCAGTATAGCAAAGTCCGGGAAGGATCCGCCAGTGAAAATTTCTGGCAAGCCATCGTCAAAAAACCTGTCGGCGGCGCTCCGTGAGAAGCTTACCCTGTTCGGAAAGAAATCTTCTTTCCGAATTTAGTCCACAATGATACCAATTTATGGTATTATTGGATATAAAATAAAGCTGCTTTAGGACGTCCGGCTCCAAGCGCTTCGTGCCGTCAAGCCTCAGAAAACATCCCTGACGGAAAGGAGGTGAAAGTGTGAGCGGTGTTTTCAGAAGATGGGCCCTCTGCCTCTTCGGTGCCTACAACATTGTTACCGGCATTATCGCCATCACATCCCCTTCCTTAACGGCCGTGCTGTACTCCGCGCCTTCCGCCGCATCGCCGGAGTTTATCATCCCTACCCGATGGGTGGGCGCGCTGGCGATTGCCATCGGTTACGGGGCTTTTTCAGCAGTGCGGTCGGGGGACCAGAAGATGGTCAACCTTTTGTTGATAAGCGCGGTCATGACGCTGGTTGGAAGCCTGTGGAGCGTAACCGGCGGCATCGCAACATGGGCTAATGTGGGATATGACTCGGCTATTCAGGCTGTCGCCATTCTGGCCCTGTTGATACCCCAAAAAGTGCAAAAGCAGCAAATGTCAGGTTTTCGCAGAGTGCGCTCTTAACCCAATACAACAGCTTTTTTAACAAAAATACCGGTTGCTTTGACAACCGGTATTTTTGTTTATCTTTAAAACCGCTCGGGTTATTTTCGTTTTTACGCCACGGACCGATTAAACTGCCTTACCAGCAGCGAAGTAGTCAACGTCGCGATAACCGCGAGTACCAGAAAGCCCGGCCAGATCTCCCGCCATATCCATCCCTGCGTGGCGACGGTCCTCATGGGCCCGACCGCGTAGGAAAGCGGGTTGACGTTTGCTATGACCTGGAGCCACGAAGGCATCGCCCCGGTCGGAAACATGGCGTTGCTGGTGAATATCAGCGGCATGGTAAAGAAGTTCATTATCGCAAACAAGGCCTCGTGGGACTTGAGCACCGCCGCAAGCGAAAGGGAAATACCGCCCATGATGACCCCGAAAAAGCTTGAAATCAGCAGGAGGAACGCAACCCCGAGGGCTCCTGTTGAGACGTGGACCCCCAGCAGAAAACCGATCAGCACAATCAGCAGCGCCTGAAACACCGACTGCACAACCAGGGCCGCGAGTTTGCCGACCGGTATCGCCGCCCTGTGTATGGGCGCGGTAAGCATCTTGTTGAGAAAACCGAGCCTTCTGTCCCAGAGGATCGACATACCGCCGAAGACACCTCCGAAAAGGGCGGTCATTATCATCACGCCCGGCATCATAAAATCGAGGTAATTACCGGTGCCCAGCATTCTCGCCGCCGCAGGGTTGTTTGTCAGCCCCGACATGGCATTGCCCATAAGCACCAGCCACACCACAGGCTGGACGATCGCCATCAGGATCCTGGTTTTCTGTCGCATAAGTTTTTTCATCTCGCGCCAGAACACCCAGTAGGCGTCCGCTATGAACACGACCATTATCGTCTCGTCCTCCTCATGATCATCCTCGAACGCAGGGCGTCTTCCTTTCCGCCGCCGTCCTCCCTCATTTCACGGCCGGTATAGTGCAGGAACACATCGTCGAGTGAAGGCTGCTTGAAGGATATGGAACCTATCCTGGCGGTAAAACCGTTCAGCGCCTCGAATATCGCCGGCACCGAAGCCTCGCCGTTCGTTACCGAGGCGATGTAGCCCCTCTCGCCCGCTTCAGTGACGTCTTTCACAAAACCGATCCCCTTGATTTTATCGAGAGCGGCGTTGATATCCTCCGGGCCGCCCCTGGCGAATTTAAACACGACGATCTCGTTCCCCAGGGAGCTTTTCAGCACGGCCGGCGTGTCGAGCACCTTTATGCTTCCCCTGTCGATTATGGCGATCCGGTCACAAAGGGCGTCCGCCTCGTCCATGTAGTGCGTCGTAAGGAATATGGTCATTTTCGTTTCTTCTCTGAGTTGGTTTATGTATTTCCAGATCTCCCGCCTGGTCTGGATGTCCAGCCCCAGCGTGGGCTCGTCGAGGAACAGCAGCCTCGGTCTGTGGATGAGGCCGCAGGCGATGTCCAGCCTTTTCCTCATGCCCCCGGAGTAAGTCTCAACCAGGTCTTTTGCCCGATCTTTCAGCTCTACCATCTCCAGGACTTCATCGATCCTTTTCGCCGATTCAGCGCGCGGGATGTGGTAGAAACCTGCCTGGAGCCTCAGGTTTTCATATCCTGTAAGAGAGTCGTCCACCGCTAGGTCCTGCGAAACATAACCGATGACCAGGCGGACGCTGTACGCCTTCCTGGCGACGTCGAACCCGGCGACCCTGGCCGTTCCGCCCGTAGGTTTCATAAGTGTTGTCAGCATGGCGATGGTGGTGGATTTTCCGGCGCCGTTCGGGCCGAGAAATCCGAATATCTCTCCCTCCTCCACCGTGAAGCTGACACCGTCCACCGCCGTTATCCCGCCCGGGAATCTTTTTGTGAGGCCCTCGGTCTCAATTATTCTGCTCATTCGCGCCACCTTCGGTGTTGATATTGTTTTCAAGAATCTTCTTCAATGTCTCAAGCCCCTCCGTTATTTTGTCTAATTCCTCTTCTCCCGCTTTACTGAGGAGGATGGTCATGTAGTCGTTCATTTTCGCGTGCATATCGCTGTGCAGCGTCTCGAATTTATCGGAAAGCCTTACGTACACTACCCGTCTGTCTTCCCTGCTCCTTGTTCTTTCAACGAAGCCCTGGGCTTCAAGCCTGTCAAGTATTCCCGAAACCGTGCTGTCCTTGAGTTTTAATTCCTCGCTGATTTCGCTTACCTTCGCCTCTCCCTTTTTCCTTAGCGCGATGACGACACCGAGCTGCGGAATTGTCAGTTCGGTGTCATGAAATACCTTCTTTATCCCCTGTCTCAAAAGGAGATTTATATCTTTGACCAGGCTAGCTATTGCCGCACCTTTCTCAAACCTCCCCATTATTCCATCACCTCTAATTTGCGCTGTTGCTTAGCATACTAATAATTAGCGTACTAAACATTTGCATTTTAACATAAATCAAAAAGACCAACAACAAAATTTTAAGTTATGTTGTTGGTTCACAGTTTTTTAAAGCTAAGCTGGAAGTTATCTTGGGATTCGGAATCGAGAAACGGGAAGGGTAGTTGACCGCGCGTACTTATTGAAAAGGACAGAAAATCAGATGTCCTTACGGGAGAATAGGTACGTGGCGGCCGCCATGCACACCAGGATATACCCCGCGGCGTAGACCACCATCCAGACGCTGGGCGCCGACAGGCTCCCGAAGGGGCCGAGGTTCTGCAGGATGTTGCCCACGGCGCCGGTCTCGCTCGATATGAGATAGATCGAACGGCGGTACAGGGCGTCGACGGGCAGGATCAGGCTGGTGATGATTCCGACGTTCATCAGGACGTTTACGGTGGTCTCGCTGAACCCCCCGGCAAGGGCGCCGACCTGCTCGACAAGCCCTCCCAGCAAAGCCACCCCGTAAAGCAGAAAAACAGTGATGCCGTTGGCGAGACTGGAAAAAAGGACGCTCCCCAGAAAGGAAAGCGCCAGCATCACGAGCGTTTCCAGGAGTAGAAGGGGAAGAACCTGAACGACTCCCGGCACGGAAGCCCCTAACTGCCACACCGTCACCCCCCAGATGGCGAGCAGGACGACGGCGTCATAAAGACCCAGCAGGAGGGCGTAACCCAGATACTTGCCGAGCAGAATCCGGGACCGTGAGACCGGGTTGGCCAGCAGACCGTACGCCGTGCCGGTTTCGATCTCCCCGGATACCACGCTCACCCCGGCAAAAGCGGCAATTACCACGATCAGAAAAGTGGTGACGTATAGCCCCATGCTGAAAAACTGGACCCCCACCAACTGCTCAAACGGCGTCCCGTGGATTTGCCCCTTGATAAAGTGCAGCCCGATGCCGAATAGAAGCACAAAGGCCCCCGTGAGAATCCCGCCGGCGACCAGCACCTTCTTGCGTAAAACCTCCCGCAGGGCAAACCCGGCCAGTATCACCAACGTCTTAAGTCCCATGGTCCCCACCTCCCACCAGGTCCATAAAAACTTCCTCGAGCGAATTCCGTACCGGGCTGAGGTGGTAAAGTTTTACGCCGCAGGCAACCACGGTCTCCGACAGAAGCGGCAGGCGTTCCCTGTCGGTCACCCGCATCCGGAGTTTTTGCATATCCCCCTGTTCACCCTCTTCCCGGTAAGAAACATCGCCGATCCCGGCCAGCCTTCCGAGCAGTTCTTCCGTTACGCCCCCCACATGCATCTCGACCTCGAGACCGCCGCCGAGCAGTTCATCGAGGCTTCCCTGCGCCATAATCCTCCCTTTCTTAATCACCGCCACCCTGTGACAGACCTGCTCAACCTCGGTCAGGAGGTGGCTGTTAAGGAAAACGGCCGTTCCCTCGCTCCGCAGCCGCAGTATGATCTCCCGGATTTCCTTCCGGCCTATCGGATCAAGGGCGGAAGTGGGCTCGTCTAAAAACAGGAGGCGCGGCCCCGGAAGCAGGGCCACCGCCAGTCCCAGCCGCTGCTGCATGCCCTTGCTGAAGGTGCGTACCAACCGGTTTTCGACACCCTGCAGGTTCACCAGCGCAAGGATCTCCGGAATCCTCCTGCGAATCTCTTGCGAATCAAGGCCGTGCAGGGCGCCGTGAAATCGCAGCAGCTCTCTTGCGGTAAGCCAGTCATGATACCGGAAATTCTCCGGCAGGTAGCCGACCCGGCGGCGCGCTGCAGGAGAACGCAGGGGAAGGCCGAGAAGCCGACCTTCCCCTCCCGTGGGTCTAAGCAGTCCCACCAACATTTTAATAAAGGTGCTCTTCCCGGCCCCGTTGGGTCCCAGCAAGCCGAAGACTCCGCCGGGTTCCACCGCTAGAGATACTTCGAAACAGCCCCCGCCGCTAGGATAAACCTTCGTCAGTCTCTTTGTCTCTAAAACAGCCATCCGCAACCTCGCTCGGTCAAAGGATTCAAAGTTCAAGGTTCAAGGTTCAAAGTCAGAATTAAGTAAATAGTAAGTAGAATATAGAATGTAGAATATTGGACCTGAGACTTGGAACTCGTAACTCGTAGCCCGTGACTCGTAACCCGTGATTCGCGACTCGCAACTATTTAACGCATTTCGCTATTTCCCGGGCCTGATCCAGTTCAAAAGACCCCTCCAGGGCGTTCCAGACCGTACCCTGCGGCCAGATAAGCACCCGGTGAGACGATGAAACATCCCCTCCGGTATTACCCGGTATCATGAACACGCCTTTGACACCGTTGACAAGGACCTCCTTCACAGTGCCGTTTTGCGCCGTCCCGAAGTCGGGGATAAGAAGGGTGCTCCCGAAAGGATCGATCCCGGCAAGGGTGTTTTTCATCCGCTCGGGTAGAATCGGTATGTCCAGCAAGGCCGCCCGGACCTGCGCCACGTCCACACCTTCGGGCACACTGAATTCCGGTGAAACGGACCTGAACAGCGTAAAATCGGTGCTCCCCGCCCGGTAGGGTTTCGCCGCCACCGGCGGAATAACGACGGTAAAGGTCTTCCCGTCCAGTTCCCGCGGCATCAGCCTACGGCTCCCCAGGCTGGACAGGAAGCCGTTGATGCCTTCCACCCTGGGTTTTACCGACAGCCTTTCTCCCGGCTCGACCCTTAAACCGCCCGCCGCGGAGAATGATCCCAACTGCTCCGGCAGGCTGACGGACTGACCGGCTATGTTCACCGTATCGGCATCCAGGCGGCTGAAGTCTTTGTTCTCCGCCCGCTCGATCTCCCCGAAGCTGGCGATATCCATGTTCTTGCCGTAGGTCTGCAGCGCCTTCTCCAGCTCCTGGACATCCGCGGGATTAAAGTGAACGATTTGCACCTGGTTTACCCGGAATACCCTCAGAACCTGCGCCGCAAAACTCCTAACCGGTCCGTAACTGAACAGCCCCACGACCACCGCCGCTACGGCCACTGTGGCCAGCGCTCTCTGGTAGCGTTTCATCTGCCATAACACTCCTTTTCTCGTTAAAAGGTTATCTATCCCGCCCGTAACGGGAGAGCCTTGCTTCCCCGTTGGGAACGGTTTCCCGCCGCCCGCCGCAACCGCGGGACGCGCAGCGCCCTCAACCGCGGCTCGGTAGGGCTCCAGTATCGAAGTAATCTTCGCCCGTTCGGTGTCCAACGCCTCAAGCCTCCGAGCGCAACCGGAACACCGCGAAACATGGTCCGCAACCGCGGCCATTTCCTTTGGGGCAAGCTGACCGTCAAGATAAGCCATTAACTTCCCCTCTTTGTAACACATCAGCTTTCTTCCCCCTTTCGCGGGTTGTACCGTTCCAGGAACATGCGCTGGGCACGGACCAGAATGGTCCCGACGGATCCCGCGGAGACCCCCAGTATACGGGCGATCTCCTGGTAGGTCATCCCGCTTTGGCGCAGGAGCAGAGCCATGCGGTACCGCTCCGGCATCCCGTTCAGAACCTTTCGTACCGTCCTGACCGTTTCCTGCCGCCACAAGCCTTCCTCAAGGGGGATCACTTCCCCCGGCAGGCCGTCCGCCCGCTCCTCCCACTTTTGCCTCCGCTTCTCACCCCGCAGGTAGTTGAACGCAATCCGGGCGCCGACGCGGTGCAGCCACCCGGCCAGGTTCTCCCGCGTGGGAGGCGGCACCGTATAAAGCTTTAGAAAGGTTTCCTGAGCGACCTCTTCGGCCGCTCCCCTGTCCCCGATCAGGTAAGCAAGATGCCTGACAAGACGGTCGTAAAAGACCCGGTATACCTCATCAAAAGATCCGTCTGACGGTTCAGCCGCGCCGGCCGGACGATGATCAACCGTTTTCCCCCGGCCGGGCGTGCTTCTTTCAGCCATCTCCACACTCCCGACAAATTATTCTTTGTTTCCTCACATACAAAGAGACTTCTGTATCCGCACCGGTAGTCCTGCCGCAAAGCACCGGTAAAATAGTGTCTCCGGCAAACCGCCCCCTTTATCGGAAGTGACTATTCAGCCGTCACCTAACACTTACGGAACGCCGCGCCCCTTGGAAGTATCTGAATAGTTACTTACGGTAAATGTCCTTCTATAAATTTCAACACCGGCCGCACCGGTTTTTGTGACATAAAATAAAAACGCCGCCGGAAAGCAGCCGGGGCGGTTTTTAGGGCGGGATATCAAGGGTTAATTATCCGTTATATCATCACGTTACCGCAGGGCGCAGGAACGCCTTTCGTCATACAGATTCACGGACATCCTCCCCCTGGCGTCGAGGATGATGCCGCTGGTCTTGAAGTCTTTAAGCGTGGCGATTCTGACCCGATAAGGCCCGCTCCCCTGTCCGAACGCCTGCTCGGCGTACCTTTCGGCGATTTCGGCGGAACCGGCTCTCACCAGCGCCTGATAACCTTTAAAACTTACGCAGTACACTTCCTTTTCCATAAAACGTCCCTCCCGTTGATAATTCTCATATCGGCACAAATCCAGTAAACCTTTACCGCAAATTCTTTTACGTTACGCAGGGGGAGTGTTTAAGGCGCCATTGGTTTATGTAATCCAAAAAGCCTTGATGCACCATAAGCTATCACAAGCCGGCGCCTGAAGAGGTCCGACCCGAAACCCGGCGTCTTCATCGGGATTTCGTTTATAGTCCCACAGAATTTTCTGCTAAAAAAATATCATGCGTTGCAGGAATCGGCATATAAGGTGATGAAAAAGAAGCACTAAGGTTTTGTCAAACACAATTTAATATCTCGGATCAGGTCGCTCATAAGAGTAACCGTTCAGCCTCCCACATTACACTGACGGAACGCGTCGAGAAGTGATGTAGTGCAAGGAAGACCAGGCGGGGACGAACCGGAGTGTACATAGAAGTGCATGAGGATTCGGCTCCACTCGGCTGACGCAGCAATGCGTTGCTTATCGTCGCATCCACTGGAGAAACTGAATTGTTACACAAGAAATGAGCGGTAAAAGGGAAGCCGGTGCAAATCCGGCGCGGTCCCGCCACTGTCAGGGGGATGGCCCTCAAAGAACGCCACTGGGATTAATGGGTCCCGGGAAGGCTTGAGGGGACAAATGAACCCGAGCCAGGAGACCTGCCTGTTCCGTCCACCACCGAAACCTACGCTGGATAGGGAGGTGATGCGGCCGGACCGTCTTGCCGAAAGCAAGCACAGGTTGGCTCAGACCTTAACCCCTTCCGTACTGCGGAGGGGGTTTCTGTTCTGCCGCAAACCGTGATGGATGTTAGGGTGCTATGTTTGATTATTTAAAAGTTCCAAGCTGAGATTAACTTCAGGCAGGCCTGCCCGAAGCAGATTCAGACCGGGGGCCGTTGCCATGTTAAAGTGGGGTGTTTAGTATGAGTAATAGAAAAATGAAAAGACGTTTATTTTTATCAGTTTTGGTTGCCTTGTCGGTAGCCCTGGTTTTGGCCGTCTCGTCCCCGGTCGCAGCCCATGCGGGAGAAACGGCGGAGATCCTGCTGCAAAAGACCGTTGATTATTATACTTATCACCATACCTCCCTCGAACACTGGGAGGAAGTCGTCGGCTTAGACAACGCGGGGGTTGAAGTCGACAAGGCGCCGTGGACGTTGCCGTCATGGGATGTTGACAGCCTGGTACCGACATCATTGACGACCGATTATGCAGGCATTATCCTTGGAATGCTGGCCGCGGGTCAGGACCCGAGGGACGTCAGCGGCCGCGATATCGTCCAGGAACTTGCGTCCAGGCAGACGGACGCCGGCGATTTCGGGGCGCCCGTTAACCAGACGATCTGGGCTGTTATCGCCCTGGACACGGCTACGGAAAGCTATGACACCTCCAATGCGGTTAGTTTCTTAATCAGTCAGCAAATATCCGGCGGGGGATTTGCTCTCTCCGGCGATGCCGGCGACCCGGATACCACCGGTATGGCGTTGATCGCCCTGGCGGGCCACACGGAAGAACCCGGTGTTACAAACGCCGTCTACAACGGAAAGAACTTCCTTCACGGCGCGCAGCTCTCCACCGCCGGCTTCGGCAGCCCGGAGAACGTTGAATCCATCGCCTCGGTTATCCGCGGGTTGTTAGCCTGCGAGGAGGATATAACCGCAACGACGTGGCAAAAGGACGGCCGTACCATGGTCCACGCCCTTATAGACCACCGCCTGGCGGACAACTCCTTTGCCCATGTGGCGGGCGGCGGCAGCGATCCCATCGCGACCCGGCAGGCTCTTATAGCCCTGGGCGACCTTGTTAAGCACAACGTTTCCGTCGACATTACAAGCCCGGGCACCGAGCCCGGCGACGGCGGGTCGGCCGCGGTAAAGGTGCGGGTGGAAGGCGCGTCGAACAGCCTTGCCGAAGAGACGGTCACCGGCTGCGTCTACGCGCTGGATGCGTTGAAAGCGGCGGTCGGTGAAGAGAACGTAACGGCGCCGGGAGGCTTTGTCGCAAGCATCCTGGGTGAAAGCGGCCTGACCGGGGCGGCGCCGGGTATCGACACCTACTGGATGTATTACGTGATACGCAACGGAGAGATCGAGCCGTCGGCCTTCCTGCAGGGGGCGGCCACTTACAGAATCGCCGACGGGGACGAGGTCGTGTTCTATATCGGCGCGCTCGATTCATCCTGGGCCGCCAGGACTTACTTTCCGGCAGTGACCGTAAACCCGCCGCAGCCGCAGGAAGGACAAACGGTTACCTTCAGCGTCTACGCGGTCAAGTATGACTGGGGCAGCGGCCTTTCCGAGCTTACCGCCGAAGAAACCGCCGCCGTAGGCGAGTACACGGTGACGACCGACGGCTCCGGCTTCACCACCCGGGACGGCGAGGTGACGATACCCAACGTACCGGCGGGGGAACTCAGCTTCACCGTAACCAACCCCAACGCCGGGGGGTACCCCGACGTGGTCACCTATAAGGGGAGCGTAACGGTCAACCCTCTTCCTCAGGTGAAAGTGCGGGTGGAAGGCGCGTCGAACAGCCTTGCCGAAGAGACGGTCACCGGCTGCGTCTACGCGCTGGATGCGTTGAAAGCGGCGGTCGGTGAAGAGAACGTAACGGCGCCGGGAGGCTTTGTCGCAAGCATCCTGGGTGAAAGCGGCCTGACCGGGGCGGCGCCGGGTATCGACACCTACTGGATGTATTACGTGATACGCAACGGAGAGATCGAGCCGTCGGCCTTCCTGCAGGGGGCGGCCACTTACAGAATCGCCGACGGGGACGAGGTCGTGTTCTATATCGGCGCGCTCGATTCATCCTGGGCCGCCAGGACTTACTTTCCGGCAGTGACCGTAAACCCGCCGCAGCCGCAGGAAGGACAAACGGTTACCTTCAGCGTCTACGCGGTCAAGTATGACTGGGGCAGCGGCCTTTCCGAGCTTACCGCCGAAGAAACCGCCGCCGTAGGCGAGTACACGGTGACGACCGACGGCTCCGGCTTCACCACCCGGGACGGCGAGGTGACGATACCCAACGTACCGGCGGGGGAACTCAGCTTCACCGTAACCAACCCCAACGCCGGGGGGTACCCCGACGTGGTCACCTATAAGGGGAGCGTAACGGTCAACCCTGCCGGCGGCGGGGGCTCCGACGGCGGCACAATCAGCGTTACGATCGAAGTCACCGGTAAAAACCGGGAGACGCTTTACCCCTTTACAGCGATGAATCTCCCCACCGGGATCACGGCCCTTGACGCCCTGAAGGCGACCGGCCTCGGCGTAACACATGACGGCAGCGGCTTTGTAAGGGCCATAAACGGTATTTATAACGAAGGCGTCGAAGGCTGGAAATATAGCATCAACGGCCATGAACCCGACGTTTCGGCCAAAAGCACGATTCTCCAGAATAACGACAGCATGCGCTGGTACTGGGGCAGCGCCTATGATTCCGGACCATCTTCGACAGAAGACATCTCCGGCAACCAAGGAATCAGCCCGGCGGTAGTCGCGAAGCCCGAAACGCACACTATCAACGTTCCCGGCATTATCACTTCAACCGCCGACGGACGCAAGTCGGTGCTGGCTTCGGTATATACGGAACTCCTGGCGCAAGCCGCGGCAGGTCTTGAAAGCGGGGGTGTCGTTGCTATCCGCGTTTACGCTTACGATAATATAGCCGCAGTCGAAATCCGGTTACCCGGCGGCGGTCTTCAAGCCCTGGCCGGTAAAGATGCGGTTCTCGAACTGATTGCGGGGGATTGGACTTACATTCTTCCTTTACAGGCGCTTGATTGGGGAAAAGCCGCTTCCGGCTCGGGGGTAAGCGGTGGCGATCTTTATCTCGCCGTTGAGATGAGTGAACCGCCGGCGGAAACACAGAAGGCAATCAATAAGCTGGCTGCCACGGGCGGCCGGAAACTTCTTGCTGTCCCGGTGGAGTTCCGGGTCTGGTTTTCAACCCCGGACGGAAAACGTTTGGAACAGAACGACTTCGGCGGCCGTTTTGTGCTCCGGTCGCTGCCGCTCTTCGGCGGCGCAGTTCCCGAACAGGCCACGGGAGTGGTGGTCGGACCGGATGGTTTTTACCCGGTGCCGACGGTATTTATGGATCAGGGCGGCAAAACCTGCGCCTGGATTCGAAGCAACAGCAACTCCATTTATACCGTGATACAGCAGGAACGGTCTTTCCGTGATCTTCAGAATCATTGGGCGCGCCGGGATATCGAAACCATGGCCTCCAAACTGGTCGTACACGGAGTCGGCGGGGAAGATTTTGACCCTGATGCGGCGTTGACAAGGGCCCAATTAACCGCGATGCTGGTCAGGGCGCTGGGGCTCAGGGAGCGCCCGGGAGAAGCCGTCCCTTATAAGGATGTGGCAGCCGGCGCCTGGTACGCGAACCCCGTGGAAGCAGCCTTCGCCGCCGAGCTGGTCAAGGGGACCGGTGACGGGCGGTTCGCGCCGGAAGGACCGGCAACCCGGGAAACGCTTGCCGCCCTATCGGTGACGGTGATGAGGATGGCCGGTCAGGAACCGGACATGACGGCGGAAGAAGAGAAAAACCTGCTTGCATCCTTCAAGGACGGCCGGGAGACTTCACCGTGGGCCGGGTCGGCGGTGGCCGAAGCCGTCAGGTCAGGCGTGATCAAAGGCTACCCCGATGGAACGCTTAGGAGCAAACAGATAGCCAGCCGGTCCGAAGGGGTCGTGGTGGTAAAACGTCTGCTTGAAACGATCGAGTTTATCTAGTCCTCCGCGCAAACCCAACGGTTTTTAGTGGTTAACCTTAGGAGGCGCTTGACATGGGCACAAAATCATCATCCAAATGGCACTGGCCCGTTTTGCTGGTAATCCTGCTGGTTTTATTCGGTTCGCTCGCGTTTGCGGGCAAGTTGAGGCCGCCGGTTGGTCCGGGCCCCGTCACAAGACCGGAAAACACATCCGGACCGGATGCCGTCGAACAGAGCCGAAAAGTCGCAAAACAGCCGGCCGCCAACGTTCTCCGGGCTGCGCCCGTGCCTTCCCCGGCGGAAACAGGCCGGCCGGCGTCACCTTTACCGGCAAAGACAGCGGTTAAGGAACCGGGTGTTACAGAGCCTCCCCCTGTTATAAACAAGGCTGAAGACACCTCCGCCGCAGGAACCCTTGTTCATGTAGCCGTTGTCGGCCAAAACGGCGAAAGCATCTTTTCCCCGGCGCCGGTAAGCATCAGGCGGGATAACAGGTGGGGCAATACCGCCGTGGGAGCCCTGGATGCCACCGGCCTGCGATACAGCATGAGCCCGAGGTACGGGAGCCTCGTCTACAGCATCGCCGGGCAGACAAACAGGGGGATGAGCGGCTGGATGTATAAAGTGAACGAAGAAATCTGCGGAACGGCGGCTACCGAGAAAAAGGTTGAAGCGGGAGACCGGGTCATCTGGTGGTACAGCGCGAGTATCGACACCCCGAGCCCGGCCTGGGAGGAATTAAAATCGCCGGAAAGCCTGAACCACGGATGAACACGGACGAGTACAAATGCGGAATGAGGGATGAGGAATGCGGAATAGAGACGGAACACAGAAATAATACGAACCACGGATGAACACGGATTAACACTGATGAGCAACAGATTATCCGTATACTTTGTTTACCCGCTACTCGTAACTCGTAACCCGTGACTCGTGACTAAGGTTGGGGAGGAAAGCATGACCCTTAAGACCTTTTTCTTGAGGATAACACTGGTTTTGCTGCTCCTGTCGCTTTGCACCCCTCTTTACGCCTGGGCGGTCACCGACCGCGACCGGGCGGACCGTGCGGCGCAAAGCGCCTGTAGTTACCTTTTGGCGAAGGAGAAAAAGGACGGGCCCCTCATGTCCTGGAGCTATATTTCCCTGGCCTTGGCCGGGGAAGACCTGAGTAAAACCATGGCGGAGCAGGCGGCCCGGGAACAGGAAGACCTGGCCTTTGAGAGCGGGGAAACCAACGACTACGCCACCCTGATCTTTCTCCTGCTGGCTACCGGGGGCGATCCCCGGAACTGCCGGGGGCATGACCTGCTCGAGGAAATCGAAGACTCTCAGCAACCCGGCGGCAAGTATCCCGACAACGTGAAGCAAGGAGGAGAACGACTGGTCAACGCTCATATCTGGGCGGTCTTGGCCCTTGAAACCGCCTGCGCCGACGCAAGCCCTGAAGCCGAGGATAAAGCCCTGCAGTGGCTTGTCTCCAACCAGCACACCGACGGGTCTTTCAACTGGGACGCAAAAAGCAAGGATCCGGATGTGGACTCTACCGGGATGGCCCTGATGGCCCTGGGCGCTCTGGGAGAAGACGCAAACAGCTTTGCGGTTAAAAAGGCTGCAGCCTACCTTCAAAACGTTCAGAAGGAAAGCGGCGGCTTCGAATCCTGGGGTGAAGAAAACCTCGAAAGCTGCGGTTTAGCCGTAAACGGATTGTTATCCGTCGGAATGGACCCCCTTTGTCCTCACTGGCACAAAAATAACGGTGATATCCTCGACGCGATTTTAGGATACCAGCTTCCGGACGGTGGTTTTTCGCACACAAGCGGCGGCAGGGCCGATGAAATGGCTACCGCGCAAAGTGTATTAGCCTTGGAGAGCATCGTACACGGTTCACCCTTCTATGCCTTTATGAGAAACGCTTTCGCGAAAAACGATGATGCGGAAGAGCGACCGGAGCGCGAGGTCCGCTTTACGGTCGGCAGGGCCGGATACAGCGTACGCACCGGCGATAATACCCGCAATGAAACGGCGGACGCCGCCCCGTTCGTATCCGGCGGCCGAACTTACGTTCCCGTACGCTACCTGGCCGCAGGTATCGGTGTCGCCGCCGGGGATATTGTCTGGGATCCCGGTAGAAATACGGTGGCGCTGTCTTTTGAAGACACAAGGGTCGAGATGACCGTCGGGGATAAACGCGCCGCCGTTAACGGCGAAACCCGCCTGTTGGATACGCCCCCGCTCCTTAAGGACGGGCGGGTCTTCCTTCCGGCCCGCTTTGTGGCCGAGGCCTTCGGGTATTCCGTTGATTGGAACGCGTCCAGCCAAGAGGTTATAATCTTTAAGTAAGAATACACCCTGCAACCTAACCGCCAAGACGCCAAGTAGTTGTAGGTTAGACTGTGCCCACCGGGTTACGAGTTGTGAGTTTCGTATTGCGCGTTAAGAGTTGCGGGTTAAGTCCCTGGTCGACAGTCCTCAGTCAGGGAACATGGAAGGAAAACGGGGTTGGGGGTCCGAGTCACGGTTGCAAGTTAGGAGTTGCGAGTTCAAAGTTGGGAGTTTTGAGCGGTTACGGATTTTTATTATACATTCTACATTCTACATTCTGACCGTCTCAGTTACTCAGAAGAGGTTATTCTCTACCTTGAACCTTGAACCTTGAACCTTGAACCTTGAACGTTTTAACGAGGCGGTAAAAATGTTTAACTCGGTTTTGCGCCGCGACAGCAATCTCTTTCTGGAAAAGCTGCACCCGGCTGCGGCCCTGGCTTACCTGGCGGTTTTACTGGTCACGGCCATGTCGCTGGATCATCCTCTTTTTCTGGTGGGACTGCTGGCGTTATTAGGACTGACCGCCCTGTCGCTCGGCGGATGGGATTTGTGGAACGGCTTTTTGAAACTGGGCCTGGGCATGAGCGTTCTGATTATGCTCGTTAACCCCCTGATGGTCAGGGCCGGCGAAAACATCTTGTGGTACGGGCCACGGGCGCCGGTGGTAGGCCCTTTGAATGTGTCGTTGGAAGCGGTCTGTTACGGCGCGGTGATGAGCGTCAAGCTGCTCGACGTCGTCAGCATCTTTTGCCTTTATATTTTGATGGTTCATCCGGACAGGATGCTGGACCTGTTTTCAAGGCTGGCGTTCCGTTCGGCGCTGGTGTCCTGCCTTGCCGCCAGGATGTTTCCTACGATGACCCGGCGGCTTGAAGACATCCGCCGGATCCAGGAGTTGCGCGGCGTCGACTTCAGCCGCGGCGGATTTACGGAACGCGCGCGGAGTTATGCCGGGCTCGTCGACGCGCTGCTCCTGTCCTCCCTCGAGGATTCCATGGAAATCGCGGAGGCCATGGAGGCGCGCGCTTTCAACAGCGGGCGGCGCTCCTCCTGCCGGCCGAACCTCTGGCGCCCCCGAGACATCCTCTGTCTCGCGGGAAGCGTAACCGCGCTGGGTGTCGTCCTCTACGGGGCCGCCAAAGGCTCTCTGCACTATAATTACTACCCCGCCCTGGACCCCGTCGTTAAAGGGTGGGAAACGCCCGCCCTTTTGATTTTGGCTTTTCTCCTTTTGTCCATACCGGCCGTTATGAACTGGGGGTGGTCCCGCTGGCCGTATTTCAGAGCGAAGATTTAACCTACCGTTATCCTGAAACCGAGCATCCGGCGCTGCGGGATATCAACCTTGTTGTCGATGAGGGAGAATTCCTGCTCATCGCGGGAGAATCGGCCTCCGGGAAATCGACACTGGCCCGGGCACTGGCGGGTCTTATCCCCCATTTTTACGGGGGAAGGCTCGACGGCAGTCTGACCTACCGGGGAACGGAAATATCCTCGATGAAAAGAGGGCAGTTGGCCAGGGAGGTCGGCATCGTTTTTCAGGACCCGGAAAAGCAGCTGGTGGCGACCGGCGTGGAGGCGGAACTTGCCTTCGGACCGGAAAACCTGGGCCTGCCGCCGGAAGAAATCGGCCGCCGGCTGGCGGAGGTTATGACCTTTTTAAACCTGACCGCCGTAAAAAACGCCGACACCGCGTGTCTTTCGGGCGGGCAAAAGCAACGGGTGGCCCTGGCCGCCGTCCTGGCGATGCAGCCGAAGGTGTTGATTCTCGACGAGCCCACCTCTCAACTGGACCCCGTCGCAGCCGAAGAGCTGCTCGGGTTCCTTAAGCGGCTTAACGAAGATACGGGTCTCACCGTAATTCTTGTGGAACAGCGCCTGGAGCGGTGCTTTCATCTCGTTAACCGCGTCGTTTACCTGGAGAAAGGGACGATTGCCTTCGACGGTTCTCCCGGAGAAACAGCCCGCCGGCTTGCGGAAAAGGGGCTGCCCTGCATACCCCCCGTTGCCCGTTTCTGGGCCATGGCCGGATTTTCACCGGTGCCCGTGACGGTTAAGGAAGGAAGGGACATGCTGCGCCGGATTTTGCCGGACCGGCAAAACGGTGAGAGGTCCCGCACGCCTCACCCCCCAACCGCCGGAGCGGACACGGACAACAGCCGTCGGAAAGCACCTGAAAAGACCCCCGAAGTCGAACCGCAAGAATTGTATGTATCCCTCGAAAAGGTATGGTTCACCTACCCCGACGGCACGGAGGCGCTCAAGGACATTAAGCTGAACGTCGCACCGGGTGAATTTCTGGCCGTTCTGGGACCGAACGGGGCGGGAAAATCAACGCTTCTGCGCGTTATGGCCGGGCTTCTGAAGCCGGGGCGCGGGCGGATAGCGGGGCCGTGGGACAATAACGCTACGAAAACCGGGCCGAAGGCGATGAACACAGCCTACCTGTCCCAGAATCCGAACGATTACCTGTTGCGCGATACGGTAGAAGATGAGCTGCTGTTTACCCTGCGCAACTTCAGACTCCCCGACGACGGTGTCGTCGACCGGGTTCTGGCGGAGCTGCGCCTGGAACCGCACCGCCGGGCACATCCGAGAGACCTGAGCGGCGGCGAGCGCCAGCGGGTGGCCCTCGCTTCCATGCTCGTGGCCGGGCCGCGGCTCCTTCTGCTCGACGAACCGACCCGGGGTATGGATTACCGGTTAAAAAGCGACCTGGGACAAATGCTGCGGCGGCGGGCCGCGGCGGGAGCGGGTGTGGCGCTGGTCACCCACGACGTGGAATTCGTCGCGCAGTACGCCGCCCGGGTGGCTTTGCTCTTCGACGGGCGGATCGTGCGCAGCGGCCCTATATCAACAGTTTTAAGTGATTCTCTTTTTTACTCCACGCAGATCAGTAAGCTGAGCAAGGGGTTCGCGCAAGGTCTCCTTACACCGGAGGACGCCTTGAAAGAATGGGGACCCTATCTCAACAAGGGGCCATAGAGCAGCGCCGTCAGATAAAGAAAACAGCTTCTAAAAACGATGGCCTGTTCTTATCTTTTTAATTTTCCCGACCTCGACATCGGACTATTTGCCTTACGCTGTGTTACGGCAAAACGAATAATGAAAAACGGTGTGGAAATGGCGATTTAACTGTTGTTTTTGATATATAGCGTTTTCTTGGCGTCTTGGCGGTTGATCTATTTTTAGAAAGGTTTGAATATGCGCACGGTTTGGCGCCGAATCAGGGTCCCGCTGGCCGTACTGGTCATCCTGGCGGTCGTCGGGGCGGAACTGTCCGGCCACAGCTTTTCGGGCGGCAGGAACTGGGGCCTCCCGGCCTTCGGAATGGTGGCCGCCGCCCTGCTGCTGATGTTTTGGGCCTTCGAGGAAAAGCGGGTCTCCTCACGGGAAATCGCCGTCATAGCGGTGTTAAGCACCCTGGCGGCGGTAAGCCGTATCCCCTTCGCGTTCCTGCCTAACCTCCAGCCGGTGACCTTCATCGTCGTGCTGTCCGGGTACGTTTTCGGCGCCCGTGCCGGTATCATGGTCGGGATTACGGCGGCGCTGGTTTCAAACTTCTTTCTCGGGCAGGGACCGTGGACACCCTGGCAGATGTTCGCCTGGGGAACGGCCGGGGCGACCGCGGGGTTTTTGCGGTTTCCGCCGCGGTTCGACCGCGGGGGGAGGGTCGTTTGTCTTTTTCTTTGGGGGTACCTCTTCGGCTGGATCATGAACCTCTGGTTCTGGACGGGGTTCATCCGCCCGCTCAACTGGCAGACCTTCCTGGCGACGTATTTGGTCAGCGCTTGGCTCGATACCTTCCACGCCGCGGGCAACGTGGTTTTCTACCTGGTTTTCGGCGAGCGTTTCACGAAAATCCTGCTGCGGTTTCGAAAGAAGCTGAGGGTCGAATCTCCGGCGTTTCCCGCCGCCGGTTGATCGTTTTAGTTCATTCCGGAGATAAACCGTGCAGGAAAAACGCCTCCGACAGCCGAAAAAGATTGAACCATGGCGACGATAACCGAAAAAGAGTTCAAGTCGATTTTAAACAAATACAAATTCATCGACAGCTGGTTCTGGTTGAGGTACGGGATCAACCCGTACCACGGCTGCCGGTTCGGCTGCATTTACTGCGATTCGAGGAGCGGCAAGTACCGTCTTCCCATTGAATTCGAAGACACGATCATCGTCAAGAAAAACATTAAAGAGATGCTGGACCGGCGGCTGTCCAAAGCCAGAACCCTGCTGCCGGACGTTGTCGGCGTGTTCGGTGCGACCGACCCCTATCAACCCGCTGAAGCCGATTACAAAAACACGCGCCAATGCCTTGAGGTCCTCGCAAAGCACAGATACCCCGTCCATACCGTCACCAAATCAAAACTGATTCTTCGCGACCTGGACCTGCTGGAGACCATCGGCGGGAACAACTGGTGCACCGTTTCCGTGACCATCACCACCGCCGATTCGGACGTAGCGCGGTTTTTGGAGAAAAGGGCGCCGTCCCCCCAGGCAAGGTTCGACGTCATAAAGACCATAAAGGAAAGAACGAAGCACGTCCAGGCCGGGGTGTTACTCATCCCCATCGTCCCCGTTCTCTGCGACTCCGGCGCCGCGCTGGAGGAGATGTTTCAAAGAGCGAAAGCCGCGGGGGCAGACTACATCCTTTTCGGCGGTATGACCTTGCGGGACACGCAGGCGCTGTGGTTTCTCAAGCATATCAACGAAAAATGTCCCGTGCTTATCTCCGAGTATGAGGAACTGTACCGGTTCAAGTACGCCCCGGATTCTTACGAAGGGGCCTACGCGCCGCGCGGCGACTACGCCCTCAAACTGCACAAAACGCTCTTCGCCCTGTGCGATAAGTATCAAATACCTTACCGGATAAAACGTTACATCCCGGACGATTTCAGGAGAATCAACTACCTGACCGCCGAAAAACTCCTCAATGAAGCCTACCGGCTCCAGATGACGGGGAAGGCGTGGAACGGCATCTTCTGGGCGGGCCAGAACATCCAGAACCTGAAGGAATCCGTAGCTGATGTGGCCAAGAAGAACGAGCTGCAAAAAATCCTAAACGTTAACGCTAAGATCGAATCGTTCATCAGAAAGAGCATCGGGGTGTGAACTCCGTACGCCAGCCTGCGATAAAACAATAACAGAGGTGGTTTCCGCCACCCCTTACTTTCCCCGCTAAATCCTCTGTAACTCGGGTCATGTTTTTCCGCTCTATATTTCGCTTTAAAACGAGTCAATTTGATTTCCACCGTGCCCTCTTGGAGCCCTTGCGCCCCAAGGGTTTGACATCAGATCTCCATTAACCTATTCAATCCGAGCACCTGATAAACTGTATTTCTATCCTCTCCGCAACGAAGAATACGCCGCAAATACCAGTAATGACCGCGGCGCCCGCCGGAAGGGCTGAGGTAAAACGGTAGATCATCGAAATAAACCCTTGCGTAATCAATTACATTGTCGATAAAATCCTCTGCCGCTTCCCGTCTAGTAGCACCAACACCGTAAACACCCGTTTCTAAATTATATAGAGAGTAATGCCCGCCTTCCTCGCCGGGTTGATCAAGCCACTCATAAGAAAAAGTCTTCGACTCGCACAACTCATCAAGCAAAGCGGTTGAAATAAGCGAAACGGGCTGGTCATCTTTCCGTTTGGCATCTGCGAGTAGAAACTCTTTGCCGGCGGCGGCTCCACGCCTTAATAATGTTAATTTATTTTTGGCCTCGTAAACCGGAATGTAATGCATTAAAGACACCCCTTCGAAAATCTTTGCCTCCATAATAACACAATATGGCCATATTGGCCATATTCCAAAGAGAAGAAAACAAAGCTTTTGCCTTATAAGATGACTCACCGCAACCTGCAACCGGTTTTTAGCCTATAACACATTCCGCCTTTCTTAACTTCAAACGTCGAACGTCGAATTCCGAACTGACCTCCAATAAGGTCCCTAATGGCTGTATGACAATCCTTTATAGCGGGTCAATTGGATTTGTAGGTGATATTACGCCTGCCATACTTCAGCCAAACTCTCTCTAAACAATTCATCCAGTTTTTCACCGAAGATCCTCATCTCCATAAGCGAGCCACTGGATAACCTTTCGCATGACCTCGCTATCGACTACGCTCATAGAGAACTTTCCCTTCTCTCCACGCCGGTCGCGCCACCGTACCGGGGATATGGCGGTCGCGTTCAAATTCTTCCGGAGTGAGCACAATGATATCTCTTGCAAATTTCAACCCGCGCAAGGCCCGGTCCATCGCCACCATGAGCGCCCGTCGACTTCCGGAAATGGGACATACAACAAGAATATCCACGTCGCTGCGCTGATCGGCGGTTCCCCGCGCCTGCGAACCAAAGAGGATTATTTTATGCGGCTGAAAACCGGAAACCAACCGCTCCGTAGCCTTATTCAGATCTTCGCCGTCTACCAATTATTCCACCTCCATGACCTTTACTGCCCCAGGCTCGTAAATCGCTTGAGCTATTTAACTTATTTTACCATCACCGTGTCAAAAGATACACTTATAACATCACAAAAAAGCTCAATCTCCCAACCACAGATTGCAACCATTGGAACTCCTTTACTCCGCAAACACCGCCGCAACCTCGTCCGGCTCCCTGATTACCGCCCGGCGCCAGCGACCGAAACCGCCGTTCGCGTTGACAGCTTTTACCCAGTCGTCCAAAGATTCATGTTTTCTTTTGTCCTGTTCAGTCTCCTGTCCCTTTGTTTCAAGGATGAGAAACTCGCCCGTTTTCAGCCGGATGATGAAATCGGGCCGATGTTACAGTACAATGCTCTCTAATACGTAAAGGGCAAGCAGTTTCAATTTCACCCGACGCTATGGCCACGTGCAACGCAAACAAATTCACAAAGTAAAGCCTGACCCCAGATATGACCCCAGATAAGTTTTCTTTTACTAAGGGTCAATGCTTTCCTTAATAGGTAGGTCTTGCTCCGCCGGATCAGTACTCTTTCTAATAGGTAGGCAAGCTATGAAGCTCGTTAAGATCACTAATGTCATAAAGAACCCAACGATTGCCTGTAGGAACAAGATAAACGCTCCAAGGGGCTCTTTCGGCAATATTTGAAGGGTCGTCCCGAAGGTCGTCGTGTTTATAAAGCTCGAATAAAGATACCCACAAGTTGACCAGTTGTGACCTAAGTTGCTACAAACCCAGTGCGTCTGTAGCTCTTCACTGAAATAAAAGAGTTTGGGTTGAGCCGCTAAGGCAGCCGCAAACCAGAAGACAATCTCAAAATAACTTAAAAAGGCTAAAAGTATCGCGCGTCTACGACTTCTAATCGTCCCTCTTTTAACAAACAAAAAGTTTATCTGATTTATTATGATTTCGTAAAGTCTATATGCTCCTACACACAGAACCCAAACTCCATGTGCCCAGAAGACCGTTGTTAAGGAAAATACCATACATATTGGTACGTACAGGTCTGCTACAAAACCCCTGTTTTCTTTTTCAACACCGCGTTTTTCTACCCACCATAAAATTATCCGATAAATGGAAAACCAGTAAAGCTTACCAAAAAAAAGAGACAAGGTTTTAACGATACTAAAATGTATCAAGCACATTATCATCATGCTTCGTAACTACAAAATGGCTTTTATTTTTCTTCGATAAAGGTTTTCGAGTCCCCTAGTCTGTGATTCCAATCTTTGAACAACCTCCTACGCGCCCCATTGTGGCCATTCTAACGTAAGGGGCTTGTAGGGGCAATTCTGGGGCGTTCCTATTCTCACTTATGGATCGCTTCAATTACGTTCTGTAGGCTACGTGCAGCACTTATACGGCGCTTGAGCTCTTTCTCGTACCCAAGTTCCTTGGAAGAATCATAGTCGCCACCGATACTGACACCCCCGCTGTCAAAGTGGAGTATTTTACAAAGAGAAAACGCTGATGCATGGCTGCTTGTATCATAGGCCTGATTAATCTCCATAAACTTTGCCCAAGCGCCCCTATCCAGTCCCAACTGACGCAGGTTTCTGCTTACGTAGTTCAATGATTTGTGAACTGGATATTTTGGACCCAGCCTTTTGAATTCAGAAAAGAAGTTGAGATTATCATTTGAGAGTAGTAGAGCCATTGCGACGGACTCGCCGAATTGCCTTGTCAGGTGCCCCGAAACTATGAGATGGCCTGCAAGTAACAAATTAGTGGAGACTACCAGGTTGTCCAAGGCGTTAAATAGAAATGCTGCCACGTAGGCTATTCTCTCATTATTAATGGGTTTGTCAATGGCCCGCTCAAAGGCTTCGTAGGCAGCAAAAATTGCCTCAACAAAAGCGTTTATTTCTGCCGAAAACCGGTTCTGGAATCGCTTCCGAACTTCCTCATTGTCGGAACAAACTAACGCAATGAAATCCGCTTTCTGTAACCGATTCTGCAAATTGTTCCCCTCTTCTTTGACAGGAAAACCCCCTAAGCAGTTATTCTTTTAACTTCCGGCGTTCCCACGAAACGGAAACATGCGGGAACAAATCTATGCGAAACAGGAATCAAAACGAGAACGTCCCGTCTACTTGACCTTTTCGAGTTTGTCTTCATTTGGCACACGAGTCAACAACTCTCCCAGTTGAAGTTAGCACCACCCACCTTAAAGGGTAGAGTAATAGGCTCATAGCAGTTCGCCCACAAATGTCAGTGGGGCGGTTCTGTCAACATTACCAAGGTGGCTTTGCGTACAGTTTCTCTTTTATCGTAGCCTATTTATATATATGTTGTCACCCGAACCGTCCCCGTGGCCATTTAACTTTAAGGGCCAAAAAGTTTAATAAGGTTTTAGGGATTCCCCCGAAGGTGAAGGACGGCGCATCTTTTAAAATTATCCGATAAACATCACGCAGGGCAATGTATGGCACTCCCGCATTCCACAAGCACCACCGTAATTTCGCCGGGTTCACGGGTTACTGCCCAGCGCCAGCGGCCGAAACCGCCTTGAGCGTTAACCGCTTTCACCCATTCGTCCAAAGATTCATGCTTTCTTTTGTCCTGCTCAGTCTCCTGACCCTTTGTTTCGAGAATAAGAAACTCGCCCGTTATCAGCCGGATGATGAAATCCGGACGGTACTTACGTACGACACCCTTATATACATAAAGGACCTCGAACCCCAGATGGTCGTTCTTCACCCACGCAGCGACATTCGGATTCCGGTCCAATTCAAAGGCATCGCTGGCTTCCCAGGCGCTGTCAAAAACACACAGGTTGATATGCGACTTCTTTGTATACTCGCAGGGTTTTGATGTGTACCATGGCCGCATATCGCCTGTTGAACGAATGGGCCTTTCGCCGTCGAACACCGGGACCACGGCTTCCGTATTCTCTGAACGGATGGCTCCCCAAATATGGTGCACCACTTTGCTCATGTTAAGCGTCAGCAGTATCCGGCGCTTTATTTCACTATGATTAAAAAGAGCAGGGGAAATGTGAATCTTGTCAGACTTAATGAACCTTTCCACGAGCCGGATTACCTGGGCAAGCAAGTACTCTCTTTTCCCCTTCCAATTCGGTTTCATCTGGTCGAATACTTCTGCCGCCGATTCAAACACAATCTTTTGGGTTCGGTATTTCCGGCCCAGATCTTCGAGATTAATCTCCGAAATCTTGGTGACATCGGGCTTACCCTCGATAATAGGCGCAAGCTCCGCTAATGTCGGCGTTTCATAAGCATTTAATTCCAAGGGCTTTACTTCATTTACATTCAGTTTCAGTTCCGGCTTGTAAACATGATCAATGCGAATGATATTCGGCCAGTTGATCTCATACCGCTGCTTTTCCTTGACAGGTTCTATCTTAGTCTTCGGCGGCGGTGGCGGAGGCGGTGGCCCGTCCTGCGATTCGTGCGGCAGAAAAGTAAACGGGACGCCGAAAATGTTTACGTACTCCGCATCGAACAATCCCGTCTCAGGGTTGATCTCGTAAGATGTTCTCCTCAGACCCCTTCCTACTACTTGCTCACACAACAATTGGCTGGAAAAAGCACGCAGGCCCATTACATGGGTAACGGTCTTTGCATCCCAGCCTTCCGACAGCATGCCGACCGAGATCACCTTTTGGATCTGCTCTCCCGGTTTTCCTGCCTGCCCCACCGTATCGACGGTTTGGCGCAGAAGTTCTGCCTTTTCCTTCTTGGACAGCTTCCGTGCAGAGTCGTCTTTCGTCTCCTCATCTTCCACGGCGTCGATAAAGAAACCGCTCTCTTCCTGCGCCTCTGCCATATCGAGTACCTTGGAGTCAATATGCAGCGTTCTTTCGGGAATACAGAGTTCATCAATACGGATCTTTTTGTGGTCAAACGCATATTTGATGCGCGCCGCTGTTTCCGTCCGGTTGGCGACGGAAATCATAACCGGGGGCGTCCGGAACCCCTGCGCCCCCCATGTTTTAGCCGCTTCCAGCCAGTCTTTTCCTAACAGGTAATACCCGTTGATGACCAAATCCGGCAGGGGCTCTTGCTCCTCCGCCTTCCGGTTCAGGTCGTCTTTAACCCACTCGTAAATGTGGTAAAGTCTCGATTTATACGTCTTGGCGTCCGGAACCCCGTCGTCGCGAACCACAACCCGGGGCGTCTTGACCAGCCCGGATTCGATGGCGTCGTTCAGTCCGAAATCGCTTACTATCCAGCCGAATAACGCTTCTTCCGAACTTTTCTTTCCTGACGGAGCAAACGGTGTCGCCGAAAAATCGTAGCACGAAAGGATTCCGCGGCCGGTATGAATCCGGTCCAGACCGCCGATCCATTTAGTGGCCTGCTCTATATCCTCCTTTTTCAAACCTTTTACTTTTGATTCTGCGGGCACACGCCAGGCATGGTGCGCTTCATCGTTGATAACAATAATATTTTTCACACCCGCAAGCTCACCGAGAACATCCCGAATATAAGCTTCGTTACTTTTGGCGCCCCGTTTGTCCACGCTTTTCTTCTTGGCGACCTGCTCCTCCGTTTCCCAGTTCAGCACGTGCCAGTTGCGGATAAGCACCTTCCCCTGCCGAAGCCTGTCCAACAGACCCCCGGGGCAAATGTTAAACTCCTCATAATAGTTATTGGTTCCAGCCGGAACAAGAACCTGTAAGCGGTTTTTCACCGTAAGTCCCGGCGCTATAACAAAAACGTTCTTAGAAAAACGAGTGTCCTGCGGGTAAGTAACCTTGTTCAGCACCTGCCAGGCGATCAGCATCGCCATAACAATCGTCTTGCCCGTGCCGGTAGCCATTTTAGCGCAATGCCGCAGAAACGGCCCGCCGTCCGACGGGATTTCTATGCCGACCTTTTCCGCCGCCGGCGCTTCGGCAAGCCAGATAAGCGTCTCTATCGCTTCCAACTGGCAGAAGAAAAACCGCCGGTATTCCCGCTCCTCCGGGTTCAACCAGTGTTCCAGCAACCGTTTGGTTATTCCCGTGACGCCGGGGTATCCCGCTTCACGCCATGCCTTCACGCGGGGGCGAATCTGGTTTACGAGGGGCAGTTCGATAAACACTCCCGGATCATCAAAAGTCTTGGAATGTTCAGAGGCAATAACGTACCCGGCCGGACGCCTGCCTTCTTTTAACGAGAACAAACGGGTCTCCCGGTCGTAGCTCCAATACTGCTTAGGCTCCTCGTAGGGGGAGTTAATGATAAGTCTATTGATAGTGTTTCTACTACTCATTTTCTCTTTTCTGTAGCCGCCAACGATTAGCTATCTCAGCTATTCTTTCATTTGTCATCGGCGGGTTCTGCCAACCTTTTTCAAAATCAATATCATAGGAACGCGGTAGTTGTTCTGTAACTAAAGTACGTATCAAAATTCGCGAAGGTAGCATTGCTGCTTGTCCTACAAAGATTGCTTCTTGACGCCTCAACCCTGATAATACCTTGGATAAACCAGCAAGGGAATCGGGAAGAATAGATCGAACATGCTCCCGATCAATATCGTTAGTAATTCTCAGAACTATCCACGTATTACATTGAGACAAAACTGTTGCCTCTACCTCACTCGGACGCTGGGAAACAAGAAACAATCCCAGCCCATATTTACGACCTTCCTTGGCAATTCGGCGGATCGCTTCTTGAGCGGCCTCGTACTGGGCCTCGCCTCGATTGGGTACATAGCGATGAGCTTCTTCGCAAACTAATAATATAGGTTCTGCCTCCCGTTCTTTAACATTTTGCCAAATCTTAAAATTAAAAAGACTTCTGGCAATTACTGCGCTGGTGATTCCGGCAACTTCATTTGGAACTCCCGACAAATCTACTATTCTAATAGGGTTTCCTTCTCCAATGAACTGCGACATTATACATGAGAAAGGATCTGAAGTTTTATCCCATGGCAACATGAGGAAATTCATTCGAGCGTCGCGTTGAAGAACTTCCAACTTATTAATAACAGAATCAAAAGGTTCCTGCTCTTTTTTATTGTGTCCAGGTGGTCTTTGCGAATTAATTTCTTCTTTAAACTTATCAAGACAATAGGGGGTCGGTGAATCGACTGTTAATTGTTTGGGATCAAGGCTAATCCCAGCAGCCGCAGCAGTTCTGGCATTAAGCAATGCCGTCTTAACAATATTTGCCTGAGAAGTCGCTACAAACTCAGTCTTTCCGATAAAAAGCGAAATGGTTTCCTGTAAATTTAAAAGCCAATAAGGCAGGGATAGCGAACCTTCATCAGTAGATAAACGTTTGTGTAAAGGAAATGCTGACCCATATTCGTTATGGGGATCTAAAACGACAATGCGAGGCGTCCAACAACTGTACTTCATTGTTGTACCGCGTTCAAGCAAAGAATGGAGTATAGCAGCAACAGCACCCGACTTTCCGGCACCCGTTGAGCCAAGAATTGCGGTATGCTTACCTATAAATTCATTAATATCTGCATAACACGGAGTACCTCCAGATCCAACGTGTTCACCGATATGGATCGTTGCGCCTTTACCATGTCCGTAAATAAAGCGCAGCTCTTCACTAGGCGTTAAATATATTGTTTGTTGCGGCAAAGGAAAGGTTGAAACACCACGATCGAAGCATAATCTCCATTCTGACGGAGTTACTTTGGTGTCGAGTACCCATTCTCCTTCGCCAAATAGGTCAGCTTCTATTATTCGAGCGTCCGAGGGTATAGGGGTAACACCTATTTCCTTATCGTACTCGGTCTTCATTCTTAACCGGCCAACATAACCGTAAATAATACGCCTACCAAAGTGAACTTTGACGATAGAACCGAATTGCCCGATTCTGTATGTTTCCCCACCAAATATCCGCGACAGTTCGTGTATATTAGAGGCAAGTTCAGCAACAATGTGATTCCCGTCAACTTCAATTATCTTTCCGATAGCAAGGTTTTCTACTGGATCATTAGGATTATGGCTATAAATCATCATCGTTCTCCTCCAAGCAATCTCACAAGGGTCTCAAACTTCCACCATGGCAAATCTACGCTGGAAGCAATAGCCTTCTTGCCGTGAAAAAACCCGCGCTTCGCGTAAATCCGCACCTGGTCCTTTATTTCCGGTGTTTCTAACCATTCTTTAATTACACCTGCTGGCTCGTCAAGTTCAGTAAAGATAAGATAGGTTAGGCGACCGTCTGATTCATGTAAAGCCTTTTCAAGTTCGATATTCACATGCGAATCACCGAACCGGTAACCACATATTGTAAGAACGACTTCGGATCCAACGTACGGCCTTAAGGAACGCCTCATAACTTCCAAAACTTGTGCATAAGGATTGAGTTGGGTTTCCTGGTATTTTGTAGCCGCAGGCCAGATCAAAACCTTTTCTCTAGGAAATATGGTTGATAAAGCCTTTCCTGAACGTATGCGCCGCGGAAGTGTATCATCTTCTAATAAACACCAGTCAAGTGATCCATGAATTTTTAACACACGTGCAACTACTTCATCATTCTCAAAAGACCCTGCGTCCCACCATCCGGTTGCGCCACCGTTAAAGCCATCAACGTAAGATAAGCGCTCTAGGGCAAGTGCATCTTCAATCAATGTATCGTAGTTAAGTATAAAATAGTCAACTGCTTTGATTTTGGCTTTCCCTGTTCGCAATGTTCTGTGTATAGCTGTGACAAATCGTTTATGCATATCAATACTTACAGGCTTGTCGATACAGTCAGATATTCTTTGTTTGATTTCATCCAATGCATTCTCTAGATCTGTCAATTCATACGTTTTCCCAACCAAATTAATCGTGGCCTGAGATACACCACATTGTTTTCGACGTTTAGCAATAGCCAGCAAATCAATAAGTTCGCTCATATAATCTTCGATAGTGACTTGATCAGCGCCCGCAAAGCAGTCTATTACGGATTGTAAAAGTGTTCTATTTGTTGATCCATCTTTTAAACTTTTTATCACTTCTTCTGTCAATTCTATAGTTAAAGGAAGTCCTGCGCAGCGACTACACCCGGCACCAAGTAAAAACGCCCGATCACTTTGTGACATAAGGTTTTCAAGTTCGCTAATGGCATCAGAAAAAGACTGGTCATTGAGTAGACTAAGATCATCAATGATTTCTGTCATCCTTAATAGTCCACCTCCATGATCTTTAAGCTTTCAATGCCTCGGTCGTCTACGATCTTTATAGCAATGCGCCGGTTTTTGCCTGCTTCAAAGGGCAGGGACACCGTGCCCCGGTAAACTTCAATCAAATCAACCTCTATTTCGGCTTTCATGTTCTTCGCAAGCCGCGACCAGCCGTCCTTTTCCCCGGCCATCGGGAAGAAGACCTGCTTGGGGAAAAGGCTCCTGCCGTCGTAATCCGTATCCAGCATCCACATGGCGATCCTCTCCGGACTGCCGGATTCGATTACGCCGGTCTTTGTGTTGTAGTAATCGAATCCCAGAACCTCCACTTGATAATAGTGGCAAGTGGTTAGTGGCGAGTGGATAGTGATTTTAGAAGCCCGTTCAATAATTTGTTTATCTCCTCGCAGTTCTACAACAATTCTTCTGCGTTTGTCCTCTCCAAGAAGGTCAATTTCTCTGATAAAATCAGCAGCGTTTCCAATTCGGCCAGCGAGCCCTTCGCCATCCCGAGGAACTGTTTGAACTCTCCCGTGCTGTTCCTTGCTTGTCCCTCCGCTATGTTCGCCGGAATCGATACCGCGGCCCTTCTGATTTGCAATGTTAACCCATAGATCTCTTCTTTGGGAAATCGCTGCGTAAACTGATAAGTCTTTTGCACCAAGTCGATTGATTTCTGCCAAACTATCAAATCCTGATAACTTTTTACAGAGCTCATAAGACAAGAGCCTCCTGTTTGAGCTATCCACCAACCACTCCTCACTCACCACTTTTACATCCGGTTGACCGATGAGCCAGAAGCTTTCGTTGCCGGTGCGTTTCTTCTTAAGATCGTCGGTAAGAAGATCGGTGTTCATCTGCACCTTAAGCAAGGTTACGCCCGGCCAGTCGGTCTCATCGATGTCCTTCGCCGCCTCCGGGTCAAACTGGAACGCGGCGAAAATGATCATTTTCGGTTTAGGAACAAGCGTTTGCGCCTCCTCGATAGCAAGCGCCACCTGCCGCTGTTCCAGCGGCCCGTGTTCCGGACCGAACGAGATCACCGCCCTTTGCGGACTCAAATATGTCCGTGCCTGATCTTTGACGGAATCGGCACCCAGTTCGTTGGGTTTGGTCTCCGCATCGGCGTGCAGCCAGCGCGTTCCTGCAAGCGGTTCAACACGCGAGAAAAGTAGATGCTGCATGTTCTTGCCGCGGATGCCGCACTTGAACAATTCCGCCCGCCATTCCGCCTGCCGTAAGGTCTCACCGGAACGGCCGATTGAATTATCAAAGTGGTTAGTGATTAGTGGCGAGTGGTCAGTTAAATCGGCCTGATCCTTTGCATTCGCCTTTTCACTCGCCACTTGCCACTCGCTACTATCCAACGGCAAAACCGCCGGAACAGGTACCGCTTCAACGGTGAAAGGCCCAGTTACTCTTGTTTTGGAGTTGTCCACAAAAGGCTGGTCGTAAAGGGTTTCCGGCTGGGCATTGCGCTGAACACTTTCATTCATTTTGTCTTGCATCCGCTTTTTTAATCTCCTAAAGCGTTCAAAAGGCTCACGGACTCCTTCTGGCCAGATAGGGTTAAACTCGAAAGGCATTTCCCATTCCTTCAAAGATAGCCCTGCCGCTATGCTTAAGTCAGCCAAAGCCTTCTCAATTTCAGGATGATATTTATTCCAGATTCGGTCAATGTCTTCGTTATTAGCGATGGATTTTAAAGTAATATGTGGCACAGTCTTGTACTTGAACCCGCTTCCTACCCCTTCCTCCGGGTGGGAAAGCTCATAGTAATCAAAGACCGCCGTTATCAACCGTTGCTTTGCCAGTGTGACCGCCACCCGCGACGTATCGCAGGTAATCCACCGTCTGCCCCACTGCTCAGCGACGCAAGCAGTGGTACCTGAACCGCAGGTAGGGTCAAACACAAGGTCGCCGGGATCAGTGGTCATAAGCATACAACGCTGAACCGACTTTGGGGATGTCTGAACTACATATGTTCTATTTATTGCGTAGGCCGTATCCGACCAACTATTGTCAAGCTGAATCAAAGGGAAGTCCATGTAATATTGCTTGAAATATGGGCTAGTACCTAGAATAAAAATTCTATTGTTAGTAATAAGTGTTTCAATTCCCTGCCGAGTAGTTCTCCAACTTTTGTTTCCAAATGGCTTACAATCAATTCCCTTGAACTTAAATTCAAAGGTGCATGAGGGCGTAAATCCAGACGACGTAAGAACAGAACGTCTAAACAACTTGCTATAATCATTCTTTGAAAGATTACTGAATTCTATTTCTGTAAGTTTTCTATATCCAATTTGTGAATCATCATCGATAAACCGGTATTCCCTATCATCAGTTATATTTTGTTCCTTAAATAATGGCCGAAACTTAATTCTTGTCTTATCTCGTGCATACCAAAGAATATAATCGTAGACTGTTGCCATACCGCTTTGACTTAATGCACTCATGCTTTTGTAGTTGATCTGAGCGACAAAATTTTCTTTTTTAAAAACTTCATCCAATAGGTTACGTACCAAATGCACATTTTCATCCGAAATCTGCACAAATATGCTTCCGCTCTCATGCAACAACTCTCGAGCTAAAAGCAGCCTGTCCCGCAAATAAGATAAGTACGAATGAATCCCCAATTCCCAAGTATCTCGGAATGCCTTAATCATTTCCGGTTCCTGGGTCAGGTCCTCGTCCTTACCGTCTTTAACATCACGCTTGTTTACAAAAGGTTGGAAGTTAGAGCCATATTTTATCCCATAGGGCGGGTCAATATAAATCATCTGTACCTGACCGGCCATGCCCTCTTTTTCCAGCAGTGAGTTCATCACCAGAAGCGAGTCGCCTGCAATAAGACGGTTGGACCAGTTGTGCTTATGCTTGTAGAATTCTATGGCCTCTCGTAGCGGCGGGTTTTCTTCCTTTGCAGCAAAAAGAGACATTTGTTCTAGGGACTTGCCGTTTTTCCTGCGGACCGCTTCAATGATTGTACGCGGATCAATTCGCTCATGAACGTGCAGTGAAACAGTCGGCACCTCAAATGAGGTGCGTTCCGCCTTCCCTGCCCAGTCGAGATATGGCTCCTGAAGCCTCTTTAATTCCTCAAGCGCCGCCTTAGCCTCTTCAACCGTCGCCACCCCGAGTCCGTCATCTATTATCTTCTCTACCCTGCTCCGTTGACTATTAAATTCCAAAGCTGGGTCGATATGCGGGTCATAAGCATACCTCTTCTTCTCCGCTTCTTTATCGGTTTCCGGCGTAACCAACCCCACCGGCGGGTTATTAACCCGCTTTTTTCCCTTGTGATCATATTGCTCGATTGGTTTTTTACCTGACCCCTTGGCTTTCACCGTTTATTTCATCTCCGTATGACATTTCTCTTGATTATATTCTTTTTCGGCTATACTTTTGATTGCGTTCAAATTCCTTGTGTAAATAGCAAAAGCGATAAATAAGCAAACCAAATTTATGATCGCAAATATCAGGAATTCCGTAAACGAATTGTCATATTTAGAAGGAAGCATCTTAAACAAAGGATTGAAAATGATCCATAGAACAAAAGCTGTTCCTATCCATAGTATAGCAACGAAAATACACAAGAAGCCTTTGTTGAAATCTCGACAAATAGCCTCAATAATGCTATAAGCTGGAGCTTTGTCTACTGCGCATTGAGCGGCTTCAGAAAGCAACGGCTTGATCTTATTGTCGATATAACATCTGTACTTAACCAATGAATATTGGTACTCCATTAGAACTTTCGTTGATATAGAGGCGATGGCTAAAGCGATAAAAGCTGCAATTATCATTTCAACCTGGAATTCGTCATTCTTAACTAACAATTTATCAAATCCTGCGATCGCAGCCTGTAATGACAATACGTAGTATGTAGTAAGCCATTGCTGGTTTTTTGCATGGCGAATATCTTCCGTGTAAACTTGATATACCACTCTTATGTCTTCGTCACTCTTGCAACTTTCGCCCATGATTGATTCACCTTAATTTATATATGTTTTTTCCCATAACCATAATAATTGGTTCTGTTCTTTTAAGTTCATATGTAACGCACTTACGGCGGCAGATGTCGAAGTTGCCGATCTTTCCATATATTCGACTAATTTTCCATTTCCCCTGCTAAATGCTAAAGGACGACATTGGTACTATTTAAACGCGTAAGCCTGGCTTCTTTTTAAACTATGACGAGGGTAAAAAGAGGTCCTAAGAGGTGACCGATGCCTGCCATCGTTGTCATAGGGAATGTTCTTTTGACTATAACTACCCGGCCGCCGTCGTTCGCCTCACAAATAGAGCTGCCGGAGGGCTGTTTGCGCGGATATTAACGTCGGTACAAAGGAAACCACTGGGGATGCGTAGAAACCATACAATGTCCAAAGACCCTCGCGAGGTAGGAAATGAATACACGCAGACAAAAATCGCCGGGAGATATGCAACAACTATCCGGCGGCGTTCCCGCGTGCCCCCCAAAGAAAATCGGTTTAGTGGTGAATCCGGCTGCCGGCAACGGGTCGGTACGGCGGGTCTGGCCGGAAATCGCCCGGCTCTTAACCGGCGCCGGGCTTAATTTCACGTACGGGTTTACGGACCGGCCCGGCGTCGGAGCAGAGCTCGCGCGCAAAGTCCTGGGCCAGGGTTGCGACTGCGTCGTCGCCGTCGGCGGGGACGGCACGGTCAACGAGGTCGTGAACGGTCTGCTTGCGGAGGACATCCCTGCCCGGGCGCGGCTGGGGATCATCCCCTGCGGTACAGGGAGGGATTTTGCCCGTACCCTCGGCATCCCCCGGTCACCCGCCGGGGCGGTCGCGCGGCTGGTCGAAGGAAGGGCGCTTCTGGTCGACGTGGGGCTAATCACGTTCAGCACGGAGGATAACGGCGCTTCCCGGCGTTATTTTTTGAACGTCGCCGACGCCGGTCTGGGGGGTGAAACCGCCGCGCGCGTCAACGGCGCCGGTAAACAACTTGGCGGATTCTGGTCTTTTCTGAGGGGCGCGCTCGTTACCGTGTCCGCCTACCGTCCTAAGACGGTGCGTATCGATATCGACGGAGACGTTTCCGGACAGATCGACATAACCACCGTCGCTCTGGCAAACGGCCGGTACTTCGGCGGCGGTATGTTTATCGCCCCGCAGGCGAGGATGGACGACGGACTTTTTGACGTCGTGGTCATCCGCGGCATGCCGCGCCTCGAACTCGCGCTGAACCTTTTAAAGGTATACGGCGGCAGGCACCTGGACCACCCAAAAGTGAACCTCCGGCGCGGGCGCTGTATAGTTATCGACTCCCGTGAGCGTGTCTGTGTCGAAGCCGACGGCGAGCCGGCAGGCTATTTACCGGCTGAATTTTCATTAGTTCCGGACGCCGTCCGGGTGATCTGCTGAGACGGTGGGCACACCCCACCCTACAAACTCGGTTATTTAACTTATATTACACTAACGGAACGCGGTGAGAAGCAAGCAGAGCACGAAGGACCGATACCGGACGGAGCGGAGCGTACCTAGAAGTACGTGAGCATCCGGCCGGTGGCGGCCGACAAAGCTATGCGCAGCCTATCGCCGCGCCCAACGGAGTGCCTGAATAGTTACAATTCCTTGACCGTCTTCGCCGCCCCAATCCAGAAGACTACGGTATAATCCACAAATTCCTTTAAGCGCGCCTCCGCAACCCTTCTGTCCTGCAGGATTATACTCAGTTTCTTCCCCACGCGGTCGATACGCGCCGCCAACGCGGGAGCGGGGATCTGCTTAAGTCCCACACCCAGCAGGCCCTCCGTCGGCTGGCGCACAACCACGGGCGCTGTCCCGACGCCGATTACCAGCGCCCACAGACTCATGAGCGACAGGTCTCCGGTATAGTACTCGTTGATTTCTTCGATTTTGTTTTCTTTTATTACGGCGGTGATTTGCTCCAGCCATTTTTTCAGGGCTTCTTCGTCGGGCTTGTATTTTTCCTTAATCCCCTCGATAAACTTATCAAAAATCTTCTTGTTGAATACCACTTCAACGCCGAGGACGACCGGCTCGTTGTAATTCAGCTTTATCTCGATATCCTGTTCCTTCCTCTGTCCCTGGGCGACTTCCGAGATTTTTATCTTATAATGCTTTATGGGCTCCGGCGGATTTTCCGCCGCTTTGTTCCACTTCTCGGCGTCCTCCGTGGAGACGTGCTTCTTCCGGCTCTTTTTATCGTTGGGGTCGCTCGCGTCCACCTGGTCCCAGCCTACCGGTCCCGTCTGCCCGTGCTTGACCTGGTGGGGATTGTTGAAATCGCCCTTGTGCGCGGTGATCGCCTGCGCCGCGTTGTTCCATTTCCCGGCGTCCTCGGTGGACAGGTGTTTGCTCCGCTTGTTTGCGTCGCCGGCGGATTCCGTCTGGTCCCAGCCGGCGGGTCCCGTCTGCGCGTGCTTGACATCGTGGGGATTGCTGTGATCGCTCTTGTGTTCGCTCAGAAGGCTGTACAACAGCGGGTTATTGTAGACATAGCCCCGGTGCTTCTTGGTTTCCGCGGCGTTTACGGCGGCCGTTTTTGTCTCCTTGTTGATGTCGAGCGCCGCCAGCAAAACCCCTTCGTCCTCGCCCAAGGGGCACGGATCGGATTTCTCCGGGTTTACCGGCTCTTCCGCAGGAGGCTCCTGGTCGCTGAGAATGAACTCAAATCCTTCTTTGATCCTGCTGTTGCAACAAACCTCTTCACAGTTCGAAGCGTTCGCCAGGGCGGGAACGGGCTCACCGAGCGACTCTTTGTATTTCAGGAACAGATAAAACTTCTTCGTTCCGGTCAGCGATTCGATCCCCGGAATATCAACCTCTTCCTCGTTCACGATCCTGTCCACCACAATCTCACGCCCGCAGCCGTCGAGCGCCGCACCGGGCGTGACGGACACCACCAGTTTCTCGCTCGCGCTTCCGGTACCGAATCCGGTTCCCTTTACCTCAAGCCCGCAGACTATCCCTTGACCGTGGATCAGTCTTCCGTTGAGGAACCTTTTCTGGTTGAAATAACTTTGCTCGAGCTGGAAGTCCCGCACCGTCATCAGCTTGCCGTAAAAGTAGGCGTTACGCTCAAACCTTTGCAGCGCAAAAAGGTTATTCGTCGTCTCTCCCCCGCATTTGCTGTCACTTCCGGCCATTTAGTAAAAACCTCCTCTTAAAAGTTCAAGGTTCTAAGTTCTAAGTTCTAAGTTCTAAGTTCTAAGTTCTAAGTTCTAAGTTCTAAGTTCTAAGTTCTAAGTTCTAAGTTCTAAGTTCTAAGTTCTAAGTTCTAAGTTCTAAGTTCTAAGTTAAAGCTCAGACGGACAGACCTTTGAGGTCTGTTCGACGTGCTGAAAGTCAGAATAAAATTTGACCCCGGAGGCCGCAAAAAACAGTTATGTAACGGCCTCTTACGTAATAACGGTGTCCATTCCCGCTCTTGAACGAACCTCCAGCTCACCGCCTTCCTCCACCTCGTCCACCATCGTATCGCGGCTTAAAATGCTGCGCCCGGCCACGAACTTCTGTTCCGCAAGGCCGGTGTTAATACCAAGGTAGGTATGCCAGTCAAGGAAGAACCAGGGCTGCAGCACCTTGACCCCCGCGCAGGTATGCGCCGGTTTTTCGTATTCCACAATCGTCTTTACGACGCCCAAATCCTGTTCGGAAGCGACCTGCTCGGGTTTAAGCAACACGCAGAAACAATACGGATTGATCCCGAACAGCTTAGCCCAGATCGTTCCTTCGCGGGCTATACCCGTAAAGCGCGAAGATTCCACGATAATCGGCTTTCCGCGGCTCTTGACTACCTCGCCCGTCTCCGAAACGTCGCTCAGGTAGAGCGCGATCATCTCCTCTATGCCCCCGCGCGTGCCCCTTTTACGGTACATCTCCGGGGCGTTTCGAAGCAGCGTGCGGGTCTTGGCCGCCGGCCAGTTCTCATAACGGGTGACGGCCAGCCACGAAGAAAGCCAGGAGAGGAATTCGCCGGGCGTGGCGCCGGGATCCAGGTAGGCGGTTATATCATGGATTTTTTCTTCCAGTTCTGAGACAAAGGTTTCGGCGAGGGATAAGAACCTTTCGAGGAAATCCCTGCTTTCCTCGTCGTCCTGGTAAACCGCCGGCAGATAGCGCAGATAAGAAACGCGCGGGAAGTACACCTTCATACTTTTCAGACGGGGCGTCCGTGAGGGATCCTTGGTGTATAAGCGCAAGCGGAAACGTATGTATCTCCCAGGCGGACCGGTGATCAGAGCATCCGTGGGGTTAACCGCCTCTTCCCCCATAACGGCGTCGTCCGCATCGCCGGGGACGGCGGTAACAGCGTAGCTCACCGCGATCCGGGTGTTCTCCGGCGCCTCCGCGTCAAGTACAAACCTGTGCCACCGGCAGTCAACCGTTGCGCTGTCGAATGCCCGTGAAACGTACGTGCCTTCACTCAAGTAATCATCCGCCAGTTCGAGCCGGGAGATTTGTTTCCCGGCGGATTTTTTCTCCCTGCCGAGCAGGTACAGGTCGCCCCGCTCGTTTAACGCCATCCGGTAGACGGCGCCCCGGTATCCAAGGCGCTCCGGTTTTCCTTCCGTATCCAGCCGGCAGGGGAACCCCTCCTCATCAAGGCCGCCCAGGTAAACGGCGCCCTCCCTGTCGGCAGCCAGGCAGGCCGGTTTAAAATCTTCGCGGATGCCGGACAGAGAAACTGCCCCTTTAGGCACGCCCTGGGACGTATACCATAAAACCTCGTTCTCCGTTAAAATATACAGCAGGCCGTCCAACCCGCAGCAAAAAGCCTTGGGAGAAATAAGGTCTGCAATAAGCCCGCTGACGGCGCCGCCGCGATCAACCTTCAGAATCCCGCCGCCGGTCCGGTCCAGCAGGTAAAGGTTTTCCGTCCCGTCGAGAGCAAGCAGAACGGGCGCCGGCACCTTCACCTCCCACCTGATCTGGAGGTTGACCCGCGCGACCGCGAGAACCCTGCTCTCATCGGTGACATAAATATCCGCGGCGCCGAGGGCGATATCCTTGGCCCCGGAAAACGGGAGAGGCCGAGGTCTGCTTTCCATGCCCACAGACGGGTCGAAAATCGAAAGCATTCCCGTCGGTTCGTCCAACAGATAGATCAAACCGCACCGGTCCAGGGCGAAACACGCCGGATTCCCCTGGATCTCCCCGTAGCTCCCCGCAAAACGGTAGGAAGCTGTTTTTTCCAGTGTCAATCCTTCTGTCCCCGCTGTCAGGTTGTCGAGTGTACCTTCCTCCCACAGGGACCGGGTGTTTAGCGTAAGAAACTGAACTTCTCTTTCAGACATCACGTCTTCCCCCTGCGTAACTCTATGACCTAACACTTACGGAGCGCGACAAGAAGTAATGCAGTGCCAGGAAGACCGGCGGAGACGAACCGGAGCGTTCTAGCACGTACATGAGGATTCGGCTTCGCCGGCTGACACAGCAATGCGTTGCTTATCGTCGCGTCCCACGGGAGGCATGAATAGTTGCCCCCCTGCACGCGGTTTCCGGCGCGGCCACGTCCACCGCATGCCGCCCGGAACAGACAAGCGTCGTTTCATCGATCGTCCCGTCAAGAAAGAACGACAGCCCGGTGATGCAGTCAACGCCGTTGGCACCGGCTGCTGCCGCGTAAAGCTCGGATTGAAACACCCCGCGCCCGAACTCCCAGCCCGCACCGTCCACTCCGCCTTGCAAGGGATGCAGAAAACGTCTGAGGGCCGTGAGAACCCCCTCCTTTACCGCGCCGGGCTCGGCTCCGGGATCCGCCCTGACCGAGAGCGATACGGACACCCTGACGTAACGCGGCGGCGCCGTTTCCACCACCGTGGTAATTAAACGATGCCGGTTCAGGTGCTCCTTTACGGTTTGCAAAAAACCGTTGCCCGGCACCGGTTCATTATCGAAACTGAAAGGGACCACAATCACTTTTACCACGTTTCTTGCCGGATCGGCTACCGCTTTTGCGCGCGCCACCCTGAGCCCCGGCGTGTGCCCGGCGATGGCGGCAAAGTCGTCCGCCGTTACCGCGCGGGTAGATGATTTCAGCGTTTCTCGCGCCCGCAGAACTGCGGCGGCAAGGGTTTCCGGATCACCGCCCCCGGAGGCCGGAAACGGATTCGATACGGACACTCCCGTTACGCCCGGAAGCACGGTTATCGTTCCGGCGGCGACATTCCCCGCCGGGCCGCCGCCGCTGCGGTAACGCATCCTTATCCTCCGTTCGCTTGGAAGGACCATGCCGTTTATCCCGTCGCCGAAGGTGACCGTTCCGGTCTGCGCGTCGAGAAGGTAGTGTCTGTCTTCCAGACGTGACGCCTCCAGGTCATCGACCCCCGTCCACGGCTCCCAGCCGCCGCCTGCTTTCTCCACCTCAAGCACCCGGCTTCCGGATAAAACCGGCGTCATGCTTGCGGAGAGCGTCTGTCCCGGCAGGCTGTTGCCGGTGCCCACAACCTCCTCCACGAATACTCCCTGTGTCGCCCCGGTAGTGTTTAGAAGGATGGTATCCAGACGAGGCGGGATCTCGTACCCCTCCTGCACAACCTCGGCGCGGATCCAGAAGTATTCTCCGAACTCATAAAGACCGCTTGTTTCAATATTCGCCGGAACCTGAAGAACAAGACCACCCGGACACGCGAAGTTTTCAACCAGCCCGTCCCCCGTGGGCTTAAACTCAAACCATCCGGCGCCATTCAGGTATTCCCACCGCACCCGCGCCGACAGCCGCATTGTTTCGGGATCGGCTGGCGCCGGCAGCGGCGGGAGGTCCTTATCATAGTGGCAAAGATACAGCTTAAGCTCTTTTCCTTTTACGGCGGCACCGTCAAAAGACAGACCCAGGTACATCCCGGCGTCGGCGCGCGCCTTCTCCCCGAAGGCGTGGTAGAAGACTCCGGTATGCCGGCTGGCATCGGTACAATCAAGAAAGCTGTAACCGTCGAAGACTACAACCCTTTCAAGGGAGACCGGCAGGACGTCTACGGCCTCATCCGTTTCAAAGACGATTCCTTCCGCGGTAACCGCCTGCGTCGACCGCGGCAGAAGGACGTGCGTATCAGCGGCGGTAAAATTGACCAGCGCCCTGGCGGGAGCCGCCGGCAGCGGCGTAAGTCCGAGAAGACGCAGGTACTTCAGGTAGTGCCGAGGGGTAATCTGATTCAGGCTGTAGATCTGTGTCTCGGCAAGCCATGCAAACAGCTCGAGAAAGGTTATCCCGGGATCGCTCAGGTTGTGGTCGGTCCACTCCGGGGCATACTGCGGGATAAGCCTTACCGCCTCCGCGATCAATTGGGCAAACGTCTTATCGTCAAGGTTGGGTATGGGTAAAGGCACCGGTCTCACCTCCCTTGGGAATAATTCACGGTTCTAAGTTCACAGTTCTAAGTTCACAGTTCTAAGTTCACAGTTCTAAGTTAAGGGACCAAAGCAAGTTTTGCTGTGGATAAAACCGCCTAAATCACTGCTATTTTCATCCTCCGCGGTGCCGCTGAATGCCGGGCATGTCAGACTCCCTTGAACTCGACCTTGAGTTCGTGGCGCCCGCTGCTGCATATAAGCCCCCAGGGAGGCATCTCCGGCGCCGTTTGCTTCCCCGGTTTTATTTCCGTCACCGGCATCCCTTCCCCGCCCACCGCCAGGGATAAACCATCCACATGATCAACATCCGGGATTTGCTCGAAAAGGCTGTAGAAATCGGTAACGCAGGGCGCGCGGCCGAATTCCCAGCCGTTTCCCTGCCGGCCGCCGGTAAGAGGATGCAGAAAACTTTCAAGCTCCCGTAAGGCCTGGTTTTCAATCGACGAAACCGCATTTATGTTCCGGGTGACCAGGACTGCCCGCAGGGAAATCTCCGCGTAGACCGGCCCGATAACCTGCAGTCTTCCGGCTGCGACCACCACATTGGACATCAACGTCTTCAAATAATCCTCAATCCGTCTTTTCAACTGCGGGGTCAGGGCCGGTTTGTTCTCCCGGCCGTCCGGGATGACGAGCACAGTCGTCCACCCCGGCGCATAGTTCCCCTGCCGGTCACAGTTCGGGAGGCACCTGGCGCGCGCCACATCCCGCGACGCCTCTTTCGCCAGTTGTTCGAAATCCTCGCTTGTAACGGCCCGTCCCCGATGCCTGACGCTCCATGGACCTCTGGCCAGCAACGCCGGCACGCTTTCAACTTCCGTTCCGCCGCCCGCGGCCTGCGGGTTGCGCACCTTGTCCACAAAGGCCAGCGCCGTTTTCAAGGTGGAGATACTGTCTTTATCAACATTGCCCTGAACGCCGCCGCCGCACCGGTACGTCGCCTTTATATTCTTCCGTCCGGTCGGCGGGATCGCGCCGCGGACCCCGTCCCCGAACACGACCACTCCCCCGGCCGCGTCGATGATGTAATTGCGATCCGCCGCTCGTGAAGCGCCGAAGTCGGCTACCGGCCGCCATTTTACCCAGACGTCCTTTGTTTTGCCGTCCCGCCCGGCGACCTCAACGACATCCGTGCCCGCCGGCAGCTTCAGGTCTCCTGCGACAGCCCCGCCGGCTTCGTTCACCCATATTTCTTCTTGGACGACGGGAGTCTTGGACAACGCAAAAGACTCGCCGGCCGCCCCGCTGCCTGAACCCAGGATTTCATCCTGAATCGTTTCCAACTGCTCCACCCAGGTTGTATTCAGGTAAATTCCTTTAATCCGCAACGGAGGAACAGGCATTGAAATCGCCGCCGAAACTTTGGCTGTGATTTTGACGGGGATTTTAAGCACCGGTTTGGCCTTGAGCGACGGCTTACCCGAATACGAGCCGCCGTCAGGACCCGAGTTGCAAAATCTGTCCTTTATGTCCACCGCACGCAGGTAATAAAGCCGCGCGCCGAACCTGTAAAGCCGCGCCGCGTCCTCCGGCACAACGAATGCCACCGCCCCGCAGACGGTCATATTCCTCGTGCCGTCCTCTACTTCCAGGCGCACCCACTGGCCCTGTCCGTCCTTTTCCCGGTAGTACTGCCACTCCCAGCGAGGCGCGTCCTCTTCTTCATAAACCTGTTCTTCCACAGAAAAGAAGATACTGACCGGCCCCCTGTCCACCTTCCGGTCAAAGCCCAGATAGAGTGTCGGATGAGTCTCCTCCAGAGAGGCGAAAGCTTTAATAGGTTCGCCGCCTCCCCTGCTCGCCGCCGTGATCGGGCAGAATTGCAGCGCGTTGTAGGTAAGCGCGCAATCCAGGTAGTGCTTTTGCGGTTCCGCAAGCTTTACCCTGACCTTATCAAGCAAGGGCGGCCGTACCGCCGTCAGGCTTTTGTAAATCATCTTTTCTATTTCAAGAACCTGTTCCAAACCGTAGCCGCCGCTTAAGATTTTAACCCTCAGCCAGTAATTCTTCTGTCCGTTGACCTTCGTCGGTTCAAAATCCTTCGGGCAGGTGAAACAGACGCCGCCGTCGCCCTGAAACTTATACTCGACTTCTTCTTTGGTTGACCGCCGTTTCAGGTAGCCGCGGACGTCATCGACCGCCTGCCATCCCTTTCCGTTCCAATACTCCCAGGACAGTGACAGGTCTTCGGTTGGCGCCGGACTGCTTGACGCCGCTATCCCGAAATGAATGTCGACGGTTTCTCCTTTTTTCGTAAAACTCTCCTGACTGGCCAGGTAAAAGGTATCGTTAACCCGCGGGGTTGCCCCGAAGGGATAAAAATCGCTTTCGAGGTTTACGGGTACGTCGTTGGCGAAGGCCATATCCACCCCCGCCAGGTTGAAAACGGCGGCCCGGACGTGGGAAAGAGCGGGAAGCGCGAGCTCCGCCGCCGAGGCAACAGCCCTGACCCAATAAGAACTCACGCCGTCGATCTCTTTTTGCAGCGTCTGCCTGCCGCAAATCTTCCAGAGGCCCACTTCCGCCGTATCCGGCGCGTCTTTCAGAGTCGTCACCCTGTAGACACGGAAAGGCAGCCATTTTTCAGCGCCGGTTCTCGCCTCCTCACCGCAGTACTGCCAGCGTAAAGCCTTCAGCGCCGTAAGATCGGCGGGCTGCCACCGTCGGGACGCCTTGAGGTACAGCTTGATCAGAACGTGCCCCCTGCCGGTACCCTTCTTAAGGTTAAAAAGGTAATCATGACCGAGGTAAAAAGCGTGCTCCTGAACGTTCAAGCCGGTATACGGCTCAAAATCCAGAACCTTTTCCACGGTTTCCCCCGGACCGTAAACGGCGGAAAGCTTTTGGCGCAAGGTCACCCGTTCGCCTTCGACGGCCCCGACGGTACAACACTCTTTACCACCGATTTTAACGTAATCCCCCACCGCCAACCCCGAAGCGTCTTCAAGAAACAGCTCATTGTCGCCTGACTTGGCGGTAGCGGCAAGAGCCGTCACAAAAGGAGTTCTTTCTTCGTCAACCATAAAGTACGGCGGCGGCGTGAAAATGCCGTCAGCCGACGGGTCTACCCCGTACATGACCGAAAGCTGTGCGGGTGTCGCCCAGAACTCCCCGTCCGTTTCGAAGGTTACCTCACCCGCGGCGACCTGAGTGCGCGCCGGTATCCGCACATTCTCCCCGGCGCCCTGGGAAAGTATGAAGGTTAGCGGCCCTTTAGAAGGCTGCGCAGGCAGTTGTTTGACGCCGAGCATTTCGAGAAAGGCAAGGAAATGCTTGTCCGAAACCTTATTCAACCGGTTGATCACCGTGCCGAGCAGGTACCCGAAACACTTCCACAGGGCGAACGAGGCGTCTTTGTCCTCCATCCGCCACTCCGGAACGTAAAAAGGCGTAATTTCCCTGAGTTTCTTAAATATCGCGGCAGAGTCCCTCGGCTCGATCTGCGGCGCTTCCCCGGACATCTATTTTCCCTCCGTCAGGTAAAAAGGATAAACCATGTTAAACCGGTTGTTGGTGCTTCTCACCCTGTAATCTATGTTTAAAAGCAACTGGCCTTCGGCCAGCCTTTCGGTGGACACCTGCACCCCGGTTACCTCCACGCGCGGCTCGAAGAGCGTCAGCGCCTCCCGGACACTGCTCTCGATAACGCTTACCGTGGCGGAATTGACCGAAGCAAAGATAAAATCGTGAATGCCGCAGCCGAAATCGGGACGCATCACCCGCTCCCCTTTTGCAGTGCTCAGGATTATCCAGATCGCTTCTCTGATATCTTCCTCTTCCCGGGACATCTTAACCCTTCCCCTATCGTCCGTTCCCACCGGAAAGGCCCAACCCCGCCCGAGAAATTCCCGCGCCGTTTCCATACCGCCACCGTTCCTTTCAGCGCAAATGCTCAGTTAACCACGTTGGTGTTTTGACGGAGCACGGTCAGAAGCAAGCATGGCACGAAGGACGATGCTGGACGGAGCACAGCGTACTGGGTTGGTACGTGAGCATCCGGCCGGCGTCGCCGACAAAGCCAGGCGCTGCTTATCACCGCGCCCTGCAAGATCGTTGAAATACCTGCATTTCAGCCGATCAGTACCACCGGGCACCCCATGGTGATGCTGTTGGGAGGCCCGCTTTCCACGATCATGTCGCCCTGCCGCGCCGCGGGCATGCCGTTTATCAATACCGTCATGCTGCCCAAGGACACCATTCCGCCGACGTGCGGCACCGTACCCGTAACCAGGGGACAGGTATGGAAGTCCGCCCCCACACGCCAGGCGGGCATCCCACCGATCAGCACGTTGGCGCTGCCCGGTCCGGGCGACAGGGGCGTTCCGTGGCTGGTCAAGTCTCCCATACGCGCCGCCGGCAATCCCACGCTTTAACCTCCCGCGTTCAGCCAAAGATGATGGACCATTCGGGTCCGTTCAAGGTTCAAGGTTCGACGTTCAAAGTTCAAGAAATCACCATTAATAGAGCCCGGATTCCGTCTTCTACTTTCTATATTCTGACTCGCAACCCGTAACCCGTAACTTTTAATTGATCTGCACGAGCGCCCCTTTTATCGTAAGCGTCGCTCCGGCCTTGATTGTCATCATCCCGCCGGATTCAATCTCGACCATCTGCGCCTTTATTTTCAGATTCATGGCGCTCTCGACGGCGATGGTGTTTTGCACGGAATCTATCTTAATCGAGTTACTACCCGTCTTGTCCACAAGCTCGATTTTCTCGCCGCCTTTTGCGTCGTCTAGAAGGATCTTATGGCCGGCCGCGGTGTGGATCTCCACCTTTTCCTTGCCGCCTTCGGCGTCGTCGGCGAAAATTATCTCGTGCCCGCTACGCGACTTTATTTTCCTGACGTTGTTCTTGCCGTCCGCGTTGGTTTCGGGGGGGGTGTCCACCCCGTTCCAGAGCCCCCCGAGCACGTAAGGACAGCGGATATCCCCGCGGTCGAAAGCGACCAGCACCTCATCCCCTACTTCGGGCAGGAAATACGTTCCGCGCTCCTTCCCGGCCATCGGCACGGCCATGCGCGTCCAGAAGCTCTCGTCGGTATCGTCACGCCAGGGAAATTTCACCTTTACCCGGCCCATGCCTTCCGGGTCCCGGTTGTTGGTCACGATCCCGACGACAACCCCGTAAACACGCTGCTCGCCCGGTTCCCGTGGATCTGTTGCCAGCAAATCCGTGATGTTCATATAGTGTTTTCCTTTACCCTAAAGGATGTGGTGTATCCGGAGCCGCTTATGTTGTGGGTTGAGCTTTCTACGTAATAAGTACGGCTGAACGTCTTGCCGAGACCGGTTAGCTCGACGACCGTCCCCGCTCTGATTTCCGTCAAGCCGATGCATTCCGCTTCTCCCTTGACCAGCCCCTCGGACAGTCTGTTTAGAATAGACCGGGCCAGGTTATCGGCTTCCTGCCGGCTGAACACCGGCCTGTCCAGCACCCGTTCCTCGACATTGCCGTATATCTCCTCCACCATTTCCCCGCCGCTCGCCCGCGTCTGGTCCCGCGCCTCCTCGCTTCCCCTGCGCGCCCTGCCAACGATAGCCTCTCTGGTCTGCGGGTTCCAACCTCTTACGACAACCTCGCTTACCTGCCCGGCGGTATTCACCTCGGGGCTAAAACTCGTCAGCGACCGGCCGTACTCGAGCGTCACCGCCGCCTCCTCCTGTGGCCGGGACCTTTGGAAATACAGGGTTCGCTCCCGTACCAGAAATTCGAAAAAATTACGCTCGGCAAGCATAGTAAGAAACTCATAGTCGGTCTGCCGGCTCTGAACGATAACCGGATGTATGGTATCGGTATCCTCGATCTCCGTGTTCAACTTGTGTCTGGCCTCGCCGGCAATGGCGGCCGTCGCCTGGCTGTCCTTCATTTCCCGGAAGGTCCGCTCGCGGCGGACCCTGGTAAACTGATGCGACAGGTCATAACCGCTGACTTCCAACTCAACCGTTCCGGCCGCGGGGAAAACAGTCCGCAGGGAGACGATCTCACCCACCAGCGTGGTATTTAACTGGTCTGAATAACCCATTTTTATCTCCACTTCCCCGCCGAGCTCGAAAAACCCGCTGTCGGTCCATTTTGCCCCCGGGTCGTTAACGATAAATGAAAACCGGTCGGCCCCGTCCAACACATCTTCCACCGTGACGCCCTTAATCTCAATTAATTTGTCTCGCGCCACGTTTGTATCCGCCACAAGAACCTCGTAGCGCGGCACGTAAAAGTTCTTATACTTTTTTGCCAGAGCCGTGAAATCCATTTTCCTATTCCAGCGGCGGGATGGTCAGTTCCCGCCCCGCAGACAGCACCCGCGGATTTTCGATTCCGTTGGCCTCGGCGATCGGCCGCCAGAGAGCCGGGTCCCCGTAAGCCTTCGTCGCAATAAGCCACAGGCTTTCTCCCTGTTTTACCGTCCACCTTTTGGTCCTGTCCGCCGACTGGTAACCCACCTCTTTCACCTGGGTTTCGTAGTCCCGATACTCCTTCAAGGAAACGTTCAGGGTGGCCCTGACCGGAACGCCCTCCGGCAGAAACATGGTAAATCTTTTGCTCACCCTTTCGATGATGCACTGAAAAACGAACGTTCCCCAAACGAACAGGCAGACCGGCGGGGCGTGCAGGTCCGAATCGAGGTCCATCAAGCCTTTCTTGCCGCCCTGCAGTTTGCTGAACATCGCCCCGGCGTCCCAACCGGTGATCCGGTCCGTATACTGGCGCACATCCGTCCCCTGTTCGTAAGTATCGAAAAACAGGTCCATGGTAAGGGTGCGAGCGCCGCCTTTGACGAACTGCAGGATTGACGAAGGGAGGCCGGGAATGTTGACCTCTGAAAACTCGTTGCTTTTTTCCACCGTAAACTCGGCGGGATTGAACAAAAACGTTACCGCCTGTGACGGATCATCCTTGCGTGCCAGAAAAGCCTTTACCAGCACGGCTTACCCCTTCTTTCCCGCTCGATTCTTAACTTTCGCTCGATCAGACCGTAGAGCCGATCGGCAAGGCGGCTCAGATCAACCCCGTGCGGTTGGGGTATCTTTGTAACCGAAAAATCACGGGCGCCGGAAATCGGCGGTTGTTCCTCGACTCGGTCGCGCCGGTCTGCCTGGGGGCGCACCGAAACCGCCCCGTCCGGCAAAACCGCCGTGGCGGTGTTTTTTGAATAAGCCGATCTTGTGAACATTTGCACCGGCGGGAACGACATAATCTTCCTGCCGGCCAGCGGCTTCCTTACGAAGTTGTTTTCAGCCCCGTGATAATCCGCTCGTTCCGGCAGTTTCAATACCCTTCGCGGCAGTTTTAGTACCCTTCCTCCCGACAGCGGGTGCCGGAAACCGCCCCCCGCTGTAAAACCGAGAATCCCTTGCCGTGAAACAAGACCTTGAAAAATCTTCCGGCGGTCAGGAACAGCAGCGCTTGTGGCGTACCGGCGGCTGTCCCGCACTTGCATACAGCCGAAAGAATTTTTCGAAACCTCGCCGACAAAAACGGCGGGCGGCTTGCGGCTTCCTGAACGAGACCCACCTGCCGTCACGGCACCGCGCAGCCTTTCTCCGACAGCCCCGCGGAAGGATCCGTCGACCACCAATCGCAACCTTCCGGTACCACAGCGATACATGGTTGCGGACCCCGTTTGAAAACAACCCTGACCCATTCCCGGCCGCGGTCCTTCCTTCGTCCAGCCCTCATTGTAACGGACACCCGCTTCACGCCCGGGTCCTGCCACGCGAATCCAGACATTCCCGGGAGGTGGACACGGCCCTCCCCGAACAACGGTTTTGGTCTTCCCGCCGGTTTCCGGTACCGCCGCCTGCCGAACTCCTAAGAGAGTGAACATATTAATAGGTAAAAAGATACCTTGCGTTTTCCGGCGGTCAAACTTAGAAAAGGTCCCGGAGGCCGTTTGAGCAGTGGGATGTGAAATATTGGTAGTGGGAAACTTAATGGAATTCGTCGTGCGATTTCCTGAAAAAAGTCTCACCTCTAATCTCCGATTTCGCACTTCCCAATTATCAGGCGTAGTTTTGCATCGACCTCCCAACCCACACGACAGCGGAACCGCCCCGCCGACCCCGGCAGGCCTGGCATTCCATGCCTGCCTGCCCAAACCGGTTCCAAAACCCTGGCTGTTTATTACCGTCTCCCTTTCGAAAAATATTAATTTATTAAGGCGATGTAATCCGCCAGCAGCTTTGGAAAGCACCGTACCGATTAAAAAATCAAAGCGGCTTAAACACTGTCCTGCTTCCCCCGCCGGAAACTTAGGACGTTGGCACTTATCGCGCACCTGGTTAACCTGCGCCGCGGAAATATAGGAGACGGATGAATCAGCCCGGCCTGGTCTTGTCCGGCTTTCGAACAGCATCCTCAGATTATGCGGCAGGTGGTACAGGCTCGGAAAGCCGCGCCAACCGCGGACAAGCTGGTATTTCCTCAGAATGCTCCGTATAAAGCCGGCTGAGGCCGGCTCTTTGACAAGCTTAGTTCCGCACCGGCCACTCATGCTAATTCCTCCTGATGTAAGGAGCAACGTGCTGCGGGCCGAAAATCAGCGAAGGGGGCCTGAGCCCCGGCGGCACCGGTGTCCTGATCATGCGCACGGTTCTCCAGACGGTGTAAAACATCCTTATATAATTCCGCGACCCTCTTTCCATCGCCCCATCCCGCGCCATTTGTTCCGGATTGACGCGATAATCGTCAGGGTAATAACCGAGCAGCGCGTGCCAGACCGCCGCCCCCCGGCCATAGTTAGTGTTCGGGTACAGCCTGTGGATTTGCAGCAAAGCGTCTCTGGCTATACCAGTGGCGCCGTCGCGCGCGTGTGAAAGATCGCTTAACGGCGCGCCCGGTGGAAAGGAGTGCGAAAAACTGTCTTGATAACGGTGCAGAGCCCAGCCGAAAGCAGCCGGGTCCGCCCTGTTCATCGCCTCGTGAACGGCCGCCTCCGCCGTCGGCCGCGAGGGGAAGTGCCTCAGGTCGTTGTCGCTGACGGGGAAGAGAAACGCGGCAGGTGTCGTAATATGCGGGTGGGACCAGCCTTCGTCCACAGCCTGGTCCCGCCTGGCAATTGTTTCCGCTTCCGCGCTGCCGCGCCCGAAAACGTCCTCCGCCCAGGTCTTCGTATGTTCGTAGTGGACGTTCCTGCCGTACATCTGTACCGCAGGCGTATTCCGCTGTTGCGCCACGTGCGCCAGTTCGTGCGCCAGAAGCCTCCTGCCGCCCGGGGTGGCCGGGCTGAACCGGCCCGCCCCGAAGAAAACATGGCTGCCGGCGGTAAACGCCTGGGATCCCAGCGCCCTGCACGCCCGCGCCGCAAAACCGCCGGTATGCACCCTTACCCCGCTGAAATCACGATTGAAACCTGATTCCATCGGCCTTCTTATTTGCCTGTCGAGCGGCTCTCCGCCGTCTTTCGTTTGGAAGAGACGGGAAAGAAACCGTACGCCCGCTCCTCCTTCCCGCTCCAGAGAAGACGGGCCTGCCCCCGCCAACCTTCCCACCGGTTTTCCCGCCAGAACCCTCTCCGCAAGGTTTTCCGCCTCCAGTTCATGTCTGTCCGCCGGCCGGTATACCGGCAGCGTCTTGCTTCCGGGCAGGCGCTTGCGATCGAGGAAAGCGCCGCTACGTTTCTGCATCCTTGTTTTAAACACCGGCGACCACCTCCTCCTTCTGCGGCTGCGCCCCGGGGTTTTCGACCGGCACCAGCCCGATTTCCCCGACAACGTTGCGGGACACGGCCGGCGGCTTAGAATCAGGCGCGCAACCTTTATTGTTAACGAGAGCCCGCATAACCTCCCAGGTAGGTATCTCGATTATGTTGCCTTCTTCATCGAACCTGATGTGCGTAAGAATGGCCTCCAGCCCTTCCATGTCGATGCGGATAAGGCCAGGAGCATCCTTGCTTTCAAAGCTGCGCTTATACCAGCAGCGGTGCGGGTTGAAAAACACGCAGGTTTTGGGCTTCCGCGCGGTATCGTGCACCGTGCACAGATTGGTCTCCTCGTTAAACAACCGGCATGTCCGTTCGATAAGCACCTGCCATTGCCCGTCGCTGTTCAGGATCACCCGGACGCTTTCGAAACCGATCATGTACCGTATGTAGTCAAGGTCCATGTACGTGCCCGGCGTAGGATGCGGAATTAAAAGCAGCCGGCAGCACGGTGCCGAACACCCGTTGCAAGGGTTCTCTTCCGCCTTCTCGAAAAAATTCTTACTCCGGACGGAAACAGATTCTTCGTCATTAATACCGCCGGGCATTCTCTTAATCTCCTTTATATTCAGCCGGATCCGGGCCGTACAGGACGCCCGCGGGCCGGCCTCCGGCGCCGAGAGACACTTCGATCCCCCAGCGGGCAAGCCATGAATACTTTCCGCATTTCCGGAAGAGCTCCAGAAGCACATTCTTTGCGATTTTCCGTTCACCCGCAATCCAGAGCCCCAGCATCAACCGGACCCGGAGATCTTCATCAGCGTTCCACAGCCTTTCTTTCAGCAGGCCTGCCGCCGTCTCGTCGCCCAGAATGGCCAGCGCGCGAACCGCGTGACGGGCCACCCGGGGGTTGGGGTCGTCCAGCGCATCAGTAAGCGCCGGGATCAAGCAGTCCTTCTCTTTCGGCAGGGCGGTGTACCACCTGACGGATGAAATTACCGCCTCAACCTCCGCCGTCTCATCCCGGACAAACGGCTCCCCCCGTTTGTCGTAATCCGTCATTAAGAAACTGCGCATGCCTTTTTCCCCCGGCGCAAATTGGTACGAGGGCCGGCGCAGATGCTCATAGGGCAACTCCGCTGAGACCCTCTTCAGGAAGAACAAGCCACGGTCACCTCTACAAAAAACAGGCGCGAACTCCGGACCGCCGGTTTCCCCAACTGAAGAATAGGCGTAAGCGATCTCGATCTCTTCAGACTCTTCGACGCCGAACAGTCTCCTCTCAACCTTCACTCTCGTGAATTGGACCGAAATCCGGTTACCCGCCCCGGCCTCCCCCGACAGCCACGGCCGCATCATGACAAGGTCTGCGCGCCGCACCGGCAGGCTGTAGATCTCGGTCTCCCGCACCTTCCCGACAAGAATCACCGCTGAACGGTCCACCCGACTCCCAACGGTGTCCGCCGTTCTCTCGAAAAGGTAAGACATGATACTCTTCGTCTCGTCCGTAAACGAAACGATCTTCATAACCCGCGTACTCATCTTTCAAAGACCTTTGTCAGTATTTAATTACTGCGGGGGATTTGACCACATTAACCTTCGTTGTCCCTTTGATTATGTCGTAAATAACGTTGCCTGCCTTGTCAGTCCTGCGGTTGCCAAGTTTAAAAGTGTGCCATCCCTTAGCATCACGATCACCGGTCTTTCTGAACAAGAAATCGTATTTTGCCGCCCATTTTGTCTTATCATTACCCAATTGCGGATGGGTGAGCTTATTTTGAATCCTGTCCAGTATCATTTGCTTAACATCGGCTTCCGTGTTCTTGGGTCCGAACAGCTTGCCGACCACGTACTTTTTCAATACAGTTTCCGCCTCTTTAAGTGAAATCTTATAGGCGTATTTATGGTCGTTGCAGTGCTCTTGCTCTGCGGCCCGGTCCCTGGCCGACATGGCGGCGGAAAAGTTCCAGAAAACGTCTTTGCCGCCCTCTTTGTGCTGCGTTTTATGCTTTCCCACGCTGGCATAATAGGCGTCTGCGTTCCCCTCAAAGGCCTTGGTTTTAAGCGTCGGCCTGGCGTACCACTTGAGAACGGTTTTGAATTCGAAGTCCGGGGCGATAAACCCCTTGGGGAAATAGGTCCACCCTACCGTCCATGCACTGCCGGAATGCTTCTGGATTGTCAAGAGGTTTGTCGCCGCCGGCGGGCCTGACGCCGGACTCCCTGTGATCCCGGCTTCCCCGTCTTTTTGCATCGCTCCCCATGAGACCGCTTTGGGATCCCCTATCGCTTGGGAACCGGCAGATGCACCCCATGAAGCACTCATTGTGGAGTCTAAGTGAAGAACTGAGCGCTTGCCAAAAGCAGGTTTTTCACCGTCGAAATCCTCGACCGATGCGTTAAAGCCCCGTTGCACCCGGTACCCGGCTGGAGCATGCGGCGTTACGTTTTGTCCCCAGTAGAGCGGCGCACCCTGCTGTGTCGCACGTGTCAATTCCTCCCCCGGCGGCCGCTCAAACGGGGCCGTTATCATGCCGCCTTCTTCCGTAGCGGAACCCAACGGATTCCCGCCGGCGCCCTCGCGAAAAATTCGTACGAGCAGCCGCCCGCCGGCTCCCGCCTTATCCCTAGCGGCCGGAGTACCAGCTTCAATCGCCAAACCTTCCGAAACGGGCGACCGTACCGACAACGGCCGTAAATGTTCCGCCACCGGCATGCTGTCTTTTTCTTTGTCGTCCCCGGACTTCGCGGTATAAAGCAGAGGGGCTCCGTAAGCCGTGACGGGCGCAGCCGCCCGCTGCCTCGCCGCGGAGGCGCCTCTTTCCTGCCGCTGCGCCACCCTTTTCCGCGATTTCAGAACCTTCTCCGGCATTATCTTGCCCCCTATCCTTTTCCTATCCCCATGTGCGCCAGTTCTAAAACCTCCACCGCCACGGTACCGGTGTCTCCTTTAAACTCCGGGCCGCTCCACTTTACGGGGTAGGCGTCCTTAAAGGTCCAGCGCCACTTTTCGCCTCCCGTATCGTCAAGCAATATCAGACAGCCGCTCTTGCGGCTCACCCTTCCCCCGACAACCTGCCGGTACCATTTCCAGAGGGCATCCGAATCAGTGAGGCCTCTTTTTAACAAAAGGTTGGGGTGCCTGGTGACTTTCGGCAGCTTGTGAACGCAGTCGTTTACCCCGCCTTCCCGGTACTCCTCGGTTTCGGTTTCGACCTCCAGGCCGGAAACCTCACTGAAGCCGCCGACAACCAGCCCGGTTATCTCTACCAGAAAACGAAAAGACTTGTAGGGATCCTTCCTGTCGCCCGCAACCATAACAATCTACCCCTTATCCGCAGATCCTGGATTAGACAAGCCGCAACGTACAACCGGATACAACTGGTCTGTTAATCTATTTCGAATATATTCTTTGGCTGACCGCCGCTTATTTTCTTATTGATCTCGGAGATTTCTTCGCACCACCGGCGCCGTTCCCGGTGCTCCATGTTCATAATCTCTGTGTGAGACCAGTTGAAATAATAGGCGACAAAGGCTACCTCCTCGTAAAGCCGGTCGAGGGGGTAGCCCTTCATTCCCCCGACCGGTCGGGTTCCGCCTCGAATTCGTGCTCGCACTTCGGGCATGAAACCTTTATCATATTGTTGCCGTCGGTGTTTATCCTGTTGTATAAATTCTGAAGATAGGCGAGGTCCGAAGCGAAAAGCCCCTCCACGGTCTTCGTGTTGATTGCGGGGAGCGTCCCCAGCCTGGTTATCACCCGCGATAAAAGGATCACTGTATGGTAGGCCGGGTTTTGTTGCACCCGGGGGTCCTTCAGCGGAAGGATTTCGTCCGCCGCGGTGGCCAGACGCATTACGCCCTCACGATGCAGACTTCCTTCCTGGTCAACGTAACCCTTGGGTAAAACAAACTCGAACTCCGTTTGTAAGACCATGGTTTTACCCCCGTGAATTGTAGTCAGTACATAGTAGCTTCTGCAACCGGTGAGCACAGCCCACCCCTACGATTGTGCATTTGAACTCGCGACTCGCGACTTCTTTACTGCACCCTGACAACGCCTTCGTGGACGATCTCGAGAGTTTCCACGGCCACATCGTTCCCCTTGGCGTTGAAATCCGGCGGGTCATACTTGGTGGGCCAGGCCTGGGAAACCTCCCAGCGCGCCTTGTTGTTGCCCGCCTCGTCGATACAGACGATGGCGATGTTCTTCCGGTTCCCTTCCGCGCCTGACTGAATAACCTTCTTGCGCCACTCGTGAAGCTCCATGGAATCGGTTATTCCCCATTTTAGAGTGACGTTACCGTATTTCGTCAGTCCGGATAGCTTGCGCACCGTCGTCTGGTCGGGACCCTCTCGGTACTCGATTACGTCCGTGGTGGCGTCGAAGCCGCTGCAGTCGCTAAATCCCGCCTGCGTAATCCCGTCTATTTCCACCAGAAAGCGAAAATTGCGATAAGGATCCTTTCTTCCTCCTGTGGGCATGTTTCGGATAACCTCCTTCTTCCCTATTCAGTTACCGCCGAACCGCCCTGCCACTGGGCGATGCGGAAGATGACAAACTCCGCCGGTTTCACAGGGGCCACCCCGATCAGACAAATCAGCCGGCCGTTGTCGATATCGTCCTGCGTCATGGTGGTACGGTCGCATTTAACAAAGAAGGCCTCTTCCGGTGTCTTGCCCATCAGCGCGCCGTCTTTCCACACCCTGGCCAGGAACTCGCTTATTGTTTGTCTGACCCTGGCCCACAGCTTTTCGTTATTCGGCTCGAAGACGACCCACTGGGTTCCCTCGTCGATCGATTCCTCGAGAAACATAAACAGCCTGCGCACATTGACATACTTCCAGAGCGGGTCACTGGACAGGGTGCGCGCGCCCCAAACGCGGATGCCCCTGCCGGGGAAAGCGCGAATGCAGTTCACGCCGCGGGGGTTCAGAATATCCTGCTCGCCCTTGGTGATTGCGAATTCGAGGTCTACGGCGCCCTTGACCACCTCGTTGGCCGGAGCCTTATGCACTCCCCGCTCGGTGTCGCTGCGGGCATATATGCCGCATACGTGTCCGCCGGGAGGGGTCAGTTTGAACATCTTGGAAAGAGGGTCGTAAACCTTGACCCAGGGGTAGTAGAAGGCCGCGTACTTGGAGTCGTAAGTGCTGCGGGGGTTCAACGAACTGATGCTGCTTTGCCCCTGGTCCGCATCGATCACTGCAAACCGGTCTTTGAGGTTTTCGCAGTGTGTGATCAGCGCGCCTGTAAGTCCCGCTACGCTGCCGGCGTTAGGCGCATATACGATGGAAATATCGTCGATCTCCTTAAAAGCGGTCAGTCCTTTGCGCTGACCAGGGGTATCGATATCGGTGCGGGTGAAATCCGCCAGGTCCAGAGGTGTTGTCCCGTCGCCGCCGCCGTCAAGGTTTGTGAGGGAGGCAGGCCCGTCCGGGACCGCGCCGGAATCGCCGGTCTCTTTAGATAGGACCACCAGGTTGGAAATGCCGTTGACCCTTTTAACGTAATAATCACTCGAGCTTTCGCTGACCGATAGATTATCGAAAAGCTCTTTTATCACACCGTACTCGACAACCAGCTTAAAACCGTTCAAGGTTCCGCTCTCGACCTTTACCTTGACGTTGTCGCCCCACGCGCCGTCACCCACGGCGGCTACGGTCAACGCGTCGTCGCTTCCGTTCGTGAGCTTGGCGGTCGACGCCGTGGCGCTCTGGTCAACAACCCGCGCCACGTAGAGGCGCTGCCCGCCGTTGGCGAAGAAGCCCTCCGCAGCGTGCGGAAGGTATTTGCCGTCGGAAAGGTAGCCCCCGAAAACCCTCTGAAATTCCAACCAACTCGTTATCAACCGGGGAGCGGTCGGCCCCCTTTCAGTTTCCCCCAGAAACCCCGCCGTACTGGTACTTACACCCTCGATAGGCTTGCTTCCTATCTCGATTTCCTCGACATATACACCCGGTGACAAGTATTCAGGCACTTTACCTCCTCCTTCGAAAATAGTAGTTCTTTTGCTGGGCGCCGCGATAAGCTTCGCATAGCTACGTAAGATTCGAGAACCGCAACCCTATTGGAATTACCCTCAAAATAGTTCTACGTTCATACTTCTATAATGTACTTCCCGTCGTCGGCAGACACATTGAACACAACCTCGACCGACCTGCCGCCTGCTTCAGCCTTTATCGTCCACGCGCCGCGCGCCAGGCCGGAAAACTTGTAATAGCCCCCCTCGTCGGTTACCGCATACAACCCCCTTTCCTTCACCGTTACAGTGGCGCCGGCCACACCCGCGTCCGGGTTGCCGGCTTCGACGACCCGGCCTCCTATTTGCAGCAGTTCCTCCCGCGTTTCCGGGAAGCCTTTCTGCTCGTATACGGCCACCTTGGTGGTTACGATGGGGCCGGCATCGACTTCCGCCGGAGAGAATCCTACAGTGACGATAAGAGATATAGAAGGCTTCATCTTATTCCCTACCGCGGTCCAGAACTCACCCGGGTTCTTGGGCCCGTCCGGCTGGGCAGCAACCACAGGCAGCGGGGGCTCCTGCCCCAATAACCGCCCGTGGAGCACATCATATGGTATGGTAGGGCACCGTAAGACCGTATCAAGAACCTGGCTCAACAGGCGGTGTTCTTCCAACGCGGCGTCCACAGTGGCAGGACTCCAGGCTGTAATCAGGTAAATGCAATTAACGCGGATCGGAGGCGGTTTCAGGGTCACCACCCCGTCCGCACGCCGCTCCAGGACCGGCTCGTTGTTCCACAGTTCCTTGTTTTCATGGATGTCGTACAGATAAAGGTTAACGGTTTGTTTCTGTGTTGATATACCGCCGGCCCATTTCTCGTCGGGACGGTCGAAGCTGATATCGTAGTTTTCAGAAGGAAGCGGCACCTTTTGCCGCAGCAGGTTCGCCAGGGTCAGATCCAAATCTTTCAGCATACCCTCTGCACCCCCAGCCCTGCTTCCGGTTTGGCGTCAACCAACTCCGAATAAACGCCGAAATCGTCTTTCTTGCACGTCCTGCCGATTTTCTGCAGTTCCCGCCTGACGGCTTGAAGCAGATGCTTCATCCCGACTGCCTGTCCCTCGCGCGCCGCGAGGAAAGCCCCATCCAGAGCGATATTCCTTATGCTGCCGCCGGTAACCGCGAACTGTCCGGCCAGAAAACCAAAGTCGATATCCTTCTCCAAAGGCGTACCGGCCGGAAAGATCGCCTTCCAGATCCGGTAACGGTGCTCTTCCGCCGGTAGAGGGAATTCCACAATAAAATGCAGCCGCCGCGTAAAGGCCTCGTCCATATTCTTTTGGCGATTGGTGGCCAGGATCACCAGACCTTCGTGCTCCTCCATCTTCTGCAGCAGGTAACCCGTTTCGATATTGGCGTATCGATCGTGGGAGTCTTTTATCTCGGTACGCTTGCCGAAAAGCGCGTCGGCCTCGTCGAAAAACAATACCGCGCCGCCGCTTTGGGCGGATGTGAAGACCTGCTCGAGATTTTTCTCGGTTTCGCCGACATACTTGCTGACTATGAATGCCAGGTTGATCTTGTACAGGTCTATCCCGAGTTCGTAGGCTACAACCTCCGCCGCCATGGTCTTTCCCGTCCCGGGAGGACCGGTGAACAGTACTTTAAGTCCGCCGCCCCCCGAAAACTTGCGCCCGAACCCCCATCTCTCGTAAACGGTAGCCTGATTCTTAACCCGGCTGACGATGTCCCGCACTTGTTCCGTCTGCCAGGCAGGTAAAACGATGTCCGAAATCGCGTACCTCGGGCTGATCCTGGATGCTAGGCCGCCCAACCCCTCGAAGGCACGGCTTCTGCAGGCAAGAAAGAGGTCTTCCGTACTCGGCCCGCCTGTGCCAGGATTCATTGAGGCAAAACTCCGGGCGGTGTATACCGCCTCGCGTATCCTTCCCGGGGTAAAGAAAAACCTGCCGGCCAGGGCCGGTATATCGATCCCTTCCCCCCCGGCGCCGCTTTCCGCCAAGAATTTACGCCAGAGTTCCTCGCGCTGTCGACAGTCCGGAAGGGGAAACTCGACGGAGCAGAAGAAATGGTGTTGTGAACTGAACTCGGGGCGCCAGGATCTGCCCGTCTCCAAGACGGTCAGCCATGAGAGTTCCTGCAGGGCGTTGAGAAAAGCGATTCGTCCCTGTACAGCCTTCCCTTCGTCGCCGAGCAACAGATCAAAATACTCAAAGCAGACAACGGCAGGCAGCAGCAAACTCTCACGGAAAAGGAGATCGACAGCCGTTGCCGGGTCAATGTCCGCATTTAACATACCCTGCGTGTCCACAAGCAGCAAAGGCAGATCCCACTGCCGGCACAGCGCTTCGGCAGCAACAGTTTTTCCGGCGCCGGCAGGACCGTGAAGACAAAACAGCAGCCCACCCTGCAGCGTTCCGGAAACGAAAGAAGGCAGTCCTGCGATAGAAACAAGCCTGCGTCTTGCCTCTTCGCTAAGGATCAAATCGTCGGGGGTCCGCGTCGGCGTTACAATCCGGGCAAAACCACTCGTCCTGCCTTCAGCCGCCTCATAACCGCAGATAAAGCCCACTACTCGCTCGCTGACGAACACGGAACGGGACATTAGTGATCCTCTCAGCGATGCGCGGTCATCCGCAAACTCCAGAAGGCGGTACCTTATCAGCGGCGCTTGGGCCGCGAAACAGTGTCTAACGGTTTGCGCGTCTTTTTCTTCAGGGGAAAGCAATCTGCAAAGGAGTCCTACCGTTATCCTCTCGCCCGCTGTTTCGAGGCGGGCGAGCATACGCCGGTACTCGGGGCTAAGATCCGCGGCCAGACAAATAAGGAGCGCTTCCTTTTCTAACGCGGTCAGCCCGAATACTCCGGCCAACCGGTCTAAAGACAGGATAACGCCCCTTTTAGCGGTTTCTGCTTTTTTCTGGTTTATTAAGGCTGTGAGGCGAATTAACGCTTCCTCTACCCCGGAGGGTTCGCCGTACCCGCCGGAAGTCACAACGGCCGGGTCGGACGGCCGTCCATTTGCATGGCTGACAGCGAAACCGTCTATTCCACCATATAGTAGATGTCCCTGCAGCCTTAATTCAAGGCGTCGAAGCTCATCACGAATGTACTGCCGGTCATTCGCATAATGTTCTATTTTTATCAACCCGCCCCGTTTTACATCTTACAACATAAATGGAAATTAACATAACATTCTATCTAAAATAAGTATATTTTGTAAGATAACATATCCCTGCCTAAAAAGTCAATCAATTACAGCAAAATATTACCTTAAATTTTCAGGTTCTTCCGAAAGCTTTAAACCGTCCGCGGAAACTTGTTCCAAATTCTTTCGCGTGTTACTATTCTTTAGAGACAAGGTAAAGGCAACCGTTGGCCGCTTAGTGTTTCGTTTATCAGCGATCAATATACTTGAAATACGATTCTTGTTAGCTGGGTTGAGTGCCGGGCAAGCAGACCGCGAAAGCCAGGGCGGAGCCATACAATTTCGAGGGACTCGCCCATGCCCAGCACTTAATTCAACTTAAAAAGTAGCAATCTAATAAAAACGTTCAATGTCGTCAAAGCCGCTAGTTTTCTGCCAGGGTAAGTTTGAGTGCTGGGGGACGGAGCGGAGCTGTACATAGAAGTCAGACGTGGGAAATGGGAAGTCAGATTCTTGAAGGAATTCGCTCATAAGCGAATTACCACAAGCATCTCACCTTTAACCTCCCACATCCCACCTCTAAAAGTGCCGGTGAGCCTGACGAAGTAATGCGAAGCTCATCGCCACGACCCACGGAAGAAGAACGCATTTTCAGAGGAGGGGGATTACCATGGGCTTCGGAATCGCCGATTTGCCGGAAATCCCGGCTGGCCGCGGGGACGACCTGCACAACCCTGAATACATGGGAAACGCCGATCTTGTGCTTTTCATGGCCGGCAACCAGTTCATGGTTATGGAGGAACTGCTCCAGACGTTTCAACAGGTCCACCCACCGATAAAGCGCATTTTTTACGAAACCCTGCCTCCAGGCCTGGAACTGAAACAGATCCTGGCCGGCGGCGCCAGGTTTGACGAAACCGAAATCAGGATAGCGCCCGATATTTACTCGTCGGTAACCGAGGACGCAATGAAAGAGTTATCGGGCAGAGGCTTTATCGACAATTATTTCGTTTACCTCCACAATCGGATCGTCATCATGGTGCCGGAAGGGAACCCGGCAGGCATAGAAACGGTTAACGACCTTGCCCGCGACGAGATTCGCATTTCGCAACCCGGCCCATTGGAGGACATTTCGCACTACATTGTAGACATGTACAGAAAAGCCGGCGGCGAGGCCCTCGTGAAAAGAATTTTGGAGGAGAAAAGGGCGGAGGGCACAACGATCCAGACACTGGTGCACCACCGCGAAACACCCCTCAGAATAAGGAAAGGCACCGTCGACGCCGGTCCGGTATGGGCGACGGAGGTGATAAACGCCCAAAGGGAAGGTTTGAAGGTGGAAATGGTGGAACCGGGAGATAGACTGGACCAGCGGGACAAGGTGGACTACTATATAACGAAGTTAAAAAAAGCACCGAATCCGGAGAACGCCGCAAAATTCCTGGACTTCACCAAATCCAGGCTTGCGCAGGAGGTATACAGGCGGTACGGCTTCGTCCCCCACTTTTTCACATAGCTCTAATTTTATTAGGCGGCTTCCCTTGCTGAAACTACCGGTCCTTCCAGTTCCACCACTTCAGAAGCCCGGGGTTGTGTGTCTCGTTGGACGCGTAGTACACCGCGCAGCGAAAAACGTATAGAACGCAGCGGTCCACCCGAGTGCCCTTCAGAGCGCAAAACCGGAGGTAAATATCTTCCGGGTCGCGGTCTTTCAACTCTTTCACCGAACAGAACCCGAGATCGTATAATTTCCCGGCGATAGACCCGCCTACGCCGGGAATCTGCTGCAGATCTTTTACGGCGGCTTGCTTCGAGCATTTTAACATAATAGGCGACTCCTCAGAAAATAGAATCAACCGCCAAGACGCCAAGGACGCCATGAATCAAGAAAAAGTCGATTTTCATGTTCGTGGTGCCGCCACGGCGGCATGGGTAACTCCCTTGAAATACTTCCTTATCCATTTTAAAACAACTGAGTCGCCGCCGCCATCCTAAAAGGCCGCTGCAAGACTGCGCCCGGCTGTTTCAGAAGCCCCGCTGCCGTCTCCGCCTTCTCCCTCCTCCGGCTCAAGCCCGGAAAAGAAAAACCCCGACACCGCGCCTGTCTTTAATTCCTGCCTCAGTGTTATTCCGAAAAGGCCGTCACCTTGTTCCGGGGATGCACAGGACCTGACCTATCTGCAAATTATTCGGGTTGACGAAGGGATTAGCCGCCTGAATAGCCTCGACGGTGGCGCCGTATTGGCGGGCCAGCCCGTAGAAGGTATCCCCCGCACGGACTACGTGCGGGAATGTTCCCGCCGGGCATACACCCGGCCCCGGCGGCTCCGCAATCGGGACGCACAGCGTCTGCCCGACCAGAAGAGCGTCCGGGTTAACGCCCGGATTGGCGTTGTAAAGGTCCTGAACACCGATGCCGAAGCGCCTGGCGATGCTGTAGTAAGTATCTCCCGGCCGAACGATGTAGGTGAAGTTTCCCGGCGGGCAATACACGGGCGGAACAGCCAGCGGGATGCAGATCAATTGTCCGACCTGAAGGTTGTTGGGGTCCACACCCGGATTGGCTTCACGCAGATCGTCAACGGAAATCCGGTACCGTCGCGCGATGGAATAATAGGTGTCCCCCGGTTGAATCCGATAATAGTTCCCTTCCGGACACGGTGGCATGTAATTGTACATCTCGAATCGCTCCCTTTGTTTTTTCGCTTCCATTTTATGAGGGATCGGCGCCGGGTGTGTCTGCAGGAGAATGTGCCTTGACCCTATATGCAAAAATTTGCCCTGGCGCGTGGGGCCAAAAAAGCTATAATTATACTAATGTCCATAAGGCGGTTTATCGCCTTGAAAAGCCACATCGATGTTGTTTCCGGAGGGATACAGGTGAAGACCGCTGGTTTGCGACTGCATTACGGCTGGATAATCATGTTCCTCGGAATGCTTACCGCCTTGGGCGCACACGGGTTCGGCCGCATGTCCTACACCCTGATCCTGCCGGCGATGAGGGATGGGTTGGCTCTTACCTACACCCAGGCCGGACTTTTAGGTACGGGAAACTTCATCGGTTATATGATTTCCGCGTTTTGCGGCGGGTTTATTGCCGCAAAGTATGACAGCCGCTACCTGATGAGTTTCTGTCTTGGGATAATGGGCATCACCATGTTTCTGACCGGCTTAGCCCATTCCTTTCAATGGGCTTTCGCCATGCGGTTGGCCACAGGGCTGGGACACGGCGGGGCCTACGTGCCGGCAATGGCGCTCGGATCGGTGTGGTTTTCCAGACGTTACAGGGGCCTTGCCACCGGGATAGTCTCCAGCGGCACCGGCGTCGGCACCATGCTCGGCGCGCTTCTTATCCCCCTGCTTTTGACGACTTTTGGGGCCGGCGGTTGGCGCTATGCCTGGTTCTGCCTGGGAGGACTCCTGCTGGTAATCGGCGGCGTCTGCCTCGCTTTCCTGCGCCCGCGGCCCGAATCCATCGGTCTTGAGCCGGTAGGAGAGATCACCGCCGCTGAAAAAAAGCGGGAGATCAGCGCGGGAAGTGATTCCGGTTCATTGCAGTGGCGGTTGATTTTCCGGCAGAAAACGGTCTGGCATCTCGGCGTTATCTATTTCATGTTCGGGTTTTCTTATGTTATCTACCTGACCTTTTTTGCCGCCTACCTGAAAAACGAAATCGGCTGGACCGCCGCCCGGTCAAGTGCCCTCTGGGCGTACGTGGGGGCGCTCAACATCTTCTGCGGTCTTATATGGGGCAGCGTTTCCGACCGCCTGGGCCGGAAATACGGCGCCGCCATGGTTTATCTTTTGCTGTCCCTCTCCTACCTTCTTTTCGCCTTTTTCAAGACGACGCCCGCCTTTTACCTCTCTGCGTTCATTTTCGGTCTTTGCTACTCCGGAATACCGACGGTGTTCGCCGCAGCTTCCGGTGATTACGTAGGCAGACGCCTGGCGCCCGCGGGGCTTGGCTTTATCACCCTTTTCTTCGGCATCGGTCAGTCTATCGGCCCCGCGGTGGGCGGTTATATCGCCGATCAGACCCACACCTTTTCCTGGGCTTTCGCCCTGGCGGCCGCGGTCTCCCTCGTCGGCCTGGCAGGCGCGCTTTTCCTGCCCCGCCCCCACCTTCCGACCGGCGGGAACAAACCGTGCGCGTAATCACGATCGCCTTAGGTCCCCACCGGGCGGAGATGCTCTGCCTAATGGAAAAACACATGAGGCGCTGCCGCGTGGTAATCTTGGAAGAACCCGCGCATCCCGGCTTTCACGACATGCTCCGGAAGGAAACGGGCATCCGCAGGTACCTTGCTGGCGGCGGTTTCGGGTTTCCCCGTTTCGTTCTGCGCGCCTGCCGACTACACCAGCGGCTTTATTCGGATCACGGCATCTCCTTTTTCCAAATCGACCCGTATATGACCGCCGCAAAGAATCTCATGGAAGGAAACCCGCCGCGGTCCGACCTTGAATACAAGGTATGGACGAGTGAACACATCTGTTCAAACGCTCTGCTGCGTTATTACGAAGCCGCTTCTACCGGGGACTTCAACGCAATGGTGGAGGCCACCACGACCTTTGCCCAAGCCGACGCCCGGCGCATATTTTTCAGGGAAACGCTTCGCAGCAGGGCCATCGCCGGAATCGTGAGGGACACGGAAGGCGACGTTTACATTGAGGCGGGTTACATCCACCTCATCCTTCAGCCGCTCTTAAAAAAGCAAATCCCGGCGCCGGAAAAACCTCGCGTTCTCTTCCTCCTGCGCGAGCCCATCGGCGCCTTGAGTAACCTTGCCTGGCGGCAGCACCTGTCCCCGGGCGATGTGCTGACCCTCCGGCGCATATTCGGCCGGGCGGAGAGCCCTGCCGACACTCTCCTTGCCGCGCGAAGTCTGGTTTTCGTGAGCCTCCTGTCCAAGGAAGAAAAACTGCCCTCCCCCGCCGACCCCTATCCTCATCTGCTGGAAGAGCTTTACCTCTGCCGCTGGGTGCGGAAAATGACATACGAAGACTGTGCGGAATTCTACAATAATCTGAAATCTAACTCCTCCCCGTAGCAAAGACATTCCTTAATTTTTATTACCGAACCGTAAACTTTCCAAACCGATGCTCATATCCTTTTAACGTGCTGCTGCGTTCACCGTCGGGAACAGCGTTCATAAACGTGTAGTTCGTCATGCCGCCGGCGGCCGCTCCATTAGAAGTCTTATTCCCTAGGAAGGCGTGGACATCACGAGCGGACACAAAAGGCATCTCGCCGCCTGCGTAATCTGGTTGAGCTTCCTGTTTGCCGTTTTAAGTTCCGAGGTGACCCTCGCCGAGACAACCTTCCCGGCCGGCATTGAACGGTTCTCCATCAACGACCGGGCCTATCGGACGGACACAACTTCCTCGGAAAAACCGCAACCTATTAAAACAGTCTCCGTCAGCCTGCCGCAACCCTTGCGGCTGGAGAACAAAGTGGCGCAAACCTCCGTTTTCTTCTCTCGTTACCGTGACGGCAACAACGTGACCAACGCCGGTGTGGCCGGCGGGTATATCAACGGCCTGCATCTACCGCCCGGACGTCTTTTCTCCTTCAATCAAACGGTCGGGCCCAGAACGAAAGAGAAAGGGTTCATCATCGGTCACAACATTCATAACAAGCCGGTAAGAGGCGGCGGGGTCTGCCGGATGTCCACCGTGCTGTACCAATTGGCGAAAAAGGCCGGCTTCACGATTATCGAAAGACATTCTCATTCAAAGCCGGTCGATTACGTCCCGCCGGGGCAGGACGCCGCGGTCGACTACGGCAGCGCAGACCTCAAGTTCAGGAACAACACGGCCTGTGACATGGTCATTTACGCCGGTTTGCAGGAAGGCAAAAAGGGGCGGCTTTTATGGGCCGAACTCTATGAATTGAAGCCATTGGTGAAATGCGATCTCATCGTTTTGCGCCGGCCTCCGGGCCGACCGGTATGGGAAGACGTTGAACCCCAAAGGCTGACCGCCCTCCTGCTCGACGGAAGTTCGTATATCTCGCTGGAACAACTTGGCGGCGCTTTGGGCTGGAAGGTCGGCGCAGCCCAAACAGACGGTAGGTATACCGCAACCGCGGATACCGGCGGGATGAAGGCGGTCTTTACCGGCGGCAGCAAGAAAGCGGTGGTGAACGGACACAACGCAGAGCTTAAAAACGCTCCTTTTGTTCTGAATAACAGCAACTGCAGGTTCTGGGTCCCGCTGAAGGAAATCGCGCAACTTATACAGGCGGAGGTGGTCTGGGAGCCGCGAACGCGAGTCGTTATCCTCAACCCGGGCAGCGCCGGCGTCGAAGGCCGGACTGCAATAAATCGAGAAGGTTAAGAACATAATAGGCACTCGGTTTATCGTTTCACTGTCCTGAAAACATTCTAAAAGTTGAAGGTGTTTAATTGAGAAAATTGAAGGGCGGTTGAACTGTAACAACGGGACAGGCTGTTATGACTCAAAGCGGTTTTTTTCAATGGTGCTTCAAACACTTAAGTGTGATATGATAAAAAAACCAGCAAGCCGGTATAGGGGTGTATGAAATGCTTCTGGCGGTTAACGCCGATGATTTCGGCTTTACGGCGGGTGTCAACCGGGGCATATTGGAAGCCGTGCGGTGTGGTATGGTTACCAGCGTCAGCCTGATGGTCAACCAACCGGGGACCGACGACGCCATCGTAATCCTGCAGCGCGGAGAAATGTCTGGTGTCGGCGTCGGGGTACACCTGTGTCTTACAAAAGGCAGTCCCGTGAGCGCACCGGCGGAAATACCTTCGTTGGTGCAACAAGACGGAGGGTTCAGACTGCGTCAGGAGCTTTTCGTCCAAAGCCCGTCCTGGACAGAGGTGGAACGTGAACTTGCGGCTCAAATTGAGAAAGTCAGAGCGGCCGGTATAAATATAACTCATCTTGACACGCACCATCACATCCACTTCCGGCCCGTTATCCTCTCCGCGGTCATCTCCGTCGCCTGCCGCTATCACCTGCCGGTTCGGAATCTCGATCCGGCCATGCGCGACCGGTTCAGGGCGGAAGGGGTCGCAACCCCCGACTACTGCTGCCTCCATTGGTTTGCGGACCTGGCAACCGCCGAGGTATTCCGCCAGCTTGTCCTGCAGGGACGCCGCACGGGTGCCGGGTTTATGGAAATGATGACGCACCCGGGCCTGGCGGATGAAGAGCTGCGCCGGCTCAGCGGCTACACCCGCGAGCGGGAGAAAGAGTTGGAAGTACTCTGCGACCCGCAGCTCCGACAGTGGCTGCAAGAGAACGGAGTGCAGCTCGGGACATACGAAGACCTGCATTAAAGTGTTCAAGGTTCAACGTTAGGGACACGAGCAGTATACCGCAAGTTCAATTCGCAGTAACCGGCAAAACATCGTTTTAAAAAGGCATTGGCACAGCCGAAGGGACCTTGCACACTCAACGCTTTTCGTTTTTCTCCTTTACATCCGCCGAAAAAACAAAAGGTCCGGCGGTCAGCCGAACCATCGAATAATCATGCAAAGTCACTTAGTATTTACTAACCCGGTATTCCGGAGGTTACTAAGGTTGAAAATCCAGGGGGAAGATTAACGCACTCGTCGCGGCATCGTACCTTCCTTCGTATTTTCTTGGTTTAATGTTATTTTCTTTTAACCATTGGAACAACGGCCTGCTTACAATCCTGCCGCTATTGCCTTTATTGACTGCTTCAACTTTTATTTCCCCTTGCTCCTTATTCTCTACTATAATCAGCGCGCCGTTTTCAGGGTCGAAGCCTACGTTAACCCTGGTAGGCGGCACAATGTATTGTGAGCTTGCTATATTAAGGGATAAGGCTCTGCCGATGTTGCAGGTGGGCATGGTTGTCCTTTTTGTCCTCTTCTGGCTCTCACCCTTTTTGAACCACTTAACGCTTGATTGCTCCATTTTATTACCTCCTTCCTTTAAGAAAATTATATTCCCCTTTTTATTTCTTAATACATCTATGATAGGATTCCTTTCTAAAGTTTAATTATACTGACGCTTGAAGTCAATAAATCTTTTGAAAGTAAAAGAAAATTATAAACAGATTTTCTCTTAATAATCCAGAGCGACAATAAAAAGGACTGTAAGCTGTATTAAGATCAGCCGCAATTATTCCCCTTCCCTCCAGCTAACAGCCGACACAACCAGGGTAGAGGCGCCGTCCAAAATGTAAAGTTTTTAAGGTACATGCAGGATAATAAGATATATGGAAGAATTATGGCTAAACATAAAGACTGTTTAAACTACTAAAATCGGTGACGAATATGGACCAAATCGTTGATTTCCTGAGCAAGATACCCCCATTCAACAGGCTGGCCCCCCAGTTTCTGCAGACCTTATCCGCTTATGTAAAACTTGAAACAGTTGCAGCGGGAACACCGCTTGTGGAATCCGGTACTCCAATCAATCATTTGCGGATTGTTCTGCACGGAAAGGTTGCTGTAAGCAAGAAGACATCTCAAGGCCTGGTCTGGAGATCCGAGGGTCCGGGAGCCATAATCGGGATGCTCGAACTTTTCGGTGACAACACAGCCTCGTATACGGCGCGCACGGAAGAAGACTCAATCATGCTTATGGTAGCCCGTGAGGATTTTCAGAACCTTCTTAAAGCGCGCCCCGAAGAGGCGGTACTATTGATGGACCTGCTCAGCCGTCAAACCAAGGCCGTGACCCCAAGACCAATTCGGATAAAGAACAAAGAAACCGCCGAAGAGGATTCTAAAACCTCGAAAACAGGAGCGGGAACCAGCCCGGAAAGTGACGAAAGCCCTTTCTTCCTGAAGCGTTTCACCTGTCCGTTTTGCGAAACGGAATTCCCCTCCGTCGAAGTAAAATCGAAGTTTATCAAAGTGGAAAAAACGGACAGCGACTACTGCCCGCATTACCGTGACGTAAATCCCTTGTTTTACGAAGTGCGGGTCTGTCCCAGGTGCGGCTACGCCTTTACCGCAGAAATGCCCGCGGTGCTCAGCGACCGGGCGCGGACCGTCCTCGCCGCCCGTTTGTCCAAACTTCGGACGCCGCTGCGTTTTGGCGGAGAAAGGGATCTCAATGCAGCGACGGAGGCCTTTCGTCTGGCGTTTTACTGCCTGGAGGCCATAGGCGGGGGAAATGCCCTGCTCGGGAAGCTGTACCTTAAAATAGCATGGCTGCACCGTTACGCGGGTGAACGTGAGGAGGATCGCGAATACAGCGAGAAAGCTCTTTTCTGCCTTATCGAGTCTTACCGCCTGGAAAAATCGACTGATGCCGCGTCTGAATTAAAGCTGCTATATCTTATCGCTGAGTTGAGTTATCGCCTGGAGAACTACAACCTGGCCGCCCAGTGGTTCGGCAGAATCCTGAACCACCCGCAGCGCTCGACCAACCCCGGCATTATTAAACGCACCCGGGACCGCTGGTATGACCTGCGGGAAAAACTCAAGAACGCCTCTCAATCCCCGGTTGAACAATAATCCGTTTCAAGACCGAAAAAACTCTACTAAAAATTAGAAATCTGCAGTGATAACGCTCCCGAAGATTTCATTCATGGGCGATAATAATTGTAGATATTATGGACATAAAGTAGAAATTTGTCGTGTATTTACTTGTAGATGTCGAACTAACCTGGGTGAAGACATGGAACAAAAGGTAAATCTCTTAAGAAAGATACACATCTTCAACAGGTTAACCCCCCTATTCTTGGGACACCTGGCCGCTTGCAGCAAAGTCGAGAAATATCCTTTAGGAAAAACCCTTCTGGAAGCAGGGTCTTTGGACGATCACCTGTTTATCGTTTTACATGGGAAGGTAGGCATAAGCGGCGGTTTTTACCGGGACCAGGCTCGCGTGGCCGGCGGCCCCGGAACTATCCTCGGGGTTTTCGGACTCCTGGGAGGGAACCCGGCTTCGTGCTCGGTGCGCACGGAGGACGATACCATCATTCTTACGATAAACCGCCGCGACTTCCAGTTTGTCCTTAAGTCGCACCCTGAAGAAGCGGTTATGTTAATCGAGTCATTATCCGGTCAGTTACAAAAAGCAAGCGTAAGCATGGACGTGATATCGCCCGTGGTTGACACCCATCAAGGAACAGCGCAGGCGGTTAGCAAGGAAATTCCCTCCGCAGCCGTAGAAAAAAACAAGCGGGAGGAGAAAAGGGCAGACGAGCCTTTTTACTCGCGACGCTTCACCTGCCCTTGTTGTGAAATAACGTTCTATTCCCAGTCGGTTAAATCCAAATACGTCAGGCTGGATAAGACCGACAGCGATTTCTGCCCCCATTACCGTGCAGTCAACCCGTTGTTTTATGAAGTGAGAGTCTGCCCCCAGTGCGGCTATGCCTTTGCGGGAGAAAAACCTGTGAAACTGAACGACCGGGCAATGGCCAGTCTTGCCGAGCAATTGTTGGAAATCAGGACGACGGTTCGTTTTGACGGAGAGAGGGATCTGGACGTGGCGGTGGACTCCTTCCACCGTGCGATTTATTGCCTGGAAATCATCGGGGGGAAGAAATCCGAACTGGGGAAATTTTATCTTAAGATAGCATGGCTCTACCGTTCCGCAGGGTACGAAACACAGGAACAAGAATACTGCGAAAAAGCGCTTTGCTGTTTTAACGAATCTTACCGCACCGAGCAATCCAGCGACCCGGCGTTTGAACTCAACCTCTTGTATCTCCTCGGGGATCTGAACCACCGTTTGGGATACCTGGATCGTGCAGCGCAGTGGTTCAGCAGGATTCTAACTCATCCGCGCCGTTTCGGCAATCCCAACATCGTCAACCGTACCCGGGAACAGTGGTACGAACTGCGAGCGGAACTTAAGAAAAGTTGCGGCGGTACGTAATGTGCCGGAACTAAGTCGTCTCCGCCTCATCCGTTTTTTCCGACAATACGCGAACAATTACCTTGCGCCGTCGTGGTCCGTCAAACTCGCAGAAAAACACGCCCTGCCAGGTACCCAGTTTAAGCTTGCCTTCGCTGACCGGCAGCAGGTGGCTTACGCCCATAAGACACGACTTAATGTGTGCCGCCGCGTTGCCTTCCAAATGCCGGTAGGAACCACGCACCGGGACAAGCTCTTCGAGCTTGCGCAGAATGTCTTCGGGAACTGTGGGATCGTAGTTTTCATTTATGCAAAGTCCGGCAGTCGTGTGCGGACAATAAACGAAGGCCACGCCTTCCAGGATGCCGCTTGCATGAACCGCGGATTGGATGCTGTCGCTGATGTCCACAAACTCCTGTTGTTGTCGTGTGACTACTTCAACCGTAACAATCAACTCAAGGCCTCCTCCGAAAATAAATCAACCGCCAAGACGCCAAGAACGCCATGTTATAAGCCGACCGGTCAGCATTACGACCCGCTGTTACGGCAAAAAATAAGGCGTCAGCAAGGGCAGGATTGCACGAAGGTCCCGGCATTCCAGGCTTACATGCGCGTTGGCTGAAACAGCCGGCTCGGCGTTCACGGCAATGCTCAGTCCCACCCGTGTAAAAAGCGGTACATCGCCGTGGCTGTCGCCCACGGCCGCAATCTCCCGCGGTCCGGCGCCGAACGCACTGCAGATGGCATCAAGATGATCGGCTTTGCCCTCCCACGGAACGCGGATATACACCCGCCCGTCCGCCCTGCCGTACGAGAAGCCGAGCCCGTTGGCGATGTGATAATCAAAACCCAGGTCTTCCGCCACCCGCTCCGCCAGCAGGTCCAGACCTGATGAAAGAAGCGCCAGCCTTATTCCTCTGTCTTTCAAGGCATCAATGGTTTCCTTGACCCCATCGTGGTAGGGAATCTCCGCCACAATATTCTCTATGAGTTCACGCCGCACGCCGCTCCAGGAACCGACATCCCGCCTGGCGAACTCCTCATACGTTATTTCCCCTGCCAGGAACGCGGCAAGCGACAGGCTGCCGTGCGTCTCCCAGGTGCCAAGCGCCTCGTGGATGTGCTGCCAGACACTTCGTACCGGTGTCAATGTGCCGTCGAGGTCGAAGATAACCCCGCGTAACCGTCCTTCCCGGATTAACTCCCGGATCAAATCCGTCACCCCTACCTGCGCTGACAATGGTTCTAAGGCTAAGTTCTAAATTAAGCTCAAGCCGATAGACCTTCGAGGTCCGTTCAAGATTCATGGTTCAAGATATAAGGCGGCCGTTACAAGCCAGGGCACACAAAGACGCGGCAAACCTCAACAAGCCCGTTTTCATTCATCTGCGGCGACACTTATGGGCGTCATGAGGGTCTGGCCTGACGGTCGCGGAATCACGGGTCATTTGCCTATATCGTACCACAATCTCCCGGCATAAAGTAGTGCCGGGCATAACCACCCTTCTTTTAGGACGGCGTTGACGCGGCCCCTGTTTTGCAGATAGAATACCTTGTCGGGCTGTCAAGTCGTTCTGATTAAGACCGGAATGCTTTTCAACCTTAAAACCGTAACGTTATTATATGCAACAAAAGGCAAGTTTTAGGGCTTGCGGGGGGTAAGGCAAATCGCCAACGAAGAGATCAGGTTGATCGCACCGCAAAAGAAGGTTTTCCCGCCGCTGGCGGCGCTTTATCACCGGGATTACCGCCTTTACTGGACAGGACAACTCGTATCGGTCACCGGGACGTGGATGCAGCAGGTGGCGCTGTCCTGGCTGGTCTTGGAACTCACGCATTCGGCGCTGCTGCTGGGCGTGGTGGGCGCAGCGAACTTCGGGCCGGTACTCCTTTTTTCACTTTTCGGCGGCGCGCTGGCCGACCGGGTATCCAAGCGGCGGCTGATCATTTTCACTCAAACCGGGATGATGCTCATCGCTCTCGTTCTGGGTCTGCTCGTCCTAACAGGGCTGGTAAGGTACTGGGAGGTATTGGTCTGCGCCTTCCTTCTGGGAACATTGAACGCGCTTGACTCTCCGGCCCGGCAATCGTTCATAATCCACCTTGCGGGACGCGACAACCTTATGAACGCAATCGCCCTGCACTCCTCCCTGTTCAACGGCGCGCGGGTCGTCGGCCCGGCAATAGCCGGGCTGGTTATCGCCGGCTGGGGTATTGCGGTTTGTTTTTTGTTAAACGCTTTATCCTTTGTGGCCGTTCTTGTGCAACTTCTGCGGATCAGCGCGGATGGAACAACCTGCGGGGCGCAGTCGCGGAAATCCATCTGGCAGGAGACGAGAGCAGGCTTCGCTTACATCCGGGCGAACCCGCGGATTTTCTTTCCGCTTATTCTTTTGGCCCAGGTAAGCCTGCTGGCTATAAACTTTAGTGTCCTCGTCCCGGCGCTCGCCCGTCTGACACTCGGTCGGGGGGCTCAGGACTTCGGGTTTCTGCTTTCGGCGCAGGGGCTCGGGGCTCTGCTCGGCGGGCTCACCCTGGCTTGGCTGAGCGCAAGGGGGCCCGAGCGGCGGTTCCTGGGAGCCGGAGTTATAGCCCTTTGTGGCGCGCAGGTCGTTCTCGGATGGTGGCCCGGCTACCATCAGGCGCTTTGGCTGCTGTTCGTCGCCGGTTGGGGTATGGTGGTCCTTAACGGCACCATTAACACGACCGTACAGCTTGCATCCACGGACGAATTCAGAGGACGCGTTATGAGCCTTTTTGTTTTATTTTTCATGGGAACCTCTCCCTTGGGAAACCTGATTGCCGGGGCAACGGCCCACGCCTACGGCATACCGGTTTCCTTTGCCGCGGGGTCCGCGGCGGCGTTGTTTCTTACAGCCTTCACCGGGTTGTGGTGGCGGAAGGTGGAAAAACGTGGTTAGAAAAGACAAAGACTACTTGCGCCTTTTCATAAAAGGCTTTCTGGCCGGAGCCGCCTGCGGTTGCCGGTCGGGATCGATCGGTCTCATGATAGCGGGCCTTTCGTGCTTAATCGCTACAGGAGGACGCATAAAAACATTTCTTAACGCCGCAAGGTTTAACGGGATCAGCGGCCAGAGATAAGGTACCCCGAAAGAACGCGTGAAAAGCAGCAGGACAAAGGTCGCAACAACGCCGATGATAAAACCGGGAAGCCTGAAAAGCCCCGTAAGGATCAGGATAAAAAGCCGCGCCAGACGGTTGGCCTGCGCCAATTCAAAAGAAGGCGTAAGGAAGGTGCCGATAGCCGCCGCAGCCGTATAAAGCGTTACCTCGGGACTAAAAAGACCCACTTGTGCGGCAAGCTGTCCCAACAGAACCGCTCCGATAATTCCGGTCGAAGTGGCGATCGGGCTCGGGGTGTGAATGGTAGCCATGCGGATCATATCAATCGCTATTTCGGCTATTACGAATTGGAGGAAAAGCGGGATTTCCCCCACCTTCTTGGGACCGATGAAATGAAGTATTCCCGGCAGCATGTTCGGTTCGAGGGCCGCAAGAAGCCATAGCGGCGTCAAGAAGAGCGAAACGAATACCCCGATGTAACGCACCCACCTCATGTACACCCCCACGGTTGGGTTTTGTCTGAATTCTTCCGCATGCTGGAGGTGGTGAAAAATGGTCGCGGGAAGGATTATCGCGCTCGGGGATGTGTCCACAAGAACCATCACGTTCCCGTCAAAGAGGTGAGCGGCGGCTACGTCCGGCCTCTCGGTGTAGCGCACCTTCGGGAAGGGATTCCAATAGGTCCCCGGTGTGATAAGCTCTTCAATGGATTTCTCGGCCATCGGCAGGCCGTCGATATTAATCTTGTTAATCTTTTCGCGCACCAGGTTTATTATTTCGGGGTTTGCGATGTCTTCAATATACGTAAGCGCGATGTCGGTCTTCGACCTGACTCCGGCGCTCAGGTGTTCGAACCGAAGGCCCGGGTCGCGGACCCGCCGGCGTATCAGCGCGGTGTTATGAACCAGGGTTTCGACAAAACCGTCCCGTGAACCACGCGTTACCTTTTCAAGATCCGGCTCCTGCGGAGTTCGGGCGGGATACTGCCGCACGTCGATCAGGATACCGAATTCCACGCCGTCGATGATGAATGCGACCGGCCCGCTCAGCGCGGCGTATATTACCTCTTCCAAGGTTTTGAGCTGCTTTACCTCACTGAAGGTGACATAGTGATAAAACAGCTTTTTAAACGTATTAAGCGTGATTTCCCCGGGTTTGACCTCAAGCAGCCCTTTGAGGATCAGCGTCAGCGGCACGTCTTTGGTAAAAGCGTCTACGAACAGAAGCGCCGCTCTACGGCCGCCGACCTCAATTTCCCGGAGAATGAGGTCAAAATTCTTTTTGAAAACCAGGCGGTCTTCGAGTCTTTGGAGGTTTACCGCAAGATCTTTGGAGATGGGTGTATCCTTCCCGTCTTCAATGGTCACGCCGGCACCTTCCTCATCAACCTTTTGGTTTAAACACCAGTGCCGTAAAATAACCGAAAACCACAGCCGCGGTTATGCCCGCCGCCGCTGCGGCAACCCCGCCGCTGAATATCCCCAGAAACCCTCCCCGGGCCGCCTCCTCAATCGTCCCCTGGGCCAGAATGTGCCCAAAACCGCTTAGCGGCACAGTCGCCCCCGCCCCCGCAAAATTCACGAACGGTCCGTACAAACCGAGAGCGCTCAGAACCGCACCCGTGGTAACAAGCCCTACCAGAACGTGCGCCGGAGTCACCTTGTAGTTGGTAAGGTCCATAATGCACTGCGCCGCGGTGCAGATAAGCCCGCCGATTACGAACGCCTTCAGAAAAATCATTTCCGCCCCCCCTTTCAAATAAGTTTTACGTTCTCGGTTCGAAGTTCCCTCACTTCCCAATCTCAACTCCCACATCCCAACTCTCATTTAGTTCCCCATGCCGGCAGGTCGAAACCATCGGAGAATGAAAACGGTCCGACGCCGACTTACAACTACCCAGCCGTCTTGGTGGGCACAGCCCACCCTACGGTGCTTGGTGGGCACAGCCTACTCTGCTGTGCTTCTGATTTATGACACGCGATTCGGGACTCCGTGACTTATTTTTAGGCCGGGACATAGGATTAACGCGTAACGCGTAACGCGTAACTGAATCTGACTTATGACTGTCGACTTTTGACTAAGGACTTAGCTTTCCAGCACCACGGCGTGTCCCACCGCAGGAATGGTTTCCCCCTGTCCGGTTGTTACCGGGCTTAAAAGCGCACCTGATCCGATGCCGAGCATCCGTTTCACTTTTTGCTCGCGCATCTGCTGCATTATAAAACCGCAGGTTACCACCGCAGGGCAGCCGCACCCGCTGCCGCCGGCATGAACATCCTGGGTTTCCCTGTCATAAATCAGGATGCCGCAATCCTGGTGCTTTTGCGAAATGTCGTGGCCGTACTTTCCCATCAACTCTTCGAGCAGTTGTTTGCCGTAAAACCCCAAATCGCCCGTCAAGATCAGGTCGTAGTCCTCCACACGCCGCTGGGTGTCGCTGAAATGACGGGAAACGGTATCCGCCACCGCGGGAGCCATTGCCGCTCCCATGTTATAGGGGTCCCCGCTTCCAAGGTCAACCACCCTGCCAACGGTGGCCTGGGTCACCCGCGGCCCGACGCCTCCCGCCGCGAGGAGTATCGCCCCCGCTCCCGTAACCGTCCACTGCGCGGTCAGCGGTCTTTGCGTTCCCTGTTCCGTAGGAAACCGGTACTGACGCTCCGCGGTTGCGTAGTGGCTTGATGCGCCTATGAGTACATTCTGGGCGAACCCGCCGTCGATCAGCATCGATCCTAAAGCCAGCCCTTCGTAAATGGTGGAACACGCGCCGTAAAGCCCTAGAAAAGGTATCGCCAACGCCCGCGCCACAAAGTTAGCCGAGACTATTTGGTTCAACAGGTCGCCGGCCAGTAGGAAATCCACATCCTGCGGCTTGACGTTCGCTTTGGCAAGAGCCTTTTCCATGGCTTCCTGGAGAAACCTACGCTCGGCTTTTTCCCAACTCTCTTCGTAATAGTAGGGGTCTTCCACGATCTTATCAAAGCTCCAGCCTAAAGGACCCTGCCCCTCTTTCGCCCCCGCGATAGCCGCCGCAGCTATAACCACCGGGGGTGTGGTGAAAGCTGCCGTCTGTTTACCAAGTTTTTTCGGTGCGGCCACCCACCGTCACCTCCTGAGAAAATAAGCGTTCTTTTGTAAGGCGCGGCGATAAGCTGCGTATAGCTTTGTCAGCCTGTCAGGTCCGGGTCCTCATGTACCCCTATGTACACTCCGGCCCGTCCCTGCCAGGCTTTCGTGCTCTACTTGCTTCTCCCCGCGTTCCGTATTAAGCTACGTTCGTGAGCCACCATTACATTATGTTTCCTCATCTGGAGCGCCCTCCGGCCGCATGAGCGACTCCCCCAGCATTCAGGTGTCCCGGCGGTCGTCCGTCGGCCCGGACCGGGCTGCGGTCCCTAACCCGGTTGACAACCTCAGGACACCGGTGAATGCGGACCGAAAAAATAATACAGTATCCCCGCCAGCCATGCCGTAACGATACCGAACACCAGGATCGGTCCGGCTATCGTAAACAGACGCGCCCCTACACCCATAACCATCCCCTCAGTGCGAGCTTCGAGCGCGGGCGCCACCATTGAGTTCGCGAAGCCTGTGATCGGAACGATGGTGCCTGCGCCGGCGAACCTGGCGATCTCGTCGTAAACACCGAATCCCGTTAAAAGCGCCGCAAAGAAAACAAGGACAATCGAGGTCGCTGTTCCGGCGTCCAAAACGCTCAGACCTGACCTCTGAAACAGGGTTGTAAAGACCTGCCCGATAACGCAGATAAGCCCCCCGACCGCAAACGCATATACGGAATTCCGCAAAACCGGAGGTTTAGGACTGACTTTGTTTACTATCTTCTGATACTGCTCTTTCTGCTTCTCAAGCGGATCTGCCGGGTCAAACACCATAAACCTTCACCTCTTCAAACGGCAACAACAGCCGGATTGTAAAGACAAAAGCCGAAAGCCGGAACCCCGTTACCTTAAGAACAACACTAACCTCATATTCCGACTTCCGGCCTTACTAACGCCGTAGGCTGGATAAATCTGCAGATATGCCCTTAGACTTATGTTTAGCCCATATAGGCCACCTTAACGTTAGCCTTAAACTCTTTTATTTCGCCGTTTTCGACATTGGCGGTAAAGTTAATGACCTCGACCCCCGTAATATTCCCTAGAGTCTGAGTAGCTTCGCTGACAGCAGCATGCACCGCGTCCCGCCAGCTGCTGGGTGATTCTCCGACCAATTCGGCCACCTTGACGTGCAATTCAATCCCTCCTTTTTTACCTGTTCAAGCTGTATTATGACGCTCAAGGATGGGTGTTATGCATTAAAAAAGTCCCGAGTCACAAGTCGAAAGTCCCGAGTAGGAAAGAGAAATTAATCTTATGTCCTGAGTCCTAAATCAGGAAACAAGGAATGAGGACTTTCGACTTCGTTTTCCTCCCATTCCCGGGACTGAGGACTGGGGAATTTCAACTGAGGACTTAGTTTGCAACTCGCGACTCGTGATTATTATTACGAGAAATCTTCCGATCCGGCCGATCCTCGTAATTTTTCCAGCGCCTGCCGCTCAATACGGGATACCTGAGCCTGGGAAATGCCGAGTTCCGCGGCGATCTCCGCCTGGGTAAGTTCCTCGAAAAACCGCCAGATAAGTACCTGGCGGTCTCTGAGCGGCAGGCCGGCCAGCATATCCTTAACTGCTATGCTCCGCAGCCACGCGTTTTCCTCCTCCTGTGTGTTCGCAAGCCGTTCCTCCCGGTAAACCGCATCCGCACCCTCACCGCAAACCACATCCTGAAGGGATGACGGCGCCTGCGCCGCGTCCAGCGCTACCACCACCTCTTCAGGTTTAAGCCTGAGCACCTCTGCTATCTCGCTCAGGGACGGTTCCCGTCCCAGGCCGTTAATCAGGGATTCTCGCGTATCGTTTATCCGTACCACGGTCTCTTTCAGGGAACGGGAAACCCGCACCGGGCTATCGTCCCTTATAAACCGGCGTATCTCCCCGATAATCATCGCCACGGCGTAGGTTGAAAACTTGACTTCGTAACGGAAGTTGAACTTGGTGATGGCTTTTAAAAGCCCGATGCAGCCGACCTGAAAAAGGTCTTCATAGTCGTAACCGCGGTTTATGAACCTTTGCACTATGCTGGCTACCAGCCGGAGGTTTGCCTTGACCAGTTGTTCCTGTGCCGCCGCGTCACCTTTCTGTGCCTTCTCGATCAACTCACGGGTCTTCTCGTCGCCCAGGAGCCCGCGGGAAACCTCTGTCATCGCAGCAGTCCCGAGGTCAGTGGTGGGGACCGAATTGCTTCCGCATAACTACCCGGGTACCCCTGCCGGGAGCAGAGTCAACCTGTATGGTATCCATAAAAGACCGCATAAAGTTAAATCCAAGGCCCAACCGCTCCGGGTCGCTGGAGAACTCCGCCTCCATGGCCCTGGATATGTCATCTATACCTTTCCCTCCATCCTCTACACAAATCTCGATAGCGTCCCCGAAAAGAACGGCTTCCAGGGTGACCAGACCGTCCGGAGAGTTGTCGTAACCGTGAATAATCGCATTTGTGACCGCTTCGGAAACCGCCCCTTTAAGGTCGTCCAACTCTTCGACCGTCGGATCAAGCTGCGCCGCAAAAGCAGCCACCGTTACTCGTGCCAGACCGATATTGTCGGGCAGGCTGGGGAATTCCAGACGAAAGCGATTAAGCACTGGCCTCACCCCCCCCAAACGCCTCCAGTGCTTCATTTCTTGAAGTAAATTCCGCGGCGATACGCAGTACCCCGGAAAACTCAAGCACCCGTTTTACCCCGGGACGCAGGCCGAGAAGCCCAAGCTTTCCTCCGGCGCCGGCGACCCTCTTATAGCGTCCGAGTATAACCCCTAGGCCTGTACTGTCGATAAAACTTACCGTCTCAAAATCTAAAACCAGATGACGGATTAAATGACTGTCTAAAGCCCTTTCTAAATCCTGCCGCAACTCGTCGGCAACCTTAAGGTCAATCTCCCCGTTAAGTCTGGCAATCAATACATCTCCCGCCGTATCCAACTCCAGCATCATTACCCTCTCCTCAGAAAATAGTTCTTCTTTCGGTGGGCTCGGCGATAAGCAACGCATTGCTGCGTCAGCCCTGCATCACTTCTCGCCGCGTTCCGTTTATGACACTTTTCTGCATCTAAGTAAACAGCTTACGGGTCGCCCCATTTTCAGATTTCAGTTGGAGCAGCCCCCAGCCGCATGGCGAACTCCTTCGAAAATAAGCGTTCTTCCGTAGGGCGCGGCGATAAGCTGCGTATAGCCGCGTGTTTCAGAAGTCAGATGCATGATGTCGGAAGTCGGAATTCTTGTAGGAATTCACAGTTGCGAATTCCCACTTCGAATCTGACCTCTGATTTCTGGAATCTGACCTCCGATATAGGTTCGTTTCCGCCGGTATTCCTTGCTCTGCTTGCTTCTCACCGCGTTCCGCCATTATTATGCGAAAGGGTGAATAGTTACACGGCACTAAAGTTAAAGTTCGGCGAATCTGTTTTTCTTCCTGCTAATTACTGGCAAAAAAGAAAAACCCCCTCCCGGGGGTTTTTCCCGTCACATTTCACAGAGGTGCCCAGCGGTTCTGCGCAACAAGTCCCAGTAGCCGGCGCGGGCTACGTCCCGTGCAGCGACAAGCTTAGCGTAATGAATCTCTTTCCCTTCCTGGCAGACGATCCAGGTGCCGATCGGCTGCCCCTTGTTTATAGGCGCGGTAACCTTTGCCGGCAGCGCAAGCCGTCTGGTAATTCCCTTATCCTTCCCGCGGGGCACCACAAGGCAGATCTCCTCGCCGGTCAGGGCATCCAGACGTTCCTGCACGCCTCGTTCCACCGGAAGGTCGGAAACCCGCATCCCCTCCCGGGCCAAGTGGACCGCCTGGTACCGGGCAAACCCCCAGTTGTATAGCTTCATTGATTCCCTGAAGTGGGATTTATCCTCGCGGCCGCCTACAACAACCGCTATCAGCCTCAAACCGTCCCTGAGTACACTAGATGCCAGACAAAAACCGGCTTCGTCCGTAAATCCTGTTTTCCCGGCGTCGGTACCTTTATACCACCATAGGAGCTTATTCGTGTTCCATAACTTGAATTTTCCGTCCCTCAGATCATATTCCTTTATCTTTGTGATATCGCAAAACAAGGGGTGTTTGAGTAATTCCCGGAGAAGAACCGCCTGGTCACGGGCACACGAGTATTGACCCGGCGCGGGCAGCCCGGTAGGATTCACGTAATATGTGTCCTTCATCCCCAGTTCCTTCGCCCTCTGGTTCATAGCCGCAACAAACGCTTCAGCGCTCCCGCCGACGTGCTCGGCGATCGCAAAACTGGCGTCATTGGCAGACGCCGTCGCCACCGAAATCAACAATTCCTTTAAACTCATAACCTCCTGTGGAGCCAAAAAAATCTGTGAACCGCCCATTTCCGCCGCATACTCACTGGCAACCACGTTGTCGGAAAGCTTTACCCTACCCTGTTCCACCGCTTCCGTCGCCATCAGCAGGGTCATTATTTTAACCATGCTTGCTATCGGTTGGCGCGCCTGAGGTTCCTGTTCCCATAAAATTTTCCCGTTGTGGGCCTCCATTATGACCGCGCCCTTAGCGGTGGTGGTAAGCTCCGTTTGTAAGGCTGCCGCTTGCGAATAAGGCACAGTCCCCAGCAAAACCATTAAAGACAACAACACCATTGCCGGCCAACGCATCCGAACCCCTCCAAAACCCTTTTACAAAGAAGTCTTCCTCATCGACAGGGGTGTTATGCGGAACGCCCGAACGGGAGGTCTTCTTTTCCCGCTGTGAAAGGCATCTATTCAGGTCCCGTCGTCGGGCGCGGCAAAACACCAAGCGGCAAATACCGTAAAAAAAGCTTCCCGGAATAATACCGGGAAGCCTTATCTTTTTAACTGGAGCGGAAGACGAGATTCGAACTCGCGACCCTCGCCTTGGCAAGGCGATGCTCTACCACTGAGCTACTTCCGCGTAACAGACCGCTAAAAACTTCACCTGGCTTTGTCAGCCGCAGCCTTCCGCGCCATACTCGTTCTTGCTCGGTCTTTTAATTTTCTAACCTCTAACCTCTGGCTTCCAACTTCCAAAATGGTGCCGCGGGACGGAATCGAACCGCCGACACGAGGATTTTCAGTCCTCTGCTCTACCAACTGAGCTACCGCGGCGAATATTTATGGCGGAGCTGACGGGATTTGAACCCGCGATCTCTGGCTTGACAGGCCAGTATGTTAAAACCAGGCTACACCACAGCTCCGCAAAAACACAAACTTAGTATACCGAAACCCATCCTTGAAGTCAAGGTCTGAAACCTGCTGAAAGGCTGTAAAACCTCGCCCGCTTCAATTTTGAAACTCCTGATAAACGGCCGTTTCAATAAAAGACGGAACTACTTAACAGGGGGCAGTTTCTCAACTTGCGCGTACCAGGCTTCCACATCGGGAACATGCTGTTTACCCTTTTCGAGGTATTGCTGCGACAAGGACTTGTCCCCTTGTTTATCGGCCGCAAGCGCGCGCCAAAGGCACCCCTCGGCGTACATTTCTTTCTCCTGCTCACTGACACCCTCTTTTTCGACCTCTTTTAATGCCTCGTCCAGCAGCTTGGCAGACTCAGCCAGGCGTCCAAGGAAACACAGCGCCCCTCCGGCATTCATCTTAACCGTAAGCGTAGGCTCCATAAGCGGCGCCACTACCCAAAGCCGCCGCTCCTCCGCTGTTACGGCGGTCATCTTCGACCTTATCATGCCCGGTACTGAGACCGCGCGTTCAAACAGAGGCTTTGCCTTAGCCGGCTTCTTGTCGTTTAACTGCATGTAGCCCGACACAAAGGTCACGCGCGAAAGGTTGTCATACCACTGGATCTGGAAAGGAGCGTCGGCCACCGCCTTTTCAGCGGCGGTAACGGCATCTTCGTAACGTCCGGTGTTCTGGTAAGCCGAAGCCAGCTCCGCAAGGCGCACGGAACTGTACTTACTCTTTCTGACGGCGGAATCAGCAGCCTGCAGCGCCTGCTCGTAATTGCCCTGCGCAAGGTAGATACGGCTGATCAAGGCGTCGTACTCCGCGTTGAATGGGTTGCAGCGTCGCGCCGCCATCATTGCTTTCAGCCCTTTATCCAGGCTCTTCTGTTGAAGAGCGGCATCCGCTTTTAGGGCATGGTTGTTTGCCGTCATTAGACTGAAAACGCCGCAGACAAAGACCAGAGTAACCGCGGAGACCGCGACCAGCGGCGTGGGATTGACCGGTTTCTTCGCCCGGCGCAGCTTCTTCTCCGACTTAATTTCGGTTGTCGGTTTTTCTTCATAAGCCCGTTTTAACCCGGCAACAATCCCGAACAGGGCGAACAACACCAGCGCCAGCGCCGTAAGCGAAAGGTTGAAATCAACAGCCGCGTGAATACCGACACTGAGCGCGGCGGATGTCAACATCGCCACCAGGAAGCGCCGCCCGGTGTCCTTACCCGCGCCGTGGAAAATCCGGTGGGCCCTCATCAGAAAAGCCAGCCAGATGCCGATGATTATAAGAAGGCCGATGATCCCTGTTTCCACTCCCACCTGAAAGTAGTAGCCGTGAACCTGCGTGGAATTGTAAAGATAATGCTGAAAGTGACGGTAGGCTTCCTGCCAGCCGCCGCCGCCCCAGCCCAGAACGGGCCGGGCAAAAATCATTTCCAGCGCGTCGCGGTAGAAGTACAACCGCTCGACGGCGTTGCGGAAATGAATCAGCGCCTGAAGCTTCTGTAAGAGACTCGGCCGCAGCACAAGGGTTGCGGCGACCGCGGCCGCCAGAACCGCAAGACCCGCACCCCAGGTCCAGACGGGGATCCGAATCCTTTTAATCTTCCCCTTAAGTAAAAGGTCGTGGAATACCTGAACTCCCACGGCCACAACCAAGCCAAGGAGTACCCACAACCAGGCCGCATTGAAATGCTTGGCCGTTGCCTCGTTAATAAACTGTAAGACGACAAAAAGACCGGGAATGCCGACCTGTAAGGCGTGGAGGAAAAGCACCGTTCTTTTCTCCCGCGGCACGCCGAAGACCATTAGGAGCGAGATAATGATAAGCGTAAGAATACCGCCGTTGGATTTCGCTCCCCAGAAGACGGCCGCGATGAGGAAGTTGCCCGCGGCGTACAGATAGGACATGAAACCCAGGCGGTCGACCCAGCCGGGTCTTGCGGGCCAGATCTCTTTCAGGCTCCCGCTTCCGCGTTCCAGCGAGTAAACCCACAGGTAAGCGCCGAGGATGAGAACGCACAGCAGGTAGCTGGCGAGAGCGTTCGGATACTGGAAGGAAGCATAGATCCGTCCGGAGAGGAAACCGTCCCTGATGTTTATTATGCCTGTGGCCGTCCCCAACCCGGCAAGGGCGACAAATACACCGCTTGCCCATATCACTTTCAGTATCCGCCGAACTACCTCTTCTTCGGTCACCAGGCGCGAGACACTCCAGAAAGCCGTAAAACATATTCCGGCTTTTACGATTTCGTTAACCGCAAGCCCCTGGTTTACCGCAACGAAGGCACTGAGGCAGTAAGCCGCCGGAAGTCCGAAAACCAGCCAGTCGAGCGGCTGTTCGAAAAACCGGGTTTTATTACGCAGCCAAAGCCCGAAATACACCAGCCAGAAGGATAAGGCCGCCACTATCATCGCTTTTTCTTGCTCCGGGGGGAAGAAAAGCCCCCTGAAGAACGGGGTAAAAAACAGAAGGCCCGCTATTCCCCAAAAGGCCACCTGATGCGAGAACGGAACTTGCGCCGTCTTCGGCGCAGCAACAGATGTTCGACTAACCTGAGCTTTGCTCACTTCTTCTACCACCTTATTAAGTGTGCTCATAAACGTACAAAGACCGCCGCTCGGGAGGTCGGAAGACGCCCATCCGGCGCCGGCCCGTGCTCTACAGCAAAACTGAACCGGGACTACGCGGAGCATACTGAATTCAGATGTCGGAACCCGGAAATCAGAGGTCAGACTCAACGGGGGAATTCGCAGCAGCGAATTCCTCTAAGAAATCCGACTTTTACCTCATTCATCCAACATCCGAAATGCGCAGCCATCGTCACGCCTGACGACGGGACGCCCGAATAGATACATTTATATTATTTGACGGTTCTGTGGCTGTCAATGGTCAGCTTTTGCTACTGAGGTACAGGAGTCTTTCCTGGGGAGTGATGATGCTGGTGATTTGAACACCAAAATTCTCGTTGACAACGACTACCTCTCCCCGGGCCACAAGCGTACCGTTGACCAAAACCTCCACCGGTTCGTCGGCCAGCGTCGCCAGTTCCACGATATTCCCGGGCCCGAGAGCCAGAACATCCTTAATCGGCCGCCTCGTCCGCCCTAAAACCACGGTTACTTTGAGCGGTATGTCCAGAATAAGATCCAGCTTGGTTTGGTCAATATTGGACGGTACGGCGGCGGTGCGTTCCGCCGGTGCGGCTTTCGGTGACGGCGCAGGGCCAACCGGCAGAACCGGTTGTTCCTCCGGCGATTCCGTCCCTTCCAGATCTTCAATTTGTGTCTCTATGGCTTCTTCCGGAGTATCCGGCATGTCTTTCGACCGCGGCACAACACCCTGCCACAGGAGAGAAACTTCCTCCTTTGCCTCTGAAACACCCTTTATCTGCATGAATTCGGTGTCAAGAAGCTCACCTATGGTCATCTTGAAGGATACAACGACGATGGGGTCCTCCACCCCTAAATCCACGTGCCCGGCCCACTCATCCTGACTGAAAACAGTGGCTTCGGGCGGAGCGATACTTATTAACTTCTTATACATATCGGCCATAGACGTGGCTGCGGCGCCCATCATCTGGTTCATCGCCTCGGAAACCGCACTCAGTTCCAGTTCGCCTAATTCGGCGGGGGGATTATGTCCGTCCCCCCCCATCATAAGGTCGGCGATTATCGCCACGTCATCGGTCTTGATAACCAGAAAACTCGAACCCGTGAGGCCTTCGGTATAACGAACCTTGATGGCCGTATACGGGACGACGAAGCCCTTTACCAGGTCATCGTAACCGGACACACTGACCCGTGGGTAGGTAATGCTGACCTTTCGATTAAGGATCTCGGAAAGACAGGTGGCAGCAGAACCCATGGAAATGTTCCCGATTTCGCCGAGAGCGTCTTTTTCTTCACCAGTGAAGACGCTGTCGTAAGAAGCGGCGGGAGAAGAAGCTTCCGCCGAACCTTCAGCCTGGGACACTTCAGTCTGGGACTCGTCAGGATTCTGCTCCGGATTCATGCTCAGAAGCGCGTCTATCTCTTCCTGCATCAGCAACTTATCAGCCAAAAGCTTTACCCCCTTCCGCAAGCGAGGTTATCTGTACTCCGAGATGCCGCCCGACGGTTCCGGCCTGGGCGTAATACCGCAAGAGGCCCCCCGTATAAACCTCAAGATCCTGGTTAACGCCGCTGCTTAGCGGAATGATGTCCTGTAACTGGAGGTTCAGGAACTCCCGTACCGTTATTTCGGTTTCACCCGTCAGAACAGTCAGTTCAACCGGCACCTGGTTTACCCAGTACAACAACTCCTTCTCGGACGATCCCTCTTGAAAACCGATGGATCCTGCGTGATAATAACTTGAAAGCTGAGCCAAGACCGGTTCCAGGGTAACATAAGGCAGACAAAGGTTTATAAGCCCCCGGGCGTCTGTTCCCACCACCGTCGTAAATGCTACGACCGCGACCACCTCGCTCGGCGAGATCACCTGTTGAAGGCGAGGGTTGCTTTCCACCGCTTCGATCTCCGGTGTAACCGCAAAAACATCGGACCAGGCGAAGCTCAAGTTTTCCAGAAGCTTAGCGTTAAGTTTCTTTGCCACTGAGATCTCAATATCCGTCAGTTCCCGGATCCGCTTCGGCATCTCACCTAAACCGCCGAACAGAAGATCGACCACCGGAAGCAGAAAGTTCGGGTTGGTTTCCATTACCGCCATTCCCTTTAAAGGCTTCAGGCTAAAAATACTAACCCGCGTGGGCATCGGCAGCGAACGGATAAAGTCGTCAAAGGTAAACTGCTCCACAGAACTTACCGTGACGGAAATATTGGTCCGTAAATAGCCTGAAAGAAACCCAGACAAAATTCGGGCCAGATTCTCGTGAAGTATGTGCAGTGTTCGCAGCTGGTCCTTTGAGAATTTGTTTGGGCGCCTAAAATCATACCTTTTCGATGCTGGAACTGCGGCCGTAGTTTGCGTCTCCTCCGGTTTTATCTGACCGGTGGAAAGGGCCGATAACAACGTATCGATCTCATCCTGCGACAGGACTTCAGGCACTATTATCCCCTCTTTGCTCTTACTCCGCTCTGGCGAGCACTCTTTCCATCGCCTGTAAGATCCGCTCCTGCTGGAACGGCTTTACAATAAAGTCCTTTGCCCCGGCCTGAATGGCCTCCATTACCATCGCCTGCTGTCCCATCGCGCTCACCATTATGATGTTCGCTTTGGGATCCACGGATCTTATCGCTTTGACCCCGGAAATACCGTCCATCTCCGGCATGGTAATGTCCATCGTCACCAGGTCTGGTTTTGATTCTTTGTAAAGCTCAAGCGCTACCATCCCGTTCTCCGCTTCGCCTACAACCTCATAACCGCTCTTGGTGATGATGTTTTTGATCATCATCCGCATGAAGGCTGCATCATCGACAATCAAGACCTTCTTTCCCAAGAATATCCCTCCTCTTAATTTTCCAACAGGCCCAAACTTGCGAGCAGCGTATTAAGCGAACCGATGTTAAAGAAGAAAATGAACTCGCCGGAAGCAAGGTGATCTTCTTCCGATAGTTCCGTCTCTATTAACAAGACCTGGTCCTCAAGCATACCTGTGCACAGGAGCGAACTGCTGATTATTGATCCCAGCATGTCGAACGTAAACATCGGCACCGACGGGACAATTGTAAGTTGGGTCATTACGCTGATAGCGGTTAGGAAAGAACCGGTAAGGATATTGCCCACTTCTTTTATCACGGACTGCCCCATCCCGTCGATTTCATTCATTGATTCCGTAGAATGCCCTAAAAGCTGGGAAATAAGGCTGAGAGCGTTCGCTTCAGGAAAGAAGAACAGCAGTGTTCCGCTCAGGTCCCCTTCAACCCGCTGTACTACAGCGGCTACCGAGTTTTCAATCCCTCCAATAACCTGAAAAACGTCTTCAACCGGCACCAAAACGGCTTTCGGCACGGTAATTTTCACCTTCGCACTCAGAAAAGTGGCAAGCGCCGTGGCGGCATTGCCGATGCCGATATTACCTATCTCCTGCAGGGCATCAACGTATTGCTCCAATAGAACACCCTCCCCTGCCGCTGCCACTTTCAACTTTTCGGTAAAAAGTGTGCGAATTTTTTTCCAGGTTCAGTTCCCGGTAGTTAAAGATGGTCTCACTCGACCCTACGAAAAGATAACCCCCGGGATTAAGGACGCTGCTCAACATTTTATTCACCCTGTCTTGAGCTTCCTTTGTAAAGTATATCTGCACATTTCGGCAAATAATTAAGTCAAATCCCTTTTTGTAAGGATCTTTTAACAAATCATGGTACCTGAAAGCCACCCTTTTTCTTAGTTGCTCGTGTAAACGGTACTGTCCGTTCTCTTCCTGAAAGTACCTGGCGCGCCTCGCGGGAGAGACGTTCCGCAGTAAATCGGCTGAATAAACTCCTCTTTCCGCCAACTCCAGTACGGTCCGGTCAATATCGGTCGCTTCAATATGATGAAGCTTGCCCGGGGTGAGATCCTCGAGGATCATGGCCGCGGAGTAAGGCTCCGCGCCGCTGGAGCACGCGGCGCTCCACACCCTGAGAACCTGGCGTCTGTTCAAAAGCTCCGGAACAATTTTCTCTTCAAGTAACTTAAACTTTACCGGATCGCGAAAGAATTCGGTAACGTTTATGGTAAAGTAGTCCATCAACTCCTGGAAAGCACCCTCATCCCGACGTAAAAGCTGGTAATAATCAGCGTAGTCCGTAAGGTTGCGCTGAAGCATCAGGTTGCCGATACGGCGTTTGAGTTGCGTTTCTTTGTAGCTGGATAGGTCCAGCCGAAAAGTAGCGCACACGTTTCGTCTAAAAGTATCGAAATCCATACCGGCCTAAATCTCCTTAACCTGCGCTCCAAGCATTCTTAGCTTCACCATGCCCGTCATTGTATCCAAAGACATCGTCCTCCCCTTGTTTCCCCCGACATCTTCCGCAATGATTCTGATGCCGAGGTTGTTCAGTGTTTTTCGGACCATATCTATGTTCCGTTCCCCTATATTCAGCTGGAACTTGCTGTCGGTGCCTTGAAACATCTGCGCTCCTCCCGCTATCTTGGCCTGGATCAACCGCCGGTCGGCGCCAAACTTTAGAACCTCTTTCAAGAGCACCGGTATACCCCGATCCGCAAACTTGGCCAGTTTACCTTCCTTCCCGAAATCCTCCATCCTCGGCAGCATAACGTGAAGCAACCCGCCGATTTTGTTGCGAGGGTCATATAGGGCTACTCCGACGCACGAACCCAGTCCGAGCGTGATTAAGACCACCGGTTCCCTGCCAACCTTATAATCGGCTATACCAACCTGTATTTCCTGCATAATACCGGCCTCAAGTCCCCATGCTGTTTCGAAGACTTTCCCCTCCAATTAGCCGCTTAGAATAATTCGTAACTATTCAACCTATATTACACTGACGGAACGCGGTGAGAGGCAAGCAGAGCGCGAAGGACGACGCCGGGCGGAGCGGAGCGTACTCGAAACGTACGTGAGCATCCGGCCGGTGGCGCCGACAAAGCTGTGCGCAGCCTATCGACGCGCCCTTCGGGAGCACCTGAATAGTTACACGAATTCAAACCAGGTAACACGGCGTGTGCATTAGCGCACCTTTCCTACTTCGTTTATGGCTCTGGAAAGGGTTTCGTCCTGGGTTCGCAAAGCACGCTGGCTTAACTGGTAGGCACGCAATCCTTCGATCAGCCTGGTTAATTCATCTGCAACATTTACTCCGGATGCTTCGAGATAACCCTGTTGAACGACCGTGGCAGCAGAGTCATCCGGCACGGTCCCGTCAGCGCTGAAATAACCATGTCCCTCGTTGACCAGTTGATCCCTGTCTGCGAATTCGACGACCCTTAGCTTTCCGACGGTCTGCCGGTCCACGGTTACTCCTCCGTCAGGGGAGATCTCCGGTTTGCCGTTCGTAATCTCAATCGGCCCGTTCTCGCCAAGAATCTTATCTCCCGATACGGTAGCAAGATAACCCTCACTATCGATACATAGCGTACCGCCGCGGAAATAACGCTCACCGTCCGCGGTATCCGCCACCAGAAAACCATCGCCCATCAGCGCAACATCCATCGGGGACCCCGTGCTTTCCAACGGCCCCTGGTCGAATCTTGTAACCTGAACCACCATCTGTGTACCGTAAGAAGTCTGACCGATGCCTGCCGGTTCCTTCCCGGTCTGCATCCGTGTTAAAAGCACGACCGGAAAACTCCCCGAATTGATACGGCTGGGCTTGAACCCTGTGGTAGAAACATTCGCGATGTTATGTCCGGCAACCTCTATCTCCTTCTGTTGCTGGTTCAGGCCCGAAGCTGCGTTATAAATTCCGCGGAGCACGGTTATCCCTCCTTTTTCTTAATTTCCCTTAGATTCAGCATTAACTCGATTTCGCCCTTACTTCGCCCGAAGTCCCGGGCTAGTTCCGTTACCTTCTTCCCCCGTTCGAAGGCCTTATAGACCATCTCGTACGGACTGAGCTCCCCCCTTACGGTCGACTGGCGCCTCAGAACCTCACCCGCCTGGCGCTCAACCCCCTGGAGGCGTTCCTTTAGTTCCATGCAGATGGCCGTTAAGGTTTCAAGCTGACTTCCGATGTTCACCAAACGCCCCTCGAGATCAAGTTCCTCAACGGTAACCGCTTCCTGAAAATGGGCGTCAAAATCCTGCTGCCGTTTGAAACGGAAGATAAACCACAGGAAGTAGCCGCAAAACGCCGTGAGTAAAACGAACAAAATCCCTAGAAGCAGTGTTAGCATCAGCGCCCGCTCCCAACTTCGTTCATTGAAGAAATCGTCTCACGCAGTTTTTTTATTGCCTTGGCATGAAGCTGACAAACCCGTGATTCCGAAACGTTGAGCACACGCCCGATTTCCTTCAGGGTCAGCCCCTCCTGATAATACAGCGCCAAAACCAACTTGAGTTTTTCGTCAAGACGACTTATAGCTTTTTCCAAGATCTGATGGTCCTCCCCCTGATTTAGTAATTCTAACGGGTCAGGGCTTAAAGGGTCTTCGATCAAATCGCCCCAGGAAAGTTGGCTCCCGTTGCTCACATTAACCACTTCCTCCAAAGACGCCGGACAGAGCGCCTGAAAATAACCCGTTACCTTAACCAACTCCGCGGCAGTCATTCCTAATGCCGTTGCCAGCTCGTCATCGGAGGGCCGCTGGCCGCTCTTCTTTTCCAACTCCTCACGCGCCGCATTCACTTCCTGCATTCTCTGCCAAAGGCTCCGCGGCAGCCAGGTAAGGCGGCGCACCTCGTCAAGCATCGCGCCTCTTACCCGCCTGTAAGCATAGGCCTCAAAATCGGTGCCGTGGCCGGGATCAAATCGCTCTATCGCCGCCATCAGCCCGAAAATACCCGCACTTTCAAGATCCTCCTGGCTGATCCATGGCGGCAGGCGGACCGCAAGTCGCCCCGCCAATTGCTTGACCATCGGGAGGTGTTTTAGAATCAACTCCTGACGGGCAGATTCGCTTCCGTTAACCTTGTATTCCTGCCAAGCGTTTTCGATAGCCATAAGGCATTTCCCCCTCTTAAACAAACCCCTGCACAATTACTTCTCTTATTCTCTGTAACGACTTATCGAAGCCTGGACTGCTCCATCATCTTCCAGAATATATAGCTGAAAATCTTGTCCTTCTGGCCCTGGGGCAGATCAATGAATTCCAAACCAAGGTGAAAAAGCCGCTGTTTGTCCAATAGTATTGGTTCCTGCCGGACCACCTTCGCCTTGGTGAAGGTTTCGAGGGCGTTGTTCCGCATCGGTAATGTAAATCTAATCAGCAGTATCGTACCGAGCGGATAGTCGTTTTCCGCCACCAGGCGTAATCCACCGGCGCTGATATCAAGAGCCTTTGCCTTTTTGAACACCGGTTGTTCCTTGCCTGCGGGCACTTCGGCATAATAGACCTCGTGCAAGACAAAGAGCCGCACGTCCCGCCGGCGCTGAATGCGTTCGACTTTCTCGGGAAAAGATAACCCGTAAAGCGCAATTCCCGACTCACGTTTCCCTGTTACCGTACTCTCAAAAGTGAACAGCTCGCCGTCTCCCGGAAAATTGACTTTGACCCGGTCTCCGGGTGACAGGACGAGGGGCGCGAGACCCCGATAGGGCACGGCGATGAATATCTCGTTCGCTGTTATGTCCTCTACGACTGAAACAAAATAGTCCGGGATGCCTACCAGGGCGATCTGGATCCGCTGACTGACCGACAAACCAACCTGTTTCATGGGTGTCTTCATCCCCCCTTATCCGAATAGACGTAATAGTCGGGTGAGAAACCTTCCCGCTGCCTCCGGGTTACATTCCTTACCCTCAACAAGACGGCCCGCAATCTGGTTCAGGCTTTTTGCAGCCGCGGAATACGGCTGGGAAAGGACAAGCGGTTTTTGGTCCTTGACGCTCTGTCCGACTGCGCCGTCTTCCGGTATCTCCCCAAGGTAGCTAAGTTTGAAGTCAAGAAACTTGCTGCATACCAACTGGAGTTTTGAAGCCGCCTGGAGCGCCTCCTGCTTGTCGTGCGCCCGGTTAACAACCAACCGGGCTTCCGAATGCACGTTAAACCTTGCCAGGACCTTTATCAGACTGTACGCGTCGGTTAATGAAGTTGGCTCCGGCGTGATCACGATGACCACCTCCTCGGCGGCAGCGACGAAACCCAGGACATCTCTTGAAATACCCGCACCGGTATCCACCAGAACAAAATCCGTTCTCGCCCGCAAGTAAGGCAATATCTGAAGAATCCGTTGACGCTGTAAGCTGTCGAGTTGAGCCAACTCGCAAATACCGGAACCGCCGGATATGATCTGCAGCCCGCTTGGATCAGCGTATACTACCTCTTCCATACTCTTGGTTCCGTATAGGAACTCGTAGAGCGTATAAGGCGGCGTGATTCCCATCAGCACCTCGACATTTGCCAACCCTAAGTCCGCGTCAAAGAGCAGCACGCGCCTCCCCGAGCGCGCCAGTATCAGCCCAAGGTTAACCGCAACATTTGTCTTCCCCACACCACCCTTACCGCTGGTGACTGTTATCACCCGCGGTCCGATCGCATGGCTCCGCGGCTGCGGGGGAAGAATCTTGTTAACGAGGGTTCGCAGCTTGTGCGCTTGATCGATCAATATAGCCGCCCCCCTTTAACAACAACTTTGCCAACTTCTTAGGATAAAGGGTTTCGATGTCCTCCGGCACGCTCTGGCCGTTGGTCAGATAGGTAACAGGAAGCCCGACATGATTAATAAGGTTGAGGATACCGCCTAAAGACTCGGTCTCGTCCAGCTTGGTGAAGATAAGCTTGTTGTATTCAAGACGGGTAAAATCCTCCGCCACCCGCAGGATATCCTGAAACTTGGTATTGCAGCTCAGGACAAGATAGATGTCACACGGCTTTGGAATAACCTCAATAAATCCTTTTAACTCGAACACCTGCTGGAGGTTTTTTGAAGGACGCCCGGCGGTGTCCACCAAAATATGATCGGCTTCCGGGTGGTTGTCCAAAGCACGCTTCAACTCCTCGGGCGTCATCGCCACCTCGAAGGGAATATTTATAATCTCCGCATAGGTCTTAAGCTGCTCTACCGCGCCTATCCGGAAGGTATCCACCGTTACTAACGCCACATTCTTTTGGTAGAAGAGACGAAGCTGTGCCGCCAACTTGGCCAGGGTGGTGGTCTTGCCTACGCCGGTAGGACCGACGAAAACAATAACCCTTGCGGTGTTGTTTTGCTGATAAACGGGTTCAACGATTTGAGCCATTCGGTTGAGCAGGAATACCTCTGCGGCCTCGTCACAGTACGGCTGGTCAGTATTGATTTCTGTTTCCAGCGCCGCAATCAACTCGTCCACGATCTCTTTCTTAATCTCCATTTCGGTTAGAACACGCCGCCACTTTAGGATGTAGGTGTCCTCGTTTGATTCAGCCTGTTCGGAAAGACGGTGCAAGAGGTTTTTAACCTCCGAAAGCTCCCGGCGGAACTGAAAATCCTGCGTCTGATTGAATTGCGCAGCGGTATAACCCGGCGCCTGAAAAAGCTGCTCTTCAGGCGGTGTGCAACCATTATCGCTGACGGCCACCTGCTCCAACTCCGTTGTTTTCACGGTCTGTCTCTCATCCAGTGCGGCGGTCACTTCAAGCTGCCGGGAAAAAAACCCCCACAACCCCCGTCCCCTCACCTGACGGCTGGATATTATCACCGCTTCCAGCCCCATATCCTGCTTGATAAGGGCCAGAGCTTCCTGCATATCCCGGGCCACATAACGTTTAATCCTCATCCCATATCACCGTCCCGATGGCTTCAACCTCGACGTCAGGTGAGACTTCGTTGTACGAAAGCACGGCCAGTTGTGCAAACTTTCTTTCGGTTATCCGGCGAAGAGGAAGACGCGCGCCCGGCGAGCACAAAACCACCGGAAGCATTCCCTGGTGGACTACCCGTGAGGTCACCTCTCCCACCTTCTCCAGCAGCCGCTGCGCCTTCCGGGGTTCCAGCACCGGAAAACCGCCCTGCAGCCCCTGGCCTTGTGAAGCCTCAATTAAGGTCTGTTCAAGACGCGGGTGAACCGTTATCACGGGCAAACGTCCTTCGACCGCGAACTGCCGGGTTATAATCCGAGAAAGCCCCGCCCTTGCCCGTTCGGTTAGATAATCGATATCCCGACTTGCCGCCGAAGCATCCGCTATGGTTTCAAGGATCCCGACGAGGTCGCGGATGGGTACTCTCTCGCGCAGAAGATTCTGGAGAACCTTCTGCACCTCGCCCAGGTTCAAAAAGCCCGGAATGAGCTCTTCGACCAACGCCGGGTTCTTTTCTTTTACGGCATCAACAAGCTCTTTAACCTCCTGCCGCCCCAAAAGCTCCGCCGAATTGCGCTTGATGAATTCGGAAAGGTGCGTAATAAGGGCGGTACTCCCGTCAACCACCGTATAGCCCGCGGCTTCCGCCGCTTCCTTATCCGCCGGACTGATCCACCATGCCTCGAGGCCGAAGGTGGGTTCGCGGGTGGGGGTCCCCTTAATTTTCCCCTTTTCGCCCATCGGGTTCATCGCCAGGAAATAACCCGGCATCACCTCGCCGCGCGCGGCCTCAACCCCCCGAAGTTTAAAAATGTAAGCGTTGGGTTTAAGCTGAAGGTTATCTCGAATACGCACCGGTCTTACGTAAATGCCCAGTTCGGAGGCGCATTGCCGGCGAACGGCCGCAACCCTCGCCAGAAGGTCACCCCCCTGGTCCTCCTGAGTAAGAGGTACCAAACTGTATCCGATTTCAATCTCGAGCGGGTCAACCTGAAAATAGTTGAGAACGTTTTCCGGTTCTTTCCTTGTTTCTTTTACCCGCTTGACCTGGTGTTCCTGATCCGCCAACCGGCGCCGCTGTTCTTCCTGCACCAGGCTGTAACCAGTAAACCCGGCAGCCCCGGCCATGGACAGAAATAAGATATTCGGCATCGCGGGTACAAGACCTATAACGAAGAAGATCCCCGCCGTAACGTACAATACCCGTGGATAAGACGTAAACTGCTTCGCAATTTCCCGGCCGAAGCTCGCCTCAGCGCTCGCGCGCGTTCCTAAAATACCGGTGGCGGTTGAGACCAGCAACGCGGGAATCTGGGTGACCAGCCCGTCACCGATGGTCAATAAAGTGTAGGTCCTGAGCGATTCCATGACATCCATGCGCATCACGACCAAGCCGATTACTAAACCCCCGATGATATTTATCGCCGCAATTACAAGACCGGCGATGGCGTCCCCGCGGATAAACTTCGTTGCGCCGTCCATCGCCCCGAAGAAGTCCGCTTCCCGCTGAAGCTTGCGCCGTCCTTCCTTCGCCTCCGTCTCGGTGATCATTCCGGCGTTGAAATCGCCGTCAATCGCCATCTGCTTCCCCGGCATGGCGTCGAGCGTGAACCGGGCCGCCACTTCCGAGACCCGTCCGGCGCCGTTGGTAATGACCACAAACTGAATTACGGTAATGATAACAAAAAGAATAAAACCGATGATGTAACTGCCGCCGACTACCACACCACCGAAAGCGGCGATCACATTTCCTGCGTCGGCCTGTCCCAGAATAAGCCGAGTCGAAGAAATGTTGAGCGAAAGCCGGTAAAGCGTCAACACCAGCAACAACGTCGGAAAAACCGAAAACTGTAACACTTCGGTGGTGAAAAGCGTTATGAGCATTACGACCAGCGAAACCCCCAGGCTCATCACCAATAACACGTCCAATACCGGAGCCGGCACCGGGATGATGATTAAGAGGACCACCCCGATGACCAATCCTGCAATAAGTAAATCGCTGTACCGTTTGATTGAGCCCGCTCTCGCCGCTTCGGCCGGCATATGAATAACGCCTCCGCCAATTTAGTTCTAAGTTCAACGTTCAAGGTTCAACGTTCGACGTGCAAGGTACAGGGTTAAGGTCCGTTCGAGGTAAGACAGTTCAAGGTTCACTCGCAACCCGCGACCCGCAACTCGTTATTTAGGACTCTATCTACCCCGTCCTATTCTTCTTCAACCGGTAAACCAGGGCGATGATCTCCGCCACCGCCTGGTAAAGAACCGACGGTATTTCTTCCCCCACCTCAACCCGCCTGTAAAGGTACCGGGCCACGTCCGGGTTTTCCACCATTGGAACGCGGTGTTCCGTTGCTATCTCCCTGATGCGCGCCGCCAGGTATCCCGCACCCTTGGCGATAACAAGCGGCGCGTTCATTCCTTCCTCGTATAACAGCGCCACCGCAACGTGCGTGGGGTTGGTCACCACCACCGTCGCTTTGGGCACCTGTTGTTTTATCCTGTTCAGCATCGCCTGACGCTGGCGGCGTCTCAGCCAGCCCTTGACCATCGGGTCGCCCTCTGTTTGGCGGAATTCTTCCTTTACCTCCGCCTTGGTCATCATCATCTCTTTCTGATGAGAATACCGCCTGTAGATGTAATCCATAACCGCCAGCGCGAAATAAGCGATCCCGGCAGTCAGCGCTATCCGGAAGATGAAGTCATTGACAATGATGAATCCCTTCGCAGGCTGGGCATTCAAGAGCATCAGCAGACTTCCCAGGTCTTTTTTGATAAGCCAGAATATCAGCCCGCCGATCGCGCACACTTTAAGGGACGCCTTGACGAACTCCACCGCCGCCTTGGCGGAGAGCATGCGGCCGAGACCCGAGGTAAAACTCACCCGTTCCAGCTTCGGCAACAGCACCTGCGGGGAAAAGATGAATCCGACTTGCACAATGTTAACGGCTACTGATGCCACAAAGGCTACCAGAAAAGCCGGCGCAAGCAGCCTGAGACAGGTCAGGCCGGCCGATGTGAACAGCGCGGCCGCGTTTGCCGGAGTCAGTTCCCAGCGCGTAAAATTCGTAAGGTAATTCACCCAGAAACCTGCCATAGAGTAATAGAACCAGTCCTTCAGTAAATAACACAGGAGAACCAGACACAGAAACACCGTTGCTCCCGCCAATTCCTGCGATTTAGCTATGCTGCCGGTTTCCCTGGCTTTTTGTATCCGTTTAGGTGTTGCGGGTTCGGTTTTGTCTTGTCCCTGCCCGAATAACGACATTTAGGCCAACCCCCGCGTTATTATTAAGACATCCGCCACCATCCGCTCGAAAATCTTACTCAAAACAAAGCCCATAACAGGCAGCAATCCCGCCATCATAAAAAGCCCGGCAAAAACCTTAAGGGGAAAGCCGATCATGAAGACGTTAATCTGGGGGACCATGCGCACCATAATCCCTAAAGAAACGTCCACCACCACCATGACCGCCAGTATGGGAGCCGCCAGTTGCAGCGCCGTGGAGAACATCCCGCCGATACACCGCGCTACTATTATCATTGTGCTCCCTTTAACCACGCCCCCTCCCAGGGGTATGATCGAGAAACTTTTCGCCAGCGCCGTTAAGACCGCATGATGTCCGTTAATACTGAAGAAGACAATCACGCCCATAAAAAACATCAATTCCGCCACGATGGTGTTTTGTTGTCCGGAGATGTCCAGCATTTCGGCCATGGCGAAACCAACCTGCATGCCCGTCAACTGCCCGGCCATTCGGATCGCTTGAAAAACCATTGCGGACGTCAACCCTATCGCCAACCCGATCAGCGTTTCACCGGCCATATCAAGCACAAAACCGAGAACGGAATCGGCGCCGAATCCCACACCTACCACCGGTGTCAAGACCAGGGACAACACAAACCCCAGGCCGATTCTCGTCTGTACGGGAATACCGCTTACCGCGAAAATCGGGAAGACAACGATAAACGCCGTTATCCTCGCGAAGACCATCAGAAAGGTCGTTAGATAGTTATAATCCACCAAAAGCCCTCCCACAAGAGGAACCGTCTTACCGCATGACCGCCGGAAACTGGTTGAAAACCGTAACCGTAAAATTAGTCATCATCCGGATGATAAATGGGAAGAACAGGATGAGCGTCAAGAACACAGCAACGATCTTCGGCACGAAGGATATCATCTGGTCCTGGATTTGCGTCGTCGCCTGGAAGATGCTTATCGCCAATCCGACTACCGTGGATACGACAAGAACCGGGCCCGCCACGAAAAGCACGAGTAAAAGCGCCTGGTTGATCATATCGATTGCGAGAGACTGTGACATAAATCTTCCCCCTGTAACACGTTCAAGGTTCAATATTAAGTCTTAAATTGATAGATCTCAGTTCTATAGTTTTGTAGGCCGGAGTAAGCACAGCGTTTCCGGCAACACATTGTTACCAACTTAGCGGAAGCTCTCCACCAGCGATTTAACGACCAGGAACCAGCCGTCAACCAACACAAAAAGGAGAAGTTTAAAAGGCAGCGAAATCATAACCGGCGGCAGCATAAACATACCCATGGACATCAGGATGCTGGAAACCGCCATATCGATAACCAGGAAGGGCAAATATAGCAAAAACCCCATCGTAAATGCGGTCTTTAACTCGCTGATGACGAATGCCGGAATAACTACGGTCAAGGGCACGTCTTCCCGCGATCTGGGCGCAGGCGCCTCGGACAGTTTTATAAAAAGCGCGATGTCCTTCTCCCGTGTCTGTTTGAGCATGAACTCTCTCAGCGGCCTTGCCCCTTTTTCTTGGGCTTCCTCCTGGGTTATCTGGTTTGCGAGGAACGGCTGGACGGCATCCCGGTTCACCTGCTCATAAACCGGCGCCATTATGAAAACCGTCAGAAAAAGCGCCAGCCCGACGATTACCTGGTTTGGGGGCGTCGTGTGGGTGCCCAAAGCGTTACGCAAAAATGAGAGGACGATCACAATCCGGGTAAATGAGGTCATCAACACCAGGAAAGCCGGCACCAGGGTCAGCACCGTCAGAAGGATAAGGATCTTAACACTATCCACAACCTGGGCCGGCGTGCTTGCCTGCCCTACGGAAAAGTTAACCGCGGGTATTCCAACCGGTTGAGCCGTCGCCACCGGGCAGTACGCTGAGAATACGAGAACAAGGAACAGCAAGCGCCACTTTCCCCGCATCCTTTTCTCCTCCATACCCCATCTTGAGTCTTATCTCTAGCGTTCTTCTGGCTGGCGTGGCGATAAGCTTCGCATTGCTTCGTCAGTCTCCGCCGTCCGGGTCCTCACGTACGCATCCAGTACGCTCCGGCCCGCCCGTCGGAGCGCTTCCTTGCACTGCTCGCTCCTCCCCGCGCTCCGTTTATGTTACGCTTCTGTTTCTGAGTCACAACCTTACGGGTCTATATTTTCAGATTTTTCGTAGCGCTGCTGAATGAGACTGTGGGAGTCTTCTTTATACAGCTTGATATCTTGGTTCTCTGTGAACTCTGTGCCTCCGTGGTAAAACATTCTGAACACACTTACTTATCGCTTGAACATCTGGCGGATCTTGGAGGTCACGATCTGCTCGAAAGCCGGAATGGGTGGTTCCGTTATTTCCGGAAGGTCTTCTTCAATCTCTTGCAGGATTGCTATCGCCCCTTCCCCATACCCGCAAAGATAACACCTCTTACCGATTCTTACCAAGCTCAACGCCGCCTTCGGCCCCAGGGGAACCTGTTCGATAACCTTAATGTAACGGCCGGTGCTTACGGGTAAAAACCTTCGGGAAAGCCCGTACCGCATCAAAACATACATAAGAGCGATAATAATAGGAAGGAAAATTACCAGGCGAACGATCGCCCAAAATATTTCACTTCCCATCAGCTACATCCTCCGGCAGCAGCGTGCGGGGCGAATGAACGGCGCTTACCCGCACGGCGAATATTTCGTTGAGCACCAGCACCTCGCCTCTCGCGCACTTCTGGTTGTTTATCAGCAGGTCCACGGCGTCTCCCGCAGCCCGGTCCAACCCGATAACCGCGCCCTCTTTCAACTCCAGGACTTCTCTGGTTTTTAAAATGGTTTCTCCGAGTTCAGCCACTATATCGACCTTGACCTCTTCCAAGAAACGTATCCCGGTTTTCACGGGCAAAGCCGTTAGAGGCTGCGTGTTGAGCGAAGGAAAACGCACCTTTTCCACCGATGTAGTTGTTTTTTCGTTAAGATTAGCGAGAAATTTTCTGATGTCTTCCTCAGTCATCATTTTTGGTCACCTACTGAACTAAAAACTCGGAGTAGTAAATATCGGAGATCCTTTTGCCTTCCAGCTGACTGTTGACCTCCTGTAACAGTTCCTTTTTGAGCTTATCCGGGTAATCGGGAGCCGTCACCTCCGCATTCGTTTTCTTGCGCAGGATTCGTATTATCCGGTCGCGAAGCTTATACTTGTCCGCTTCAAGCTCCTCGACGAACTTCTCATCACCGGAAAAGGCCAGAACCATCGTAATCCGGAGGTAGTGGGACGAATTCTCATCCGCGAGGTTCACGACGATGCTTTCGAGCTCCATGGTCTGTATTTCGCCCTTCGACGCCGCCGGAGTGGCATCCGAAGCCGGTTTCTTGCTGAAAAGGAGGACCTTGGCCGCGGCTCCTCCCGCGGCCAAGATCAGCAACGTCACGAGAATGATGATAATCAACTTTTTACCGCCTTTGGCTTTCACGGGCGTCTCGCCTTCGGCGGAAGGTTTTGTTTTTGCCACTTATCATTTCACCCTATCAAAGGTTTTTACCGTTTCAGGTCGATGAGTTCCCGGAGCATTTCATCCGAAGTGGTGATAACCCTGGCGTTAGCCTGATAGCCGCGTTCTGTGGTTATCATGGTGGTAAATTCCTGCGCCAGGTCCACGTTCGACATTTCCAGATAGCCGGAGCGTATGATGCCGCGTCCTTCCTGTCCGGGCTGACCCGGGGTGGGATCGTCCCCGCCGCCGCTCCACTGCGTCACGCCGGGTGTTATGTCCCAGAGGTTGCTGCCCATGCGCTGCAGGCTCTCTACATTATTAAAGGTGCAGATGCCTATGGTGTACATTTCCGTCGTACCGTCCGAACCCGTAGCGTTTATGCTGCCGTCGGTACCGACGCTTATCGTGGCGATCTGGTCGGGGGTTATGGTGGTGAACTGAAGATCGGCGCCGTCCGACGTCTGAACCCGGTATCCTTGTGTATTAACAAGATAACCATCCTTGTCGATGTAGAACGTACCGTCCCGGGTGTACATGGGGTTTTCCACCGTGGTCCCGGTTGTGTCAACGGGTTTTACCACGAAGAAGCCGTTTCCTTCAATAGCCAGGTCCAGAGAACGCCCCGTTGTCTGCATCGCGCCCTGGGTAAAAATATTGTCAATCGCCGCCAGGCCGACACCAAGACCGACCTGAGTAGAGTTGGTCACCGAACGTCCAAGGGTCTGGGCCAGTGTTTCCTGAAAATTAGCCCTTCCCGCTTTATAACCCGTCGTATTTACGTTCGCGATGTTGCTGGCCAACGTGTCCATCCGGATCTGGTGGGTCCGTATCCCGGAAACGCCTGAGTATAAAGAACGTATCATTGGTATTACCCTCCTTGTTTTGAGGTTGCCTCAGTCATTCAGCAACCCACGGACCCCCTTTCGGACCGGTCCGTATTGTTTTAATTACTTGACTATTACCGCGCCGTCGATATTGGTGAAAACCGAACCTTCTTCACGCGCTACCGCCGTAACCACGGTTTTATTCGCCGTACTTGCGATAAGGGAAAGGTCTCCGTAAATCAGGAGCACCTCGCGCGTGCCTTTGGCGGCGGCTGTTTCCACAGCATTCTTAATCCGCGCCAGATCCTGAACGGTCATATTAATGTTTCTCTCCCTTAAACGTTTTTCGGCGTGGGCGGAGAGCTTGATGCCGGGTGATTCCGTTAACTCGTGACGCAGCACCGCCTGGAACTCTCCGGCCTTGCCCCGGATTGCCGGCGCCCGGCTGACCGTCGCTACCTTTGGACTTCCAATGATTTTATCGACCATCATCGTACCTCCAGTAGCATACCGACATCGTAAGGCTTACCGTCTATCACCAGGGTAACCGTTTCCTGTCCCAGGACAACCTTCGCCACGTTTCCTGTAACGGTTTCTCCTCCGTCCGCTACCACGACCTCGTGCCCGATCAGCGATGCCGCCTGGTTGAGGGCCTCGAGCCGGTAAACGGCCTCCATTCGGTTGCTCAGATTCAAGAGCTGCTCAAGCATGGACATCTGCGACATTTCGTTAATGAAGGCAGACGGATCCTGCGGTGCGAAGGGGTCGGGATGGCTCAGCTGAGCAACCAGAATCTGCAAAAAGGCATCCTTTGAGAGCAACCCGGCAAAACCGCTTTCGCTCTGTTTGGGTACGGTATTGTTTACGGGCGAAATGTCTGCAGCCATGTTTCACCCTCCCTTCTAAACCAGGTAGTTTACTCCGTCCGCGGGTACTGCTTCTCCGGTATCCGACGAATGGCCGCCGGGGACGGCGAACCCGGTTGCCCAATGCGACCGTGGTTCGTGTTCTCGCGTATGGCCTTGCCCGACTGAGACGTGGGCCTCCCCGATGTTAAGGCCCATCTGGCTGAGGTCGGAACGCAATTCCGGCAGTGCATCCGATAAAAGACTCTTGGTGGCTACATCGTTGGCGAAGAAATGCAGCTTGACCTCGTCACCGGAAAGCGCAAGCCGCACAGCGACGCTTCCCAAGGAGGGCGGGTCAAGATGAAGCTCGATTCGCACCGTGCGGCCGTCGTTCGTAAGGGTGGAAACCCGCCGCGCAATTTCTTCGGCAAGCTGCCTCGACAGCCCTTCGATCGGGACCCGTTCGGTACCGGTGAAAGGCACCCCCTGAGCCGCATCCGACCGGGGAGGCTGGAAGACATGCTCGATACCCCGCATCGCCTCGGGCCTTGGTGACAAATCCAGGCTTTTCTGCACCTTTTGCGCCGCGTCATCCTGATGACCCCGGAACGCCTCCGGCGTTGCGGCCCTTGCTTGAGAATCCTTCACCTTTTGAACCGCCGCCTGGGTCAGGTTGCCGTCACGCATGACCTGTTCCTCCGGGGAACCGGGAGTTGCTGTGAATGCTCCACGATCATTCGTTGAACCTTTGTCCGGTTGGATGGAAACCCCTGCGGGGACTTCCCCCTTCTGTCGCCCTTCGGTTGTGCCGTCGCCCGCGAAAGCGTCAGCGGCTTGGACCGTCGTCGTCGGAAGTTGTTCCGTCTTCTGAACCGGCGCTGACGTTTGTACGGATGCAGGCGTCGACTTTGTGCCGGCAGAAGCCCCGGGTTTGGAAGATGCTAATGTGGAGCCAACGGAAATACGATCGTGCGAAGAGTTCCTCCCTGTTCGGAGAAGAACCGCCGCAGGTGTTTCCTCGTTCCGACGCCCTGGGGATGGATCGGTTGCCTCATCGCCGACGGAAGCGTCGGCGGCTTGAACCGTCCTTTGAAGCTGTTCCGGCATTTGAACCGGCGCTTCCACGACAGGTTTAGCTGCTTGCTCCGGCGCTTGAACCACCTTCACATCCGCCGGAGCTTCCGGCGCCTGGGGGATCGAGGTTAAAACAACCTTGTCGCGACCGTCAGCCGCACTTACTTCCGGCTGGGAGAAAGTCCTTCCGGTTGTATCGGCCTCGCTCACAGTCCGGCGCAACGGTGTTACCGCAAGTCCGACCGTGGAGTCTTTACCCGGTCCAACCGGTGCATCTGCCACCGTTCCCCGGACTACAGCCGCAGGAACCCCTTCCGTAGCAGCGACTGGTTTTCCCGTAGCACCACAGGGGATTTTTCCCGCCGGAATGGAATTCTCGGAAGGGTTCGCCGCAACGTTCACGGTTAATTCCAGGGTTGCATCAGAAACAGTGTCGACCTCTTGAACGCCGTCCCAGATCAGTTCGGGCGGCTTCGGATCCCCGGGTTTCCCAACCGGCGCAGCCGTTTCACTCCGCTGGAAACCCTTTCCGGTCTCTGCCGTATACCCCGGAATGTCCCGCGTCGCTGACCCGGTCTGTGAACCTGAGCACCCGGTCCCAGGAACCGTCGGGGTGTCGCATCCTGCAGGTGATAGCAAGGTCCGGGTCCCTTCCGTCCCTGTTTCAGTCTCAGCCGTAAATGGATCGGCCGCGGCGTCTGGATTGGTACCCGACATCCCCGGAAAATCACCGGCAAGACCGGAAAGTAGAACACTGAAATCGGCGTTTCCGGAGAACACATCGGGCGGTTTCCACTGTCCGCCCGGGACTTTAATTCCCTCAGACGGTTTGCTGAAAAGCACCTCTAACATTTATTCACCTCCTTTCTCGGGTAAGCCGTTTATTGCCTTATTTTGAAAGACAAGCTGTGATATCTCGTCGTACTGCTTCCGCTCCTTACAAGCTTCTTCCTCGAGGAAGTTTGCATACCGCCGTTCCTTGACTTTCTCCATGGTCAACCGTTCCTGCCGCGCGTCCATAAGCTCCGCACGGCAATTGGTCACCTGCTCTGCCGCCACATCAAGTTCCGCAGCCTTGGTATGCACCTGTTCACGCAAAAGGTCCCTGTAAAAAGCCCATTGCTGCAACTCCCAGATCGTTGTTCCTTCCCCATCCATGCTCTGCGCGTATTCGTCGGATACAGCTTTAAGCAGCGCTTCCCGACTCTCCTCTTCCCGCTGCGCGTAGGCCAGGGCCTGGACCTTCTGTTCCTCTTTTATTACTCGGCATTTCAGTACCGGTTCTAAACGAAATTCAAAACGCCTCATTCGTTACTCCTCCCCTTCGAGGCCGAGCAACCGTCCGGTGCAGTCGTCGAAAGCGGTGTGCTCCCCTGGCTCCTGACGGAGAAAAGCATTGATATGTTCATGAACCGCAATAGCCTGGTCGATTACCGGGTTCGATCCCGAAACGTAGGCGCCGATATTGATTAAATCCTCCGCCTGGCGGTAGGCCGCCAGCAATTCGCGCTGTCGGCCGGCGGCCTGCTGGTGTTCCGGTGTTGTTACGCTCGGCATCAACCGGCTGACACTTCCGAGGATATCGATCGCCGGATAATGGTTTGCGACCGCCAGTTCCCGCTTCAGCACGATATGTCCGTCGATTATACTGCGGACGGTGTCCGAAACAGGCTCGTTCATATCGTCGCCCTCCACCAGTACGGTGTAGAAACCGGTCACCGAACCGTGGTCGCTGTTCCCCGCCCGTTCCAGAAGCCTGGGGAGAAGAGCGAAAACCGAAGGCGGGTAACCTCTCGTGGTGGGGGGCTCACCCACCGCCAGCCCCACTTCGCGCTGCGCGAGGGCAAAACGGGTGATTGAATCCATAAAAAGGAGCACGTCCCGTCCTGTGTCACGAAAGTACTCGGCGATGGTTGTGGCGACAAACGCCGCCCTGAGCCTGAGGAGCGCGGGTTCATCGGAGGTGGCCACCACCACGACCGACTTTTTAAGTCCCTCCGGCCCGAGGTCTTTTTCTATGAATTCAAGCACCTCGCGACCTCGCTCACCCACCAGGGCGATCACGTTTACGTCGGCGCTGCCGAACCTGGCGATCATACCCAAAAGCACGCTTTTACCAACACCGCTGCCGGCAAATATACCCAGCCTCTGACCCCGTCCGCAGGTGATAAATCCGTCGATCGCCCGTACACCGGTGCTGAAAGCTTTGTCGATTCTCCGGCGGGAAAGTGGAGAAGGCGGACGGTTGTTTACCGGCATCGGTATCCCACGGGGTAAAGGCGCGCCGTCCAGAGGCTCCCCCAGACCGTTTAAAACCCTGCCGAGAAGGTGTTCGCCTACCCTTACCGTAAAAGGTCTGCGCCGCGGTTCAACACGGCAGCCGGGACAGGCTCCGGACAGATCTCCGAAAGGCATCAGCAATACGCAGTCATCGCGAAAGCCCACTGTTTCCGCGAGAATCGGCTGTCCTCCCGGAACGTCGATCATGCAGATTTCTCCCACAAAGGGCTTAAAACCCTTAACTTCAAGGGTCAGACCGACCACCTTGGTCGTCACACCGATTTGGCGCAGCAGGTACGCCTGACGCACCCGCTCTTGATAAACCGTAAGATCAACCGCTGCAGCCATAACCATCCCTCTATCAAATCCTCAGTCCTCAGTCACGAGTAGCGGGTTTAGGACTTGGTACTTAGGACTTACTTAAGAATTGCTCTTTGGTACCTGGTACCAGGTCCTGTTTCCCCGACTTAGGACTCGGGACTTTAGACTCCGGACTATCCTTTCATGGCCTCTATAATTTCCGCCCACCGGGAAACAAGGGTTGCGTCCACCACTCCCTGCCCCGTATCCAGAACGCATCCTCCTCGTTCTACCTGAGGATCCGGCAGGATACGTAAAACCGCGCCTTCCGGAAGCAGCATCTCGAACTGCTGGCGCGCCTGCTGGCAGGTTTCCAAATCGTCCGGATTCACCTGTGCCAGAATGGATGGCCTGTCTCTTACTATCGACAATGCCTCTCTGGCAATGGACAATACCACTTCCGGATTTGTCTTGAGTTCCGATGCAACTATCCTTTCCGCGATTCCCTGGGCGAGATCGACAACTTCACGTTCCAACTGGGTAAGGGTCGACACACGCTCCGCCTCCACTTCCCGTAGGGTTTCGCGCATCCTGACCAGCATCAACCGCGTCTCTTCTTCCGCGCCGGCCCGCCCTTCCCGGTAACCTTTTTCAAACCCCTCCCGGTACGCCTGCTCGCGTACCGACGAAGCCTGCTCCTCAGCTTCCTTTACAATTCGGGCTGCGGCCTGCCGGGGATCCTCCGCAGAAAGCTTTTGGCTTGCTTCCATGACCAGGTCTTCGAGCCGGCGTAGAGGAAGGCACCGCGGCCCGGTATCTCCGAAATCCACGCCTTTTAGAATCTTTTTATAAGACGATGGCATCTTCGCCACCCCGCGCTATAATGATTTCGCCGTTTTCTTCGAGGGCGCGTATTACCTTCACTATCTTCTGCTGTGCCTCTTCCACCTGTTTCAGCCGGACCGGCCCCATGTATTCCAGCTCTTCCTTAAGCATTTGACCGGCACGCTGGGACATGTTCTTAAAGATGCGGCTCTTTACCTCTTCCACAGCTCCCCGTAGGGCTATGGCCAGGTCTTTCGTATTTACCTCACGCAGGATCCTTTGGATAGAAACGTCGTCGAGCTTGACGATGTCTTCAAACATGAACATACGCTTCCGGATTTCTTCAGCCAGTGTTGGATCTTCGTTTTCCAGGTCTTCGAGGATGCTTTTTTCTGCCGCACGGTCTACCATGTTCAAGATGTTGACCAGCGACTCAACCCCGCCCACCTGCGTCTGCTCCACCGAAACCACAGTCGTCATCTTGTTTTCCAGAACACGCTGAACCTCATGAGCGATTTCCGGTGAAATCCGCTCCATTGTGGCTACGCGCTTAGCGATGTCCGACTGTACTTCCTGCGGCATCGCCGAGATGATCGCCGCACTCTGCGCGGGATCAAGGTACGAAAGAATGAGAGCGATTGTCTGCGGGTGCTCGTCCCTTATGAAACTGAGAAGGTGCTTCGGGTCTGTCTTTCTCAGCGAACTGAACGGGATTATCGCCGCTGTTTGGGTCAACCGCCTGATAATTTCCTCCGCTTTCCCGTGCCCTACGGTCTTCTCAAGAATGTCCCTGGCGTGCTTAACGCCCCCGTGGACTATGTGATCCCGCACCGACCGCAGTTCTATAAACTCGTCAAGCACCGCATCCCGGACTTCCTCCGGCACCCGTCCCAGATTGGAGATACTGTAAGTGATACGCTCTATCTCCGATTCGGGAAAGTGCTGTTTTAAAACCTTGGACGAAAGATCAGCACCCAGAGAAAGTAACAGTATCGAAGCCTTCTGCAACCCTTTAATTCTTGCTTGAGTCACTGTTCCCACCCCTTAGTGGTTACGAGTTGCGAGTTACAGGTTCAAAGTCCTCAGTCGAAGGTCCTTAGTCGAAAGACCTCAGTCCGAATTCAGGAACCGAAATTGAGGACCTCATTTGGTTATTTTTCTTCAGTCAGCCATAAACGGAGGACATCCGCCACCTCATCGGGTTTTTTCTCTGCGGTTTCCTTCACCGCCACGTAACGCTCGTCGACCTTCTGCGGCTGCAGAGCAATTCTCTGCGGTATTACCTCTTCGATCTTCGGCGGCGGGGGCTTGATATTTGCCAGCCAACGAAGGATCAGAAAGGCAAACGCAACAACCACAAGTCCGATGATCCCCTGCTTCACCATGGTTATTATTCCGGCGCGCTTGGCTTCCTTGGCCGCTGTTACCTCAATCTTCGCCATTTCAGCCTCGGCCTTCTTCTGATACGCCTTGTCAAAAGCGATGCTGGCCACCTGTATCTGGTCGCCGCGCTCGGCATCGTAACCAATGGCTCCCGCCACCACATCCTCAATGCGTTTGATATTGGCCTGGGTAAGGTTGCTGTCGACCACCACCGACGTCGCCAGCCGCTTAAGTTTTCCCGGAACCTGGATCACCTTTTCCTCCCGCTGGCCCACTTGATAATTCGTGGTAACCTCTTGTTTTGAAAAAGTTTGGTCACCCGTAGTGCCTGACGGATAGGTGGGTACCAGATTCGAACCGGTGCCGGGAACACCCGAAGCCCCGGCGGCGCCGTTCCCCTCGGTCACTGTGTGCTGACTTACAACAGCCGGCTCGCCGTAAGCGATTGTGGTAACGGTTTGCTTCTGGTTGAAATCAAAGTCGGCGCTTACCATCGCCACCGCTTTGTCCGGACCGAAAATCTTGGTCAGCACTCCGGTTATACGCCGCTCGAGTTCCCGTTCGTAAGCACGCTGGAGATCCTGGTTGCCTTTTATGACGGCGGCTTCGGCGCCGCCCCCGCTTGCCACCTGGTCGCTGAGAACGTTCCCGCCCATATCGATAACATGCACATCTTCCGCCTTAATCCCCTCCACGGCGCCGCAAACCAGGGAGACGATACCGTACACCTGTTCCGGTTTTATCGTTGTTAGAGGCATAAGCTTTAGCGCCACGGAAGCCGCGGTTTTCTGCTGCTCTTCAACAAAGACGCTTTTTTGCGGAATAACGAGATGTACGCGTGCCTGTTCCACGCCGTCAAGCTGGGCGATCGTCCTTCGGAGTTCTTCCTGCAACGCCCTCAGGTAATTTACCTGCTGCTCGAATTCGGTGACCCCCAGTTTGGTCTTATCAAAGAGCTCAAATCCGGTGCCGTTTCCGGGGAGAGCACCGCTCGCCGCCAGATTCGCCCGAATTTTATACACCTCGCTTTTAGGAACGGAAACCGTGCTCCCTTTGTCAGACAAAGTGTAAGTGACACTCATGCCGTCCAGCTTTTGGACAATGGCTCCGGCATCTTCCTGACTCAATCCGGTAAAAAGCGGCGCGCTGCTCATCTTGGTAATCAGGGAATTCAAATAGAAAACAGCCGCTACAAAACCAATACCGGCCAGGATGACTGCCACCTTTTGCGAGGAGCTTAAACTCCCAAAACGTTTGACTATCTGGTCAAGCAGGTCACGGGGATTCACTTCCTACCACCTACCCTTGTGCCTACTAACCACTCAGTTACCAAGAAAATGTGCAATAACGTTTTTTCTCTCTATACCTGCATGCGGGAGATTTCTTGGTAAGCCTCAACCACTTTGTTCCGTACCTGTACAGCCAACTCGAGCATCAATCTGGCTTCCTCCGTCGCCGCCACCACCTGGTGGAGGTCCTGTATCTGCCCGGACAAAAAGCCTTGTATACTCTCGTCCGCTTTAACCTGGGAGGCATTAACCTCTTTCAGCATCTCGTTTAACACCGTTCCGAACGAAGAAGAACCGGTCTTTCCGGATTTTGCTTGCGGTAACATTACATTCAGATCGATTTTGCTGAGGTCCACCTTCATCCCTCCCCGGGCTTTCTCGAAAAAGTGGTCAGGTTATTTGAGGGGAAAATAGAAGAAATCATTAAATAAACAAACCGGTTTCAAGAGGTTATCGTCAACCGGTCTAACGGCCCAATTCGAGGGCTTTTTGAATAAGTTCCTTTGCCGCCTGGAATACTGTTGCGTTTGCTTCGTAAGCGCGGCTCGCCCCGATCATATCGACCATCTCATTGGCCACGTTGATATTGGGGTAGCTTACGTAACCCTCTTCGTCGGCGTCCGGGTGACCCGGATCCATCACCTTGATCGGCTGGGAATCGTCGGCTAGTATGGCTTCAACCGCAACCCCCGCGCCGGTGAAACCGCCTTTCGCCGCCTCCAACTGCTGGGCGAAAACCGGAACCTGTCGCTGGTAGAGCCCTCCTTGAGAGGTTCTAGTGGAATGGACGTTGGCCAGGTTGTTGGCGATAAGGTCAAGACGCAGCCGTTCGGCCGTCATTCCGGAACCGCTTATCGCAAAAGCGTCAAAATAGCTCATCAGGTATCACCTACCTTCCCCCTGAAATTACATATCTTAATCCGGCATACTTGTCGCTCAGAAACCTTATCGCTCCCTGATATTTCATCGTGTTGGCAACAAGGTTCACCATTTCTTCATCCACATCAACGTTATTTCCGTCCGCGCGAAGCGAGGTGGTTTTGATCTGCTCGGTACGCGGAGTGACCGTAAGCAGGTCGTCACTGATGTGTCTGGGATTGGTTTTTTTCAAAGGGAGAGAGTTTCCCCCGAGAGCTTTCGTCAGGGCTTCTTCGAAGTGTACAACCGATTTCTTAAAACCGGGGGTGTCGGCGTTTGCGATGTTATCCGCCATTACCCTTTGCCGAAGGGCGGCTGCGTCAAGGGTTTTACTTAGAGCGCTCTTTACCGGATCGTTAAATATGGTCACCGTATATCGCCTCCAGCAAACTCCTCGGGAACCAATTTCGACATCGTTAGAGAAATTTCTCCTTTTTATTATACATATGTCGACCAATTCCTGCAACAATTGATAAAAAATTTTTTAGAAATTGTTGCCTTAAAAGTGATTAGCTCAGCTGTGGCAAGGGTTTCAGCCGAAAAATATTTCGACAAAAATCGATATATTTACTCAATAGACTTGAACTTAAAGCCATACTGAGGAACGAATTAAGTTCATTCAGCATTGCCTGTCCATCTTTATCCTTATAAAAAACTTCTACTCTACCCCCAAAAAACAGGAGGTAAATACAAATATAGTTATAGAGGGTATTAAAACGGGGATGAGTTCCTAAATTTATAAATCATAATTATATTTTGAAAGGGTGGTATAAAATGCGAAAATATTTTCTTTCCGCTTCCATAACCGTACTATTGATACTAGTGTTGAGTGTGGCCGCGTGGGCCGGTGAAAACAGCGGGGAAGGCACGGATAACTCCGTCGGCCAGAACGTTTACGCTGACGGAAATAACGGTGTCGACGAGGATGTGTATGATAATGAAGACACAGAACAGATTCGAAACGAGTTGAGGAAAGGCCCCAAAAATAAGGCCGCAGCGAAATACCTGAGGGAGAGAATCCGTGAAAGAATTAAAGACCAGGCCGAACGGATGGCCCTTTGGGAAGAATTGAAGGCGATGTGCGGGGACCCCGAGGACGAGGCTGCCGCTGTGGCGGAAATGATATACGACGACCCGCTGGATGAACAAAACTACAAGGAATTTGCGAAACTATGGCGGCTTCGCCACAGGGAGCAGGTCATCGCCTTTGTCTATGGCGAAAAGCTGAGCTTTGACGTGCCGCCCCAACTCATCCGGGCAAGAACACTGATGCCCGTCCGCGCAATCGCCGAAAAACTTGGGGCCGATGTGACATGGGACCCGAAGGCCAGAACGATCACGATCTGCAAAGGTGACAACACAATCGTTCTCACGCTCGACCGCCCCAACGCTACGGTAAACGGCCGAAAGATCGGCCTTGACGTAGCCCCGCAGGTCGTTAAAGGCAGGACGATGATACCCCTGCGGTTTGTGGGAGAAAACCTCGGCGCGAACGTGACCTACATCGGCGACGCGCAAACGGTCGCAATCAACTGAGGCCGTAGTAAGCAGTAGGTAGTAGGTAGTAGATAATTAGAAAGGGGGGCGGACCCTGAGTTCGCCCCCTTCTGTTTCCGGGTTTTAAAACCCCCACTGCATATGAGAATTCAGTATCCGGAATATAGATTAAGGTAGAATGATAATCCAGAATGCAAGTCCCAAGTTGAAAGTCCTCAGTCCTAAGTCGGGGATAAAGCTACGAGTTACGGGTTGTGCGAGTTGCGAGTCAGTGCGGAACCAATCTTCATTTTGGGAGCAGTAGATAGTAGATAATAGGTGGTACAGAAGACGGGAGGTTTGTTCCCCTTCTGGATTCTATATTCTATATTCTGACCGTCTTGGTCACTCAGAAAAGGTTATTCTATATTCTTTATTTAAACTTTCAACGTTGAACCTTGATCGTACAAGGCGCTTTCTTACCGCGCATAGTATCCGAGTACGCGTCCAACCGCCTTTATGACGTCATTGACGTCTTGGTCGGTCATTTTAGGGAAAAGGGGCAGGGTTATGAGCCGCTGATAGAGGGATTCCGCTCTGGGACAGGGAGGCTCGTCGTGCAAGGTGCATACGTTCGGGTCACCGAGCCAGCCGTGTAAAGGATGAAGATAAACCGGCAGGTAGTGGACCCCGACGCATATTTTTTCCGCGAACAGCGCCAGATAAATTTTGCGCCGGTCGGCCTTCAATTTTTCCGGTTTGAGCTTCAAAACATAAAGATTCCAAGCGGACGAGCAAGATGCTTTGGAATGTGGGATTTCTACGCAGGAAAGTCCTTTAAAAGCCTCATTGTAACGGTCTGCGATCTCACGTCGCCGTTTCAGAAAAGCCTCAACCCTTGAGAGCTGCGAAATTCCCAGAACACCCTGAAACTCCGGAAGCTGAAAATCATAACCCAATTCCTGGACCTCGTAATGCCACGGGCCTTCGTTTCTGTTCACCATCTGCGACCTGTCGCGGACTATTCCCTGGTCGACAAAAAGTCGTAACCACCGGTACGCGTCATCGTCGTTCGTGGTTACCATACCGCCTCCGCCGGTGGTAATCGTCGCCTCCGGGTGGAAGCTGAACGCCGTCACAGTTGAAATGCACCCGATTGACCTTCCCTTGTAAACCGCCCCCAATGCGGCGGTGGCATCTTCGACGACCGCCAGGTCGTACCGTCGGGCGACGTCGTGAACGGCGTCCAAATCCGCCGGATGCCCAGCGAAATGTGAAACGATTATCGCGCTGGTTTGGTCGGTGATGTTTCGTTCGATTTCCTCAGGCGCGATATTCAGAGTTAGTTCATCTACATCCGCAAAGACGGGTTTCGCCCCGAGATAAAGCGGCGCGTCCGCGAAACCGGCGAAAGCAAGGGGGGACAGAATCACCTCGTCACCCCGGCTTATTCCCGCCGCGTAACAGGCTGCGTGCATCGCCGCCGTCCCCGTAGATACAGCGACCGCGTGACGGGCGCCGACCATCGAAGCAAAACTCTCTTCGAATTTACGCACCCCGACACCCGCGTTCAACATCCCGCTTTTCAGCACCGCGGCCACCCGCGCTATATCGTCATCGTTCAAATCCGGTTCTCCGAATGACAGCAACACCTCCCGGATCGGCCTGGTTCCGTCAATAGCAGGAAAGTCCGACCGGCAAATGTTATCCGTCCGATTCTCAGACAAAGGCACCAAGTCCCCCCATCACAGCCGTCTCGTAACCATAAAAGAATTATAACCCCGCCCGTGAAGACTGGCAATTACCTGGGAAGTAAAGGGGGAATACTTCTCTACCCTCTTTTACCGGCTTTTTAGTATAATAGAAAGGATACGGGTTGCGGCGATCCTTGGAAAATTAATCGTGGAGGTTCTATATGAGCATAAAATGCCCGAAGTGCGGTTCAACAAAAATCGTCCCGGTTGGACAGTACGACAAGTTCGTTTATTATGGGTTTGGCGGAACGGCCGTACTGGGAATCGCCGGATTCTTTGTGTCAGGCCTCTTTATACTAATGCCGGCATGGTTTCTGATGTGCCTTATTTTTTACCGGAAAAATCCTCTTGCGGCCTGCGACGACTGCAACCACAGTTGGAATCCGCGAAAACCAAAAGCTTGAAGCAGTCGGTAATTCAGGATAATGAAAGCGCCTGAACGTTTTAACCATCGTCAGGCGCTTTTTAACCGTTTACTTGTTATAATTCAGAACTTGCAACTCGGAACTCATAACCCGCGACTTATCCTTACCCGCGACCCGCGACTCGTGACTGTAACTCTTAGATCTTTTTCTGCTTCTTTAAGAAGCGGTATGCCAGGGCCGTGGCTTCCGCCCTCGTAAGGTTGCCGTCCGGATCGAACTGCAGCAGGCTGCTGTCCGGATCGGAACTTGGTTTCCCGGCGATCAGCTTGGCTTTTTGCACGGCAAGCACCGACGGCGCCGCCCAGGGAGAAATGAGAGTCGCGTCCTCGAACACCTTCTCCAGATCCGTCAGCACTTTTTCGCCGTCGTCCGACAACTTCAAATTGGATACCCGCGCCAGGATTACCGCGGCTTCCTCACGGGTCAGGAAACCTGCCGGTTGGAAGACGTATTCCGCACTCCCGTTAAGGTAGCCGACCACTATCCCGTTGCGGGCCGCCGTCTCCGCGTACTGAACGGGCATACGGTCGGTATCGTAGATCTTGTAACCCGAAGCGGCGCTGTAACCCGCCCCGAAATAGCTCGAGCTTATATCTTCGGGTGTGGCGTCGCAGAAGTCGGTGCCGCCGAACGCGTCTTCAAAGATCTGCTCGGCTGCGCTCGAAGGTCTATCCGTAAGCGTAAGTCCGAGTCCCCTGACCAGCATGGTTGCGAACTCAAGACGGTATACGTCGTTCGCTACGCCGAAGACGCCGGCGGTTCCTCCCACGGGCAGAGGCTCCACGATCCCTTTCGCCCACAACGGCATCACGCAGGAATAGGCCCAGCTGTTATCTGATTGAGCATTAAACTCACTGAAGGACTGCTGGGCCAAAAAGACGCCGTAATAACCCGTACCCGTTCCACTGAACTGCAGCGGAGCCGCCACGGTGCACTTCCTGGAGTCCGTGACCCCTCCGAGGTTTATGTTGTTTGTACCGTCCCACTCGTACGTACCCCCCGCAACGGTGATGCCCGGACTGTACCATACCGCGAGCTGGTTTGCCACCGCGGAGCTTACGTTTGTATCATAGGTTATTTTAATCTGACCCGGATCGAGCAGGTACGTCTGCGCGGCCGTCGTTATTTTATAAATGTTGCTGACCAGCGTGTACTTCTGATAGTCCGGACTCCCCCCGCTGGGAAGAAAGACGGTGAAGTATACGGTCTGGTCTACTGCTGTTATTTTATTAGAGTCCACCAGGGTGTTGTTCTTGGGGTAGCTTATTTCCAGCAGTTTATTGAAGGCGGTAATCTTGCCCGTTGTCGGCAGAGTGCTTACGGTGTATTCCGTTCCCGAAACGATGGGATTGGATACGGCGGCCTGTGCCGCTGCGGAAAAGAGAAAGACGGATATCACCACCAAGCAAAGGCAAATCGAAAACCGTAACAGTTTTTTCAAGAAGATCACCCTTTCGGTTCTTAGACTGTTATTTTTTTAATCGACAAAAAAGAGCGGTTCTTTAGCGGGCGAAAGACAATTTGCACGGTGTGATAAAGATGGTTGCATCAGCGGGCTCGTCCTGATTTCTGCCGCTGGAAACCTTTGCGATTCTTTTTAACACTGCGTTCAACTATGAATTCAGCAAATTCGAAATCGAACCTGCTGTCCATATCGAGGGACCTTTCACGGGGTATCTTGTAAGCGTATGTCTTCGGGCCGAAAAAGCTTCCGTGCTCCTTAAAAAAAATCCCAACGCGCTATATAGACGGCTCCGTTAAGACGGTATCACCCGGACAATTGCTGGCGGTTCATGACGGCATCGGTTTTATAAAGTCTGCAAGGCCGGCTCGCAACTCGGAACCCACGACCCACAGCTTATGCGCCCTAAACTCAGTACTTAAATCACAAAATCGGCATACTCCTTCGAACCTTCAACAAAAGGGTACTCGTCCTGCATCCGTTCCGCGTAAAGACTGTCAATGGCTTCATCGGTAAGGTCTTTATCACGGTAGTGTGTGACGAACCGCTTATAATGCATTTCTTTTTCTATGTCAATAAAAACGACTACATCACTGATTGAGCGCAGGTACTCCTGTTCGAGCGCCACGACGCCTTCAATAATAACAACCCCTTCGGCGGGTAAAGAAAGCGCCTTTGATTTCCTCTGAAGGCCTCTGGTTTTAGAGTCGTACGCTTCAATGCTCACCGTTTCTCCTGCAAGCAGCGCGGAAAGGTCGCGTCTGATGGTAGATGCCGGATACCGTTCCAGTACGGACTTTGCGGCCTGCCTTTGATCCAGCGGCAGAATCCAGTTGTCAAGCCGGACAACAGCCGCAGGGATTGTCCGTCCTTCTATTTCCTTGTCAATATACCTTACCAATGTCGACTTCCCGGAACGGGACTGGCCGCCGACCAGAACGATAAGCCGCTTCCCGGTTGATTCTTGATATTTGGCGCATATCGCGTCTACGAGCGGCTTAAAATCAACCCGCGCCCGCAATAAAAACCTTGCCGCCTCCGCCAGGTCGTCGAAGATGTAATCCGGTTCGAGGCCGCTGTCACCCCTGTACCGCCGCACACCGTACCCTGTCCGAAGCAGCACCGTAGAAAGCCCGGCCTTGCGCCCCATGATAATGTCGGTTTCGCGGTCCCCTATGATAAAACTCTGTGCGGCATCAATATTGAACCGCCGAAATGCCTCCTCAACCATACCCGTACCGGGCTTCCGGCAGGCGCATCTGACCCTGTAGGGCGGTATTTCCTTTTTTCCTTCTTCCGGGGGCAAATGAGGGCAGTAAAAAACAGCGTCAAGGCGGGCGAATTCTTTCGCCAAAAGCTTTTCCAGACGACCGTGGATTGCAGCCAGCCCTTCTTCGGTCAACAACCCCCTGGCAACGCAGGACTGGTTAGTGACCAATACGCAGAGCCAACCGTTATTGTTTAGCGCAGCGACCGCTTCCGCTGCCAAGGGGTACAGCTCGATTTGCTCATATCTGGTTATGTGCCCGATTTCCCTTGCGATAACGCCGTCGCGGTCCAAAAAAACCGCCGGCCTAAGCCGCCTATCCATTTGCCCCGGAGATCGTGATATCCAACACCGCGTGCAGGATCATCTGGTGCCCTACTTCCACAAAACCATAATGGCTTACGGGAATGTAAAAATTGAGGTCGCCCAGTTTCCGCAAAGGATTGATGTTCGAGAACCCGGAAAGGGTGATGACCCTGCAGCCCGCCCCCCGTCCCGCCGCAACACCGCGCAGGATGTTCTCCGATTGCCCGGAACTGCTTATCGCCACCAGAACATCGCCTTCCTCCGCGAACATGGCAACCGGCTTTTCAAAGACGCAGGCATAACCATAGTCGTTACCGATGCAGGTTAAAAGCGCCCCGTCGTTGAAAGCCAGCGCCCGCATCCCGCCGTTTTTCCAGAAGTCTATCGCCATGTGGCTGGCGATGCCGGCACTGCCGCCGTTTCCGATAAAAATCATCTTCCCGCCGAGGCTTGTCTGCTCCCGAATAATTCCTATCGCCTTCTCGACGCCCTCGTTAAAATCCAAGGTGTCGCCCTCTGCCGTTGTTATTTCCGTGTAGGCCATAGTCTGGAAAAACCGACCCACATACTCTTTATAATCCTTATGCAATTCTTGTTTCCTCCCCTAACCTAAGAGAAGTCGGAACCAAAATATTTTACCACAGAGGCACAGAGTTCACAGAGGACGGAAATACCAAGAGTTAATTATAAAAATGAATACCTATTACAGTCTTTTTCCTCCGTGTGCTCTGTGTCTCCGTGGTTGATTTTTCTTGACATTCTAAATACTCATGTTCTCGCACCCAGATACTTAAACCAGTCCTGCGTAGCCTCCGCGATGCTCTCCGGGGTCCACACCGGCGCCGACCGCCAGTAGTCTATGTTTTTAAGCACCAGCGCTACTCCCTCTTCAAAAGAAACCCGTGGCTGCCATCCCAGGCGTTTCTTAATTTTTAAAACGTCCGCGAACGTACAGTCCGGCTCCCCCGGACGCTTTGGGATACGGGTCGTTTCGCCTCCCAGAAGCTCCACCAGACGATTGACAGAGTAAGTGTTACCGCTGCCGACATTGAAGATCTCGTTCGTTATCCCGGATCCCGCCGCGGTAACAAAAGCGTCCGCAACATCCGTAACATAGGTAAAATCGCGGGTCTGCGTCCCGTCACCCACCACCGTGAACGGCTTACCCGCGAGCTTTTGCGCCAGAAAGACGCCGAAAACCGCGCCGTATGTCCCGGAAGTGCGCGACCGCGGCCCGTAGACGTTGAAAAAACGCAGCGAAACTACCGGCAGCTTGAAAACCTTCCCCCAGTGCATCACCAACTGCTCGCCGAGGTATTTCGTCAAAGCGTACGGGTATTCCGGCCTGATCTCCGCGGTTTCGGGCGTGGGGTAATTATCGGGAATGCCGTAACACGACGAGGAAGCGGCGTAAACAAGGCGCTTGACCCCCGCCTGCCGGGCGGCTTCCAGGACCGCAAACGTCCCGTCCACGTTGGCGTGAAAGTATTTTTCCGGTGACTGAATCGACGGCACTATGTCCGCCAGGGCGGCAAGGTGAAACACCCAGTCCGCCGCTTCAAAAAAAGGCAGGATTTTCGCCAGGTCAGCGACATCAGCCTCAACAACCTTTAAACGTCTCTCAGACCGTTGATGCGCCAGGTTTTCCGGACGACCGGTGCTGAAGTTGTCCAGAACCGTAACCTCGTGCCCGTCGGCCAGCAGCCTGTCCACCAGGTGCGAACCGATAAACCCGGCCCCGCCGGTAACAATCGTCTTCATACCTTCATCCCGCTTTCTAATCGCCTCTTTCATTCATCGTCAAACTTTTCGTTGTTCTTAACCACCCAAAATAATCCATTTCGCAGATTGAAAACAGCCTGTCAACAGGATATAATTGTTTCACCATAGGGTAGCATGGAGGTTCCGCCTTGAAATTTTTTGAAGAAACTGAATTCATAGAAATGAAGAAATCTACATCCGAGTTGAAGGAAGCCGTCATCAGCATAGCAGCCATCCTCAACAAGCACGGCGCCGGAGAACTATATTTCGGCATTAAAAATGACGGCACACCTGTTGGGCAGGAAGTCTCGGATAAGACCCTGCGTGATATCAGCCGCTCCATTGCAGATCATATAGAACCTAAAATTTATCCTGAGATTACTGCCGTCAAGATAGACAACAAGTCCTGCATTCGGGTGAAGTTTGAGGGGAACGAAACGCCGTATTTCGCTTATGGCAGAGCGTACCTGCGTGTAGCCGACGAGGATAGGCAGTTAACCTCCAAGGAACTGCAAAGGATTATCCTTGCCAAAGCTCAAAATGCTATACCATGGGATGCGGAAACACCTGAAAAAAATCCATATTCCCTGGATGAGATAGATGAGAAGCTATTAATGGTTTACATTGAACGGGCCAACACCGCCGGAAGAATTGATTTTCCGTTTACCAACAAGGGGGAGATTCTGAATAAGTTAAAGCTGATGTCGGGAAACTTGATCACTAATGCGGCAAATGCGCTTTTCGGCAGCGGGGCGATTGACCTTCAAATGGCGATTTTTGCCGGCGTTGAAAGGTTGACCTTCATCGATATTAAGCGCGAGAGCGGTAACATTTTCAAACTGATTGATACCGCTGAGTTGTATATCAAGAATATGATCAAGTGGCGGGTAAAATTCGGCAAGATGCAACGGGAGGAAATTCCTGAAATACCTATGGAGGCCATCCGTGAGGCGATTGTCAATTCATTTGCCCATCGGGATTACAGGATAAAGAAGAGTAATGAGGTTGCTATATTTAAAGACCGCGTTGAGGTTTATAATCCCGGCGATTTTCCCGAAGGTTACACTCCGGAAGATTTTATCAAGGGCGAAGAACGTTCTATCCTGCGAAATACGCTGATTGCTCAGATTCTATATTTTTCAAAGGATATTGAAAGCTGGGGCTCAGGGCTGAAAAGGATTTACAACCTTTGTAAGGAAAATGACGTTAAGGTTGAGTTTAAGATATTAAAATCGGGCTTCGTGGTGGTGTTCCAAAGACCGGAGTTTAATAAAGATAAAATCAACAGTAAAGATACTATTCAAAATAAACCGTTAAATGTCGGATTAAATGACGGAATAAATGTCGGATTAAACGGTTTAAAAGGTACCCAAGAAAGCGTGCTGGGCATTATCAGGAACCACCCCAGAATTACAGAAAAGGAAGTTGCAGAACAGCTTGGGGTGAAGTCGAGAACTATTGAACGGATAATCAAGGAATTAAGAGAAAAGGGCTTGATTGAGCGAAAAGGCTCAAAGAAGGCGGGATATTGGGAAGTAAAAAACCTAACCCGGACGAGCGGGAACCATTAGCCACGGATGGACACGGATAGACTCGGATTGAAATGGATTTTCGTTGAAATGGACCGCATAAGATTGCCACAATAGTAGTAGGCCGGATAAGCGCGGCGTTTCCGGCATCCGGTCGATCTGTATTTCCGGCCCCCGCTACCAACGTAGAACGCAGAACGTCGCACGTAGAACATTTTTCAAGGCAGAATCAGACGGCGGCGCTCTCTGAGAACTCACGCACGGGAACTGTTACCACCTTCGATGTCAAGGTTTCCATATGCGCCAGCCTCTCCATAACCTTTGCGACTTTAGCCGAATAATACTGCTCGCCGCACTGGCGACATACCCCGGCGGGCACGTTTTCAATAATCACCAAGCCTGCCTTCGTCCGGTAGTCAACGTTTACAGGCTACTCTTCCACGGAACCGCCGCAGAAGGAGCAGTTCGCGTATTCGTGTTTCATTGCTCTTGCCTCTTCTTCCGTGTAAACAACGCTTATTTTTCCTCATAAGTCTTCGTAGAGAATATCCGGTGTTTGCCTGCCAAGTTCCGCCCTTGCGAGGTTACTTCTTGCTCTTTTCAACCACAGGAACCATAATATGTCGCTCATAAACCACCCGCCCTTTTGCCGCCTCAGCAAATACAAACCCTCGTAAATGCCTGTACCTTTCCATATTGTCCGGCGTATCTACAAGTATATCTACAGCAGCAGGAACATCCACCAGGATTCTATAAATCTGATGGGTCAAAGCGCGGCGATTTCATATTCCTCGCTTTAGCACCAAAAGATCATAATCACTGTCCGGTCCTTGCCGCCCTTCGCTTCTGGACCCAAAAAGAATTATTTTGTCGGGGTCTATTGTCTTCACTATCTTATCGACTACGGTAGTAAGCACTTCTTCCACAGAGATATCCCCCTCTAACCACAAAAAAGCTATTCTGTCTGTGTCTGGAACCTTTTTGCAAGATTATACCATACATAATGCGCGGGCTCAAATCCTCTCTTTCTGCGTTGCTTACGAAACGCTTATAGTGCATTTTTTTATCGTCAATAAAACCGAGTATATCGCCGATCGCGCGCAAAGATCCCGTTTCCGATACTTCTTCTTATTTCTCCTCGTATTGGCATGCCGTATTCAGCGGCACCCATTCATCATTCATCATTTACGAGGGAGGAAGTTTATGCGTATTCCCACCAAGCCCCTAATTTGCTAATCTATGTTTTTGATTTACTCGTTTGTTAAATTATAATTTATTTTCAATAAGGAGGTGATAAATGGCATTTGCAATGCAAAACTGGTTTTTTTTCTGTTATTTTTGTATTATTTGAAAAGGAGGGAACAAATGACTACCTGGAAAACAAAAGTCAAGTACTCTGCGGTGGTATTGTGCATTATGTGTGCGGTGGGTGTGCTCTTGTATGGGCATCATGACGAACAAGCCCAAGCGGCGGTTGACGATAGTTATACCGTCTCCTTGATGCACTATAACAGTAGTGCTACAGCGGATGAGTCAGGGAAAACGTGGACCGCGTACGGTAATGCAACTGTTGACACTACAATATATAAGTTGGGCAGCGGTTCGCTAAAGTTAGATGGTGATGGAGATTATTTGACGGAGGCTAATCATCCCGACTTCGATTTTAGCAACGGAAACTTCACAATTGATTTCTGGTTTCGTCCTGAAACGGTATCGGGAGGATCTCGTATAATAATCGAGAAACTTGAAGGCCAAACTGGTCCGGGATGGAGTGTGTTTCAATACAATGATCAAATAAGATTTTATTGTGATGGTGGAGCGGTTTACTTTTGGACGGGGTCGGTTTTACAAGTCGGTTCATGGAAACATGTTGCAGTGGTTCGTAATGGGAGTGATTGGAGAATTTATATTGACGGTGTAAGTCAAGCGTCTATGTCGTCTACTGGAACTGTAGGCGTCGGAAACAATCTACTTATTATTGGTGCAAGAGTTGGGGGAGGTTACCCCTTGGTAGGTTGCATTGATGAATTGAGAGTCTCTAAAGGCATAGCCCGTTGGACAGCCAACTTCACCCCGCCGACATCCGAATACGCTTCTGCCGTTTCCGCTCCTTCCGCCCCGACAGGTCTTACTGCGACGGCAGGTGACGCTCAGGTTGACCTTTCTTGGGATACAGTATCAGGCGCCGACACCTATAACGTTAAGAGATCAACAACATCAGGGGGACCGTACACCACAATAGCCGAAAGCGTTACTTCGACCACCTATACTGATACCGGCGTCACCAATGGAACCACTTACTACTATGTGGTTTCAGCCGTTAATGCCGGCGGGGAAAGCGGCAACTCCAGCGAAGCCTCTGCTACACCACAAGCAACCGGAGGAAACAAAGCTTTGTTGGTAATAAAAATGGCCGATGGTACTGAAAAGGAATATGACCTTACCGCCTCAGAACTTAACTCATTCACTAGTTGGTTTGATAACCGCGCAAATGGCACTGGTCCGATGCGCTATACCATCTCAAAGAACTACAACTTAGGCCCGTTCACAAGTCGGAAGGACAATATCATTTTCGATAAGATTTGTTCTTTTGAGGTTAAAGAATATTGACAGTTATTAATAACTCGGGATAAATGTAAGAACACATTGGTTAGACACGCCCTCACTGAATTGTGGGGGCATTTCCTTTTTCATTTCAGAAGTCGCCGAGGTATTTTGTCAAAACATACGGGTACTCCGACCTGATCTCCGCAGTTTCAGGCATCGGGTACTTATCAGGAATGCCGTAATAAGACGTGGAGTAAACAAGGCGCTTGACCACAGATTGTCGGGCGGCTTCCAAAACCGCAAACGTTCCGTCCACGTTGGCATGGAAATACTTATCCGGATACTGTATTGACGGTGTAATATCCGCTAGGGCGGCAAGGTGAAACACCCAGTCTACCGCTTTAAAAATAGGTAGGATTTTGACCGGATCGGCTACATCGGCTTCAACAACCTTTAAGCGCTTCTCGGCTCGCTGGTGCGCCAGGTTTTCCGGACGCCCGGTACTGAAGTTGTCTAGAACCGTTACCTCATGCCCTTCACTCAGCAGCCTGTCCACCAGGTGCGAGCCGATAAATCCGGCCCCTCCTGTAACAATCGTTTTCATTAACTTCTACCTGCTTCTTTTTTTTGATTAATTTTCAAAGTTACACCGGATATGCTATTTACCGCAAAGCTATGTCCGGTGTTGGTATTCCAACGGTTGCTCTTGAATCTCCCGCCAATTATCTTCAACCCAGGTTATTACTTCGGATAACCCGTCTTCCAGGTTAACCTGTGGTGTCCATCCAAAATCGGTGCGGGCTCGGGTGGAATCAATCACATACGCTGCATCCTGTCCAGGGCGCTCGTCCACCAGAGTGGTGACATCCTGAAACCGGTACCCCAACCGCTTCGCAATTATTCGCACCATTTCGCGCACTTCAACCCCGTTCTCCGGTGAGAGATGATAAACCTGCCCTAACCGACCGCGCTCCAAAATCGCCAATTCCCCACGGGAAACGTCTCTAATATGAATGTAGGATTTTACGGATACCCCACCACCATGCAGTTCGATCTTCTTCCCAAGTTTCATGTAAATCACAGAGCGCGGGATGATCTTGTGCAACTGTTGCCTAGCGCCATAAACGTTTGTTGAGCGTACCGTTACGACAGGGAATCTAAACTGTTTGGCGTAGGTTGATAGGAGCATGTCCGCCGCAGCTTTAGACGCCGCATAAGGAGTGCTCGGGTTTATTTGCGCATCTTCATGTACCTTACCGAAACACGAACCGTATACCTCCGGTGAGGACACATGCAGATACCGTCTCAGGTACTCACGCCGTCTCAGGTGATTGATCAGTCGCGCCAATGCTACACAATTAGTTTGAAACCATTGCTCAGGGTGCTCCCAACTGGGTGCCACTTCACTCTGAGCAGCAAAATTTACAATGTATTCCGGACGCTCTGCATCAAGAAGTTCTAAAAGGGCGGGCATAGCTTGGTTCATATCGATCTCAAAATATCGGTAGCGTGATAAGTCATGCCGTTGTTTATACTTTAAAAACAACCCTGAACGCTCCGGTGACCGGCTTATACCAATCACCTTGTACCAGGGATTGTCAAGCAACAAGTCAACGAAATCCTGGCCTGAAAAAGAGTTGGCCCCAAGGACTGCAATTGTTATGCTTTGGCCCATGACTTCCTCCTTCGAAAATAGTACTTCTTTCACAGGGCGCCGTGATAAGCAATGCATTGCTGCATCACTTCTCACAGCGTTTCGCCCGTGTTACGCTACTGCTTCTAAGTGACCAGCTTAAGGGTCCTCATTTTTATTCATCACGGTGCGCTCCGCGCGAGGTAACTCCCTCGAAAAAAACGTTCTTAACTTAAAACCCCTCCATGTCGATAAGCGGACGCACAACCTTACCTGCCTCTAAATCATCAATTGCTTTGTTGATTTGATCTAAGGGATAGACATCAGAAAGCAGCGACTGAATACTGAGCTTCCCGGAACCGAGAAGTCTGCAATAATTCGGAAAATCCCGCTCCGGTCGGCAGTCTCCTCCCCACGTACCGAAAAGCCGCTTGCCAAGGTTGAATTGCCTCGGATCGAGCTCAAGCCGCTCTCCGTGCCGCGCGTTGCCAACGATAACGGCAACACCTCCTTGACTGCGGACGCTTTGAAAGGCCTGCTTCATTACCTCGGGCCGACCGCTCGCTTCGATGGCAAAATCAAGGCCGTCCGGACAAACACCATTTATTTCTTCCAAAGGGTCTGCCTCACCGGCGTTGATACAATACGTCGCACCCATCTGCTTGGCGAGAAGAAGCTTATCCGGTTTTACGTCAACGGCAATGACCGGCATACAACCCGCAAGGATTGCCCCTGCAACAGCGCAAAGACCTACTCCGCCGGTTCCAAAGACGGCTATGCTTTGCCCCGGCCTCGGCCTGGCCGTGTTCAGGACCGCCCCCATACCTGTAGGGATAGCGCAACCCAGTAATGCTGCCTCCCGCATTGGAATATCCCCGGGAATTACCGTCAGGCGGTTTTCGCTAACTATAGAATAACGGCTGAAGGTAGTGACGGGTCCGGCATTGACATTACGGTCAACCCACTTGTAAACAGTTCCACCCGCGTCTGATCCGGTGCCTTTTATCCACGATAGGACCACCCTATCGCCGCTTTTGACCTTTGCAACGCCGGGACCTACGTCTTGAACGATACCACTTCCTTCATGGCCTAAACAGTGCGGGAGATACCGATCCGCGCCGCGATAACCCCGGCACTCTAAAACCTGTGTATGACATACGCCGCTAAAAACTACCTTAACCAACACCTGCCCGGTTTTCAGCTTGGGAATCTTCAGCTCCGCGAGAACAAGCGGTTGTCCCGTTTTTTCTAAAATTGCGGCTACTGTTTCCATATCATCACCCACAGATCCGGCTTACGCGTGTCGGAAGAATTTCTTGGATATCTTTTGATCCACCAGTCTCTTTACGGCCTTTTTAACCTCGGCAGGACCCGGATAGAACATCTCTTCCAGCTTAGGACCAGCAGGCACCGTTGTCCCAGGCCACCCGATCCTTAAAACAGGCGCACGGAGAGCATCCCAACAGTTTTCGGATACACGGGCGGCGATTTCCGCCCCGATACCGTGACTTATCGGTCCGTTTTCAACTACCAAAAGCCTCCCTGTTTTATAGACGGAACGACAAATGATATCCATATCGAGTGGCTTAACACTACGCAAATCGATCCAATCTACAGTAATACCTTCGCTTACCAGATCGCCCGACACCGTGGCCACGTATCTGTTAGTTATGGACATGGCCACCACCGTCAGGTCTTCCCCCTCTGCGCGTAATTCTGCCTTTTCCAACGGAATCATGTAAGGTTTTCCCGGGACGAATCCCTTATCGTTATACAACCATCGGTGTTCAAAAAAAAGCACCGGATCGGGCGAGGCGACAGCGCTTAAGAAAAGTCCTTTTACGTCGTAAGGAGTTGCAGGCATTACTATCTTAAAACCGTCAACCCCCGCAAAAAGATGGTATAAGCTTTGTGCGTGCTGGGCACCTGAACCCCACCCACGAGCAATTATGGTTCTTATGACCAGAGGTACCGATCCACCAAACAAGCGCTGCCAGTGAGCGATATGGTTTACTATTTGGTCCATCGACACCAGCATGAAGTCGCTGCGCATATGTATCAATAGAGGCCTTAATCCGGCCAGTGCGGCTCCCAAAGTCACCCCGGTCATGGCGGCCTCGGCGACCGGGGTCTCGATGACTCGTTCGTTGCCATAGCGCGCGCTTAACCCTGCCGTCGTATCGTAAGAAAATCCCGGCCTATCCACGCCCTGCCCCAGGACGATGACCTTTGAATCAAGTTGCATGGCTTGATCAATGGCTTCGGCTATCGCTTCTCTGTAACTGAGAACTCTTTCCCCGATCGCCTTTCCGGAAACGTCCCGGTCATTCGCCTGGTCCGCTACCAGTTTAGTCCACGGCATATGGCGCCTCCTTGGCACTTGCAACAGAACTGGCAACTGCAGCCGCCCATCGGGCCTTGATAACCTCCACCCGCGATGGCGCAAACTCGGGGTCAATCTCGTTAAGGTAGGTCGCCATCCTCTCGATAGGACACCTTTTCTTCCAATAATCCACTTCTTCCGGAGAGCGATAACCGGTGGAGGTATCGTCGTTAGGGCCGACATGTGCCATCCACCTAAAGGTCTTGCAGATAATAAAAGCCGGACCTTGTCCGTTGCGTATGCTTTCTAAAATGGCGCCACTTACTTCCGTCACCATAACGGGGTCGTTGCCGTCAACCTCAAGAACCGGAATCTTAAACCCGCAAATGATGGGTTTGATATCGTCGTACGCGTGCCTATCTCCCCATGGCGTCTGGCAGGCAAACCCATTATCCTCCATTACGAAAAGGATTGGGAGTTTCTTCAGAGCTGCGAAATTCAAGGTTTCCCAGAAGACCCCTTCATCCACCGCACCATCACCGAAATAAACCACGGTGACTCCCGGTTGCTTACTTATTTTCTGCTTAAGCGCAATCCCTGCGGCAATGGGAATACCTCCCGCAACTATGGCCGAGGTTCCTACGATCCCCCGGTTCATATCGCATAGGTGCATTGACCCGCCCCACCCTCCTGAAACGCCGCCCTGTTTTCCGTACAACTCCTTGAAAAATGCCGCTAAGTCCATTCCCTTTGCCAAGCAATGGCCGTGGGAACGGTGGTTTGAAACAACAAAGTCGTTATCATTGAGGCAGATCGAGACACCGGCGGCGACCGCTTCCTGCCCTATATACAAGTGCACCGGGGTCCTAATCTCCTGCGAAGGGTATTCCTTGACTATAGCCTCCTCGGCTAATCTAATCGCTACAAGTTTTTCGAACAATTCATACGCTTTTTCTAAATCCATTGATCTATCTCCCCGGTCCGTTAAATGAAATTCACATGCCTGCTTGGATTCCTTAGGTTGTTCAGATAAATATTGATTTCGTCCAGACGGCATACTTCGCGGCACTTGCTGACGTCGATGTTTGCGATCCTGGCCAGGACCTTAGAACGCTGCGTCCCCTCCCAAATACCCGAAAAACTCATTTCCTTCAAGCTTCCGTAGCAAAAATCAGCGTCTCCTAAATACGTGCTGCATGCCCACACGTTTGCACGTGCATCAATATAGGCCCAAAAGGGGAACCCCAAGCAATGGTTATATGATTTTGCCCGTCTCAATTTCTTCATGGTGTTGGATCTGAAAATAACGTGAAAAGTGTTCGTTTCCAATTCACGCAGTTGGCTTTCCAGGTGTAAGTGCTCCTGGTAGTTAAAGGCTGAATTAATAAAACTAGTGCTTTTAGGATGCTGAGAATATGGTTTTATAGTAAAATAGTCCACGCCGATTTCCCTTAATATCCTCCCAAGCGTCAAAACCTCTTGGAAATTTTGGGGAATTAACAGCATTTGAACACCTATGGTGGTACTAATGCCTTTACTTAGTTTGATTTCAACGGCGCTATTTAAATTTGAGATAACTTTTTCGAAATCCCCCGGGCGACAGCGGTGAACCCGCTGGTAGGTCTCGGGTGTCCCGGCGTTAACACTGAACCGTACCCAGGTAAACGAACTTAGACACTCCGCCGCTTTTTCTTTCGAAAACAAAACCCCGTTGGAAGTCATGGCGACATCGACCCCTATTTCCCTGGTTTTGTTCACTATCTCCGGCGTGTCTTTATTAATCAGGGGTTCTCCTTCCCCGGCGAACATAACGCTTCTCACTCCCTTCGCCGCCATCTCCCTTAGGTTGGTTAAAATCAGGTCCTTGTCCAGAAAAACCGGCTTATACTCCAGATAATCAAGAGCGCAGAAAACACATCGGTGATTGCAGCTCCCTGAGGGTGCAATTTCAACGTAAATTGGGTAAATATCATCCCCCTGGAGCCACTGGGATACCCGAACGGGATGAAAAATAAGCTTATGGGAATCAATTCTAAAATCGTCCGACATTCCGTTTCGTCTCCTTACAAATACTTTTAAAAAATTTTCGCCTGAGGGAAAATTATTTTAAAAGCGTCGAGGCATACTTGAGGACATCCGGCTTACTTACAGGCCGTGAATTTCCTAACACATTCGCTGCCAGGGCTCCCGCAATATTGCCTAAAAAAGATCCCACCTCGATGTCAACCCCTGCGCAGGCACAAATGCTGGCAAGAGCAAAGAAGGCATCCCCGGCCCCTACGGTATCCTGCACGTTTAACGTAAAGGCAGGTGTCCTGGCCATATTAAAATTCTGATCAATACTCACTGATCCCAAGGACCCGAGGGTAAGCCAACCCACACGGCCCTGAAAATGCTGCATCAACCGTTCCAGTAAATGGTCCACATTTCCCACTCGGGACGCAAAAGCCAACCGAAGTTCGATTTCGTCGAGCGTAAACACATCAGCCCGGTGGTATTTGGTAACAAGGTTGGTCCCATAATTAGACGAATTTGTCTGGCAGTTTAAAGCAAGAAATCTGGCTTCAGATTGGACGATTTCCATGGCCTTTTTATCCAGCAAGCCGTGACCGTAGTCCGCAACAAGGACAAGGTCGTGGTTGGGGATAAGTCGTTGCAGCTTCTCGTAATAAGGCCTGCGGTCAACCTTATTTTCGATGAAACGCATATCCAGATAATTCATGGAGAATAACTTTTCATACTGCTCCCTGATACCGCGACGTTCGATAAACCGCCTTTTAACCACGGTCTGGTAGGTATCTTCAAACTGCAAGTCAAGTATCATTGCCCTGCTCATGTCGTTCAGTAACTGACTGTGAATATGAGGTTCGTTTCCCACAATCCCGCACAGGGTAACGTTGTTAGCAAAGCTGGATACGTGCCGGGCAACAGCAAGGGCGCCGCCGAGATAACGTTCTTCCCGCTCATAAAGGGCCGAAAGTGCCCTGTCTTTTGACATCAAACCTTGTACCTGACAGAAAACATATTCGTCGATAATGATATCCCCGATTACAAGAACACGTAACGACTTCATGTCATCGACCTGTCGGTGAAGATCATCGAAGGAATGGCGAGATCTAAAATCCTGAATGAAAACCTTTGCGCCGGGAGGAAAAACGGGGAAGTTCTGGTTTATCAGTTGGGTTGAACTAAACACTATACCATTGGTAAAGCGTACCTCTCCGCCTAAGGAATTGATTTTTTTGATTTCTATATCGATGTTCCCTGTAATGTCTTTCTCCGCATCGGCATATTCTTGGCCTTTTACGAAAATATCAGGCTTGACAATGTCGAGAATCTCAAGGGCAGTCGGAGATTTGGAAAGCAATACATAGTCAACGCAAGCAAGCGCAGCTAAAGCGTGCATCCGTAATTCGTCGGAAAAGCAGGGACGCCCGGGACCTTTGTTTACATAAGGAGCTGAAGTTACCGAGACTACCAGAACATCCCCCAACGATCTCGCTTCTTCAAGATGAGCGATATGCCCCGGGTGAAGAAGGTCGAATACACCGTGGCAATGTACAATCTTGCGTCCCTCTTTTCTGAAGGTCTCACGCAATGCGGCGAAGTCCTCCGAGGAAATCATTTTTGCCGGAGTTGACGCGTTGGATACTGCCACAATGTCCACCTCCATTTTATACATCGTCAATTTCTTAATCGGCTTGACGTTTCCCCAAAGAAATCCTCCCTATGCGGAATTGAGTCGTCGAAGCGTCTTACAACTACTCAGCAATAAACCAATAATAGTCCCCTGTATATCCAACCTCGCCGAACAACTTCCGCCAGTCGTCAACGTGCATGTATGTCAGGGCAGTCAAGTTCCACTTCAGTAACCTCTCACGCTCTTCTTCGGTCCGCCATGCATCCACGGTAATAAACGCATGGGCTCGGGAAACCCTTTGAATCTCCCGCAGTGCCTGCTTACATTTCAATAATGGCAGGTTATGTATGGTAGTGATGGAAACCACCAAGTCAAAAGAGTTATCCTCATAAGGTAAAGCCTTTGCGTTTCCCACTCGCAAGAAAGGTTTGACCCTTTCAATCGCGTTGTCGAGGGCGTATCCGGATATATCTATCCCTGCTATATTAAGCCGTGGCATGAGTTCTTTGAAATCATACAGCATAAACCCCTTTGCGCAACCCACATCCAGTACGCTTGCATCTTCTGCAAGCTGGTAGTAGTCGCGAAACCTCCTGACCGTGTCCTTCCAGAAACGTTCGTGGTAATTGTAGCCACCGTAGCCGTAGAGGCGGTCGCCGTCAAAAAACTCCTTACCGAACTGCCGCGCTATTTCCCGGTTCGCATCTGTAATCAATTGGGCACGCTCGTCAATCGGCCTCTTAGATCGGGGATAACGATCAAGTAGGTTAATTTCCATTAGCTCCCACACTCTCTATAGGATCGCTTATAGAGTATTGTCGGCAAATTAGACTCGAGTATTGAGAATTCGAAATCATAACCTGATAAAAATTTTGAAACATTTAATGAATTATTGGCGGGACGTGGGTCAGCAAAATTAAAATCGCGGATAGAACAGTGTAGAATCAATTGATTCAACCCCATCGGTTCCGCAATAGCCAAACCGAGGGTATACCTGGTATACACTTTCGGAGCAGCTAAGTGGTATACTCCCGTAGCTTTTGAATCAATTAAGAGTTTGATAGCGCGGGAAATGTCATCAACGCAAGTTGGACAGACAACCTGATCATCGGCACAGCGGATGGCATTACCTTTAAGCAAGGAATTAATTATTTGCCCTACAGGGGAAGAGTCATCCTTTTCAAGACTATATAACTTGCTCATCCTGATGATTATGAACGGATCGTCTTGACCAAGCAAAAAGTCTTCAACCGCCTTTTTTTGACGGCCGTACTCTGTGGTGGGATAACACGCGTCTTCCTCGCTGTAATATCCCCTGTCGCCCCTGAAAACCAAATCGCTGGAGCAAAAGATTGGCGTAATGCTATGTTTGAGCAAGCCCGAAAGCAGTTCTATGGTATGAGTAACATTGAAAATGCGCGTCGTTTCGGGGTCACGACAACAAGTGTCGATTGCCGTTATACCGCTGCAGATTAAAGCGTGTGTGACGCCGCCGGGAAGCAGCGTGGCAAAATTGCCGACTGGCTCACGCAGATCAAGACGCAGGTCCTCGCCGGGGCCGTGCGAGGTACAGATAACCTTTCCCCCGTTAGCCTGCCAGTATGCTTTCGTATACCACCCGATTAACCCTTTTGAACCAACAATCAATAACATCAGTAGACTATCCCGGGATTTTGGGAGTACACTCTTGAAATAGCTGGGGCTGATCGTAGAGGTCCTTAAACGACAGAGGACCATCGTAGTCAGGGAAATAACGGTAAAACGTGCTCTGGGCGTATTCCCTTTGAATCTGGAGTTGTTCGAACGTGATACCGACCATCCGGGCATATTTTGCCTGGCGTTCCGGAGTTGAAAAATTGATTCGATCCCAGTCGAATGCCCGTATCACCCCCAGTTCATACTCCTTGAACGCCTCCGTATGGTATAGCGATACGGTGCGCTTTATAATACGGTTGATTTTATCCGTATCGTCAAGCCAACCACGTTGTGTAACCTGTTTAATTAAGCGTGTCCCGATCATCGGCGTGGCAATCGAGAAAACGGAGTAATCTATTTCCGGATGTTCTTCTGCAAACTTTATCGTATCCAGTATTTCATGGCGCTCCTCGCCCGGCATACCCACTACGAACAGGCCTATGATTTCCAGGCCGAGAGAATGAGCCCATAATAACACATCGTGATGGTGCTCTACCGATGAAAGCGCCTTACCGGCTACTTCCTTCAAAACCCGGTTATTGCCTGACTCCAGAGGACAAATGATCCGGTACATGCCGGCCTCTTTCATGGCTTCCAGCGCGTTTCGGGTTAGCGGCCAAAGCGGCATGCCTTGGGCGACAAACCACTGAAAGCGCAGGTTACGGCGGACGATTTCATTAGTAAATTCAAGTATTTGCCTTTCATCCCGGGCAAATAAATCGTCGAAAAAATGAATCTCCTTTATACCATCTTCAAGCGCCGCTTCAATTTCCGCGACTACCATTTCTAAAGGCTTGCGCCGGTATTTTTGCGTATTCCCGCGCATGTGCGTAACACAGCAAAAAGAACAACGCATGATACATCCGCGTGAAGTCATAATGTCTCGATAATAGCAACTTTTCTCCGGAAAGCGTATTTTCCCAAACTCAAGCACCTTCATATATCTAACCCTATCTTCGCCTTCGAACAAGTGGTAGGCGGGCAAAGGAAGATCCGCGAGGTTAACTTTAGGATAATCCTGCGAAACGCTTAATTCGCCTGATTCAAGACGATAAGCTAAGCCTGGGAGAGAAGATAAATCCCCCTGCACGTTAACAGCCGAAAGTAGTTCACCAACAGCAAAATCGACTTCACCCTTAATCGAAAAATCACACACTCCTTCAGAGACGGCTTTACCCGGAAAGTTAGTCGCGTGAGAACCAGTCAACACCGTTACTATTTCCCGACAGTGATTGCGCGCTAAGTCAAATACACGCATACCGTCCCAGTCTTGGGCTGTAGAAAAAGTGAGGACGGATTGGACCATTACGAGAGCGTCGGGTTTAAATATAGCGAGGCTTTCTGTAAGTCTGTCAAACCGGTCACCTGTATACAGACCGAGATCGAACAGTTTAACTTCAAACCCGCGGTTTATTAAATTCGCTGCTACTACGGTAGGTTCTACGGGGGAAACAAGACGATATCTTTCAAAAACAGGGGTTTTCGGACTAAAACTGTTTCCTTCGCCGCTGTTAATAAGCGGCGGAATCACGATAAGAACCTTCTTGACCATTCTTAGTGCCCCCAACTGCTAAGATTTATCCTCCTTGACAAACCAACCTTTCATCCAATTAAGATCCGCTTTTTGCTAAAAGTGCGCCGCCTTTCCGTATTCCAAAGTCGGACCTTACCTTGTCAAGGATGCCATTCCGGGTCAAACCCAACCGTTCGCAATGATCTTCGTATGACCCATATTCAGTTACGAAACTATCCGGTATAGATATGAAAGAGTACCGAATATCCGGAATATCAATAGTGGCACGCAGCACGTCGTCGCCCAGACCCCCGCTCCGCATGTGTTCTTCAATTACCAGGATACGCCTCGTCTTACTCGCGCTGGAGCGGATCAAACCGCTGTCCAAGGGCCGAATGGTGTGGATGTATAGTATTTCGGCATCCCAACCCATTTCGCTGAGCGCGTCTCGCGCGGCCACAGCGTTATCCAATTGCGGCCCGGTTGCTACAATGGTAAGGTTTGAGCCATCCGTAACTTTGATACCCTTACCAAATTGAATCTCCCTTGCGTCAAAGCCTTGCCCATGTTGGTGCGCCGGGATGCGAAAGAGGGTTAACTGATCGCAACGGTAACTTTGCCGGAAAATTGTATCGAATTCGGCCGGAGTCGCGGGGTATGCTATTTGTGTTCTCTGAAGGGTCTTGAGCAACGCGAAATCATTATAACAGTGATGTGTGCAGCCAAGGCATGGATAATCGAAAGCGCTCCCAACCGTTACAAGATTCCCCCCTAATTGCTGATAACAAAAATCCAGTTTAATTTGCTCAAACGCCCGTTCAATAAAAAACGGAGCAATGGTGTGGGCAACCGGAACGAATCCCGTTTTTGCAAGTCCGGCGGCCATGCTGATGATAGTCGCCTCGCAAATCCCGATGTTGTAATAGCGTCCTGGACAGGCTGCGGCGAAAGGTTGTAACGCAAAGTGGCCTATATCCCCGACCAGCACCACAAGGTTGGGGTCCTCAAGGCCGACTTCAAGCATCGTATCTGCGAATTGCTGCCGGATAGATTTCGCGGTCAAGACAGAACCTCCATAATCGTTTTGAACTCATCCTTATTGGGTATCCTATGATGCCATAGGCCGTGCCCTTCCATCATCGGCACCCCTTTTCCCTTTACCGTATTTGCCACAATCGCCTTCGGTATACCCCATTGGCTGAAGTTTTGACTATCCAATGCCCCTCGAATTTGATTCTCGTCATGCCCGTCTATTTCGGAGGCTTTCCAGCCGAACGCTTCCCATTTTGACCTTAGAGGACTGACAGGAAGCACCTGCAGCGCCGAGCCGTTATTGTCTATAATGCAGCATAAATTCCCCAGCTTAAGGTTCGCCGCCACCAATGCCGCTTCCCAAATCGTACCTTCGTTGCATTCACCGTCACCGACAAGCACGTAGACCTTGTTGTCCATGTTACGAATACGCAGGCCGAGAGCCACACCGACAGCTAACGGGAACCCGTGGCCAAGTGACCCTGTTGAGGCCTCAATGCCCGGAATTTTTGTGCAATCAGGGTGAGCGCCCAATATACCGCCCGGCCTGCAAAAAAGCTCAACGTCGTGCTGTGTAATAAAACCATAGTGCTCCAGCAAGACATAGAGTGCCACGCAGCCATGCCCCTTGCTTAAAATAAAGTAATCCCGCTCGGGCCAGTCAGGGATTTGTGGATCGAACTTAAGATAGCCGCTATATAACACCGAAAGAATATCGATAATTGACAGGGCGCTTGGGATATGGCCGTCCCTGCCTTTAAAGACCATCTCGATAATTCGCTTGCGCAAAACATTATTATTCAAGATTAATTCCCCTTCTATTCAATAACCGCATAGGACATCCACGTGCTGAAAAACGGACGCTTAAGTCTCAAAGCGTTTATGCCGATCGTATCAACCAAAGCTTTTGTCTCGCCGGGCCAATGCCGCGCGTACAGCTCATCAAAAGCGACTACCGCCCCTTTAGGCATACGAGGCAGAAAATGCTCGATAGCCACTTTGGTCGGTTCATAAACATCTACATCTAAAAATAGCAGGCTTACCACTAGATGGGGGTTGTCTTCGATGTATTTTGGAACCGTCTCCCGGATATCGCCCCGAACCAGTTCAACTTTGGGCAGGTGCCCCAATAACCTGTGCCGGTCAAAAATATTAATGCAGTGCTGCAAGTCCTCGTAAGCATCTACCCCGAACCCTCCTTCGGTGGCGTGCACAGACCGTCCCGGTCCCTTGTCCACCTCGGAGAGGTCCCTAAAACCGCTGAAGGTATCGAATCCTATAATCCTCCTGGAAACCGCCCACGGATCCAATATTGAGCTTAAGTGCGCAAAGGTCATCAGGCCCCCGCCGAAAAGCACGCCGCACTCAATTATCGCGCCTGGAATATCTATTGTATGCTTAAATATCTCATATCTGGCCAAAAACCTGTTAAGAGTGCTTTGTTGCACATACTTCGGGAAATTCTCCAGTTTTTCTGTAATGGTCCCCACACTTGACTCGAAGTACTTCTCCAACCCGGTACGATAGTCGATGTCTTTTTTTGAAGTCGTATCCGGTTCGTGTGCTATTGAGCGATCCACGCAAATTGCCTCCTATTTAATATTGCTACGGATGCCGGTACCGCCTCAATTTAAACAAATCGGGATCCGATACTAAACTTTGGGTAAGATTGTAAGCTTCTTCCCCTCGCCAGTGGTCATGTCTTACCGAAAAATTACGGCCGCCCGCTATCGTCTTGCCCTGTTTTGCCAACCACTGAATGCAGTCGTAAATATCGTCCATGGAAGTGCCGTTATTTCCCCCCGCCTCCATGAATTCGCGGGTTCTTTTATAGTTCATCCCTGCGTTTTCCGCGTTGTTGATGGTCTGCTTGTGCATCTTTGTTCTCGTCCATCCCGGACCTACAATAAAAGCGTTCAAATCTGAGCATTCATTGTCCAGGAGCTCACACATCTTCATCAACATTATTTTAGAAACGCAATACGCTGAGTAGTTCGGAAAAGGGTTATTGGTCCCCCCGCCGGCGAAAAAAACGGCGTGCGATACCTGACCCTTGCGGCGGTATGGGTACAAGGCATGCAAAACCCTGAGTTGCGCTGTAGAGTTGATAATCACTGAACGCTCCCACGCGTCGAACTCGGTGCTAAAAAAGTCCCCTATGGGCTCCAAAGTCCCCACACACGAAATAAACATGCCCCAAGGAAGAGACAAACGATGGTATTTTTCAATAACTGACTTTACGCTACCGGGATCTTTAACGTCGCAAGGAAATAGGTAAAGTCCCGGCTGGCCCATAAGGTCTTCAAGAATATCTATTCTCCTATACGTTCCGACGACGGTACAACCATCCCGGAGGTAGCGCCCTGCCAGCGCCCGGCCAATGTCGCTACTAATACTAAGTATGAAAACGGTCTGTACAGGTAACTTGTTAGAAGACATTCTAAGTTTAATCTCCTTGCACGTCTCTTAAAACGGATAGCAAATTTTGAATGGCCTTGTCATACGTATAGTTCTGAACGGTTTTTTTTCTCCCGTTTTCCGCAATCCTTTTTCTCTCACGCTCATTTTCTAAGAAGTAGTGCACCTTATCCAACAAATCATCCTTACTGCTGAAAGAAACAAAGTCCTCGCCCTCGATAAAGTAGTTGCCGATACTGTTGTAATCATGTTCTGCGGGAAGTTGCCTTGACATGTATAAGGAACCGCAAGCCATTGCTTCCAACGCCCGTTGATGCATTGTTCCATAGGGTTGAATCCCCAAGGTGATTCTTGCCGATGAATATATCTTCGCCAATTCCTCCCCGTGAGCAGCCGTCCCCATAGCAAATTTCTTGAGTTGCGAATTGTTGACCCACTCCCTGCCCCAGATCTTGAGGGAGTGACCGCATTCCGCCACCCAAACCAGAGGAATGGTTCTATGAAGCCGGTTCCCTACCCGAGAGCCGAATTCGTAAGCGAAGTCGTCACTTATGTATAACTGGAACCCACAACCTTCCAAGGCTTCCGCAAGCACATGCTTATAATCCTCAACGGTAAAAATCGGTTCCGATCCCTCAATCCTTCTGCGAGTTAATTCGTAAGCTGAATAGAGGAAATCCTTGAACTTCGGCCGGATATCTTCGTCTTCTATTCGCGTTATGTATTCGGAGACCAAGGCATCGAGGGATGATTTAGGATCGCCGACGTGCGAAACATAGGTGATGTCGGACGCGTAACGAGCCTTTTCCGTTCCGACGAGCTCAATTTTATCGAAAATAAGTGAATTAACGGGAATAATCTGGTCAAACAGGTCCGCTTCCGGGTAACCCAGTTCTAACATCTGGTCTTTAAGCTTGGGGGCTCCTACTAACACAAGATCGTTGTCCGATAACTTTTTAGCAGAATCCCTTGATAAAATGTTAGGCAGCGGATCCTGCACCCATGTTATACACATAAGGTTATCAGGAATTCCAAACTCCCACTTAAAATGATCCAGCATGAATATAATGTTCGGCTTGAAATCCAAAATTTTTTCATATGAGTTACCGACAAAGATCCTTTGAATGTCTGATTTCTCAATTAAAAGATCGGATTTTATTCCCAGGTTGACGCTCGCAGACATGCAATCCCTTGTGGAATATTGAAGAAAAGTAGTAAAACGGCAGGTGATGAACAGAATTCGCAGATCACCTTTGTGATTGAGAAATAAGTCTTTGTAATACTGGTCGTCATAGCTTTCGGCAAGCTTCAACACCTGCGAGAGTTTTTCTTCAACATCCTTGTCACGCGTTTCCTTTATCGTTTTGAAAAAGGATCGAATCTCGTCCTCAACAATACTGCCGATGCACTTATTAGGAATCATGCTCTGGTGGTCCTTAAAAAAAGAAGCAACGCCGGACTCTTCGCGATAATCCGGGAAAAAAACAAACCTCTGCTTTTCGATAATCGGCCGGAAGTCTTCAAGCTGCAAATAAACTTGCATTGTTACAGGGTCGGTCCATACGAGGTATATGGGAATTTTGATTCCATTAAGCGCCGGCTTAAAGGTTTTTTCGTGGATTGCAAGCAGTTTTTCTTTTTCGTAGATATCAATTGCCAGTACACACTCCTCTTTAGCCAGTGTACTTGACTCGTCGCTTTCGTTTTGAAGATCCAACACCTTCAGAAATATCTTGGTTGCCTTATCAAATACGAAATAAGAGGAATCGTTACGCGGGATACATATGAAAGGGAGGTCTTCAAAAGAGGGGAAAGACTTAAGATAATTGAACTCGTAGGCAAGTAGATTTTTTACATTAGTTTCATAAGTCTTCTTAAGTCCTTCGGCATTCGGCTCGTAATAGGCGGCTAATAATTGGCTTAATAGCTCTTCTTTTAATTCTTCTGTTAAAGATTTAGAGGAATAGCACTTGACAAACAGGTCCAGCGCCTGGTCATATTTCCCCATTTTAAACAGGAATAAGCCGCCGTAATACAAAACATCCTGATCTTCCGGATTTTCTTGCAAAGCCCGGGTATAATACTGCGTGCTCAAAAGAAGGTTGCTTTCGCTCTCGTACTTGAGAGCCTGCTCGAGCCAGTTGTTCACCGAGTATCCCCCTTACCCGGAAAAGCCGGGACCAAAATATTTCACCACAGAGGCACAGAGTTCACAGAGAATAGTAATATCAGGGCTAAATAACAGGTCAAGTCCTCAGTCCTCAGTCGGGTGGGCTGTGCCCACGAAAACAAGTTACGATTTACATGCTATTCTTTCAGATTTCCGCATCCCGCATTTCTGTAATCAACGCCTCCGCCAAAAAGAAATCAAGCGGATTGTCTATATCCACGGAACGGTGACGCGGCATAACGTAGGCGTACGTTCGCGGTCCGAACCATGACCTGCGTTCTCTGATGAAATCCCAGAGCGCCAGATATATGCTCCCGTTAAGGCGGTAGAATTTCGGCAGTTCCTGCCGGTTGACCGATATGTCGCTTCGCAGAAAACCTTCCATGCAGCCGTCGTCGGGTAGGGTATTACTCCACCAGGGGTGGTGTTCCGTCTCGCAGACGGAAACCACGGCGTCGGCGCCGCGCTCCACAAAAAGGTCCAGCGCGCCGGTGATGTCTTCCGCCCCCCGTAAAGGGCTCGTCGGCTGCAAAACCGCAAGGCAGTCGTATCTTCGGCCTTGGTCCTCCAACCACCGCATCGTATGGTGCAGCGCGTCAACGACCTTGGCGGTATCCGTGGCAAGCTCCGGGGGCCGGATAAAAGGCGCCTCGGCGCCCCCTTGCCGGGCAACGGCGGCGATGTCCTCGCCGTCTGTGGATACCATAAGATAATCAAACACCCCGCTTTTTTGGCCGGCTTCGACGGAATAGAGCAAAAGGGGCTTTCCCGCCAGCGGCTTGGTATTCTTGCCGGGGAGACCCTTCGACCCGGCCCTGGCCGGGATGAAGCCTAAAACAGATAAACCTTTATACATAAGCTTATACCGTTAGCTCCATGCTTTCGAAAAGTTTAAGGGTCTGCTGGTATTCTTCCCACTGCCCGACATCGAACCATTTTCCGTGGTGCGGGTAGATGCCCACACGGAATCCGCCTTTCTGGGCCGCGGTGATAAGATCGGGCATGTCCACCGCCTTGTTCTTCTCGATCAGTTGCAACAACGAAGGTTCCAACACGTACAGCCCGGTATTGACAAGGAAGTGAAAATTAGGTTTCTCCTCGATCCAGAAGTGGTTCTCTTCCGTGTGCATCACACCGTAAGGAACTATAAACTCTTTCAGCGCTCCCACAATCGTCAGAGCGTACTGACCCTCCCGGTGATATTCAAGCAGCTGGTTGTAGTCCATTTCCACGATAATGTCACAGTTGGTCAGCAGAAACGTATCCTTGAAACGTTCGGTTAAAAGGGAGAGGGCGCCGGCTGTTCCCAGGGGTTCCTCTTCCTGCACGTAACTGACGTTGTAGGAACGGCCGTTGCCGTTGAAATACAGTCGGATGATCTCGGCTTTGTATCCGAGGCAGAGAACGAACTCGCCGAATCCCTGCCGGTTGAAGCGTTCCATGATTACCTCGATAATGGGCTTGTCCCGTAAAGGGATCATCGGTTTGGGCAGGATTTTGGTAAAAGGATCAAGTCTTGTTCCCTTCCCGCCAGCCATTATCACCACGTTCTCCGGCCGCGCCTCCACCTTGGAAAGGAACAGGTCCTGCCACATCAGAAGGTTGACCAGCCGGCCCCGCTTGTCGACGAGAGGAATATGCCGGATGCCGTGCTCCGTCATCAGCTTACGTACGACTTCCAGGGAGGTGCCTGAAGGAAGCACTTTGGGCTGCCGGTTCATTATCAGAGCGACAGGTTCCCGGAGGTTTACGCCATCGAGCAGCGCCCGGCGTACATCACCGTCGGTGACGGTACCCAGCAAAACCCCCTCGCCATCGGCCACCAGCAAGATTTGCCGTGCGGCGCGGTCCATTTTTTCGAGCGCGCGTACGATCGGTTCATCCGGCAGTACTGTGACTCCGTTAAGCAGTTCAGGGCGCTCCATTCGCTCGCACCCCCTTCATTTAGTTCCGAGTTGCGGGTTACGGGTTGCGGGTTACGGGTTAGGCATTGGCTTTGATTTCGGACTTTTGATTTTCAATTGGTTAAGATATTTTATAAAACCACCAATGAGTTGCCCGGTTTCCGTAGCTGATTTATATAGCTGTTCAAATTGTGCTTCATTAATTAATCCAGCATCCATCGCAACGTAGATTTGGGCTTTCACTTCACCAACCGATTCCTTAGCAACGGAAAGAAAATAACGGAATTCACTGTTCCTATTACGCTCAAATCCTTCCGCAATATTTGACATAATGGATATGGCAGCACTTCGGATTTGGTTCCGAAGACCAAAATCCCCGGCAAACTTGCCCACTGAAGTTATCTCGTAGATTGCCTTCGTTAATTCACGAGCTTTCTTCCATGCTTCTATATCCTCAAATCTTGTAATCTGTGCCATCACTGCCTCCAACTCACAACTGAATCTCCTACTCCCTACTTGGTTTATTAAAAACTCGCAACGCGCAACTCAAAACACGCAACTGTCTAAACCATCTCCCAGGTGATAACCGTATCGGCTGGAATGTCGACCCGGGCCCGCCGGCCGGCGACGATCTCCAGCATTTTAGGCGGAATGCCCGTACCGGGCCTTTTGACAGCTATTTTATCCGCCGTGATTATCTCTCCGGCCTTGATTCCGCGGGCGGCGACCAGGCTGCGTCTTGCAACCTTCGAGGTTTCCAGCTCACGGGAAGTGGGCCTTTTCCGCCCGTCTCCCAGCGCTTTCTCGACGTTGCGGATCGCCCGGATCATCGCCGCCAGTTCTTCCGGCTCAAGTGAAGCCCGGTGGTCCGGTCCCTCCATCCGCCGGTCTAAGGTGAAGTGCTTTTCAATCACAGATGCCCCTAAAGCCACCGCGGCTACTGCAACTTCAATGCCGGGCGTGTGATCCGAATAACCGACCGGGACACCGAAAACCTGCCGAAGCATAACCATCGCTTTAAGGTTCACGTCTTCGAACAGGGCCGGGTAGTCGGATGTGCAATGCAAAAACGTCACCGGCGCAGTATTGCAGGCGGACCTTATTACCCCTAACGCCTCCTCGACCTCACCGAGGGTGGCCATGCCGGTGGACAGGATCAGCGGCTTCTCTTTGGCGGCGGCGTACCTCAAGAAAGGATGGTTCACGAGTTCGCCGGAGGCAATCTTGAAGACCGGAACGCCCAAGGTATCGAGAAGGTCTATGCTTAAGTTATCGAACGGAGTGGACAAAAACATAATACCCGTTTGATCGCAATATGTTTTCAAACAGCTAAAATCCTCGAACCTTAACGCGAGACGTTTAATCATCTCGAGCTGGGTCTCTCGGGAGGCCGGCATGTTTGCCTGTTGATAACCCGCAATCCCGGCGCTTTTTGCCGCCAACTCTTCCGGGACGAAGGTCTGGAATTTCACGGCGTCTGCGCCGGCGTGCAAGGCGGCGTCAACCAACCGTTTTGCGGTTTCAAGGTTGCCGTTATGGTTTACCCCGGCCTCGGCGATAACGAAAACCCCTTGTTTAAGAGCCACACCTCACTACCCCCTGAGAAACTGCTGCAGCGGCTAGGTCTGACGGAAGCCCCTGAAAGCAGCATTATTATCCAGGTACAGTTTTCTCGCTTGTGCGATCACGGAACGATGTTCCTTTTCAAAATAATTCTTAATCAAGATGCTGTTTGCTTCAAAAAGAGCGCGGTGGAATTCTTCGTCGGACATGTCGGTGAAATTCACCGCAAGAAGGTCGGAATTCAAATGCTTGTTTTCGTAAAAATCCTCGCAGTCCTTGAGCAGGCCTTTTTCGATGGCGTAATAATAAAGCGGCGAACCGGGATACGGCGTGACGGGACGGATGGTCCGCATTTGCGCCTGGTCGTCGTATTTCAACAAGAACTCGACGTCTTTTTGAAGCGTCTCCTTATTTTCGCCGATGTTGCCGAAGATTATATTGAGACCGGGACTGATCCCCGAAGCCAACGTTTCTTCGATTCCCTTAATGATCAGTTTAGTTGTCAATGCCTTATTCATATTTTTCAGAGCCTGGTCGTCCATAGATTCAATCCCGTAGTTAATGAAGACGCATCCGGCCTTTTTCATCAAGGCGAGAACGTCCGGTTTGGCAAAATTCAATCTCCCGTTGCAGCACCACTTGATATCCAGATTTGCTTTTATAAAATCATTGCAAAGGCTGACGGTTCTGCCTTCGGACGACATTAAAAGCTCGTCCGAAAAATTAATGTAGGTTATTCCGTATCTTTCCTTTAATAATTTGACTTCTTCGATGATACTCTCGTTGCTCCGAGGCCTGAACCCCTTGTCCAGCCGGTAACAGAAGTTGCACCGGAACTTGCACCCACGGCCGGACAGCATCGGCATGACAAAATCCCTCTTTGTCGCGTTGGGCGCCCTCAGAAGCCTGTAATAATCGATCGGGAACAAGTCATAGGCAGGAAACGGAACACTGTCGATGTCCTTAATCAGCGGACGTCGCTCGTTAACCGTCACTTTTGCGCCGTCACGGAAGGCTATGCCCTTAACCCTGGACAGGGGCCTGTGGTTCGCAACCGCTTCCAACAGTTCCACAACGGTTAGTTCGCCTTCGCCGATAACGATCGCGTCCGCCTGGGTCTTTCTAAGAAAATACTTGGGTTCGGGGGAGGGACCATGTCCGCCTATGATAAAAAACGGCCTGTTTTTGGCATGGTTTATAGCGCCGGCGATTTTGAGCAGCTTTCGATACTGATAGTATCCTGCTATGACACTGACGCCGATTATATCGAACTTGTTTTGACTTAAGTAGTCAGTTAAGTGTTCGTCAGGGTAATGAAACTTGTCCTGGTTATAAATCTCTACATCGTATCCATCTTTCTTAAGCACGGCTGCTATGTACGCCATCCCTTGCGGAAACCAACTGATATAGGAGTCATTGTCGTAAACAACCAGTAAAATCCTCATTAATGCACCCCCGCATTATTGATTAAGCTACTCTGATTCAGTTATCACCGTCGGGTTTAAATTAATAATCGAACCGCACGGTAAAAACATGATACCGGTTCGTTGAAAAAAACGGGAACATTCTTTGGCCCAAACCGGCTTGATAATTATTAGCATCAAGAGAGCTTGCGCGCGGCTGGCAATACCCACGCTTAAAGCGTTCCGTCAGAGACTTTGACGCCAAGAAGTACGCAAAATGTAAGAAGAATCAACCACAGAGATACCAGCACACAAAGGGAAAAGACGGAAAATGGGACTTATTTTTGGTTGATCTAATATTTTTGTTCTCTGTGAACTCTGTGCCTCTGTGGTAAAGTAGTTTGGTTCCGGCTTGTCCGTGTCGGAACTGGCTCATTATCACGGCAGATTGAGCAACTCTTGTTCGGTCGGAAAATCCAGCTTTTTCTCAAGCAAACGCCGGTCAAGCGGAACCGACTCCAGCACGGAAACCACCCGTCCGCCTACATTCCCGTCGCCGTAAGGGTCATAGGGATTGTTCACATTTTCCAAAGAGCGACGGAATTCCGCGTCGTACAGGGCCTTTTGCAGCCCCGCAACGATCTCCGCCTTAATGCAGGGCACATCGATCACACTTTCGGCCCGCACCCGGCCTTTCTGCCTGTCCCCAATATTTACGGTCGGGATCTTAAGCGAAGGGGCCTCGATGATGCCGCTCGACGAGTTGCCCACCACCGCGGCGGCTTCCCTCATGACCCCCAGGTAACCGCGTGAACCCAGACTTTTGTATAGTCGGGCGTTTGGATTCTTTTCAACATAGCTCTCCCAGGCCTTAATCACTCCCCGGCAGCCCACTTCCATTCCGGGGTAGGTAATGACCTGCTGATAATCCAGGAATTCTTTCAATGCGGCGGTCAGCGCGGCGGCCTCTTTTTCGGGATCCCCATCCCGCGTCAAGGTTTCCGGGTGATAAGTGATCAAAAGCGTCCGTCGGGTGACATCAATGCCGAAAGCCGCATCCAGTTCTTCAGGCGTCATCATTTCTTCCTTAATTATATTTTCTACACCGGGTGCACCCACAACGTTGATCCGCCACGCCTCTTCACCCATCCGCCGCAAACACCTGGCGTACTGAAAGGTGCTGGGAAAGTGGAGGTGGGCCATCTTCGTCGCGGCGTGGCGCACCTGTTCGTCAAGAGCTCCTTCCGTCGTCTCGCCCCCGCAGAGGTGCGCTACGGGAATACGGTTGACGAGCGCCCCGGCAAGGGGGATCAACAGCTCGTAACGGTCCCCCAGGATAACGACGATATCCGGCGGTTGCGCGGCGAAATAAGCAGCAATCTCCGTTATTCCCCGCCCGACGAATTCAACGATGGCGCCGGGACTGTCCGAAGCCTGAGCGCCGTTTATACAAAAAGTGATCGGCAGGGCGTCGTTCATTATCTCCCGCTTTGTGCAGCCGTGACCGGGAGCAAGATGGGCGCCGCCGATAACCAGGTCCAACTTCAACCGCGATGAGGTCGTAATACCCCGTAAAATGGGCTTTAAGAGTCCGTACTCGGCGCGCGAGGCGGAAAAGACCATTACCCGGCGCATTTAAAACACTTCCCTCAGAGACTTAATAAACCTTGCCGGGTTCCCCGCGACCACGGTCCAGGGGTTGACGTCGTGGAGCACTACCGCCCCGGCGCCCACCACCGCGCCTTCGCCCAGGGCTACCCCCTGGATGACGACCGCTCCGGCGCCCACATGGGCAAGGCCGCCGACGCGAACGCCGCCGCACAGCACCGCGCCCGGCGCCACATGCACGTGTTCGCCGACCACGCAGTTGTGTTCCACCACCGCGGCGGAATTGATAATTGTATTCACACCGAGCTCAACCCGCGGATTGACCACGGCGCCCGGTGCGATAATCAAGCCTTCCACGGTAAGGTCATCGGCCACCACAGCGGACGGATGAATCAGAGGAGGGAAGGAAAACCCCAGGCTGTGGATATGCTCGTACATCCGGCGCCGCGGCTTGTTGTCTCCCACTCCCCCCACTCCCAAAGCGGCCATTTTAACACCCTGCCGCCGCAGTGTGGGCAAAACGTCGTCGTTTCCAAGATACCTGAACCTCAGACGGGACGCAGGCGGGGGACTTCCAGGCGCGGTATAGCCGGCCAACGAGTATTTACCGGCTTTCAATATAATGTCCGTTACCATCGCGGCATGCCCGCCCGCGCCGATAATCACGATTTGCGGCAGGTTCATCCAACCTCACCTTGACAGTAAGAGTCGGCATGTCTCACGAACATCCTCCTCCTTTAAAAAACTGGCGCTCGGCAGATTAAGCCCTCTTTCGTGCAGGGATTCGGCCACCGGGCATCCTGTACAGGCATACTCTATATACGGCGGCTGGCGGTGAATGGGCATAAAAAGCGGGCGGACCTGAACCCCCGAGGCTCTAAGTCTCTCCGCTGTGGATATCCTGCCCTCCCCAAACCGTTCCGGATCGATTAATACGGAAAAGAGCCACCAGTTGCTTTCTGCGTCTTTCACCTCGTGCTGCCGCTCCAATCCCGGTTGCCCCCGGAGAAGCTCCCGGTAAACCGCAGCATTAAGACGCTTGGCCGCCAAAAACTCCGGCAGGCGCTCCAACTGTGCGAGGCCTAAAGCCGCCTGCAGGTTAGTCAACCTGTAGTTGTAGCCGATTTCCCGGTGCTCGTACTCAATAATCCCCGCCGCGCGCCCCTGGTTGACCAGCAGGCGTGCCCGCTCGGCAATGCCGGGATCGCCGGTGACCAGCATGCCGCCGCCGCCGGTGGTGATTACCTTGTTCCCGTTAAAGCTGAACACGCCCACGTCGCCGAAGGTGCCGACGTGACACCCTTCAAAGGTAGCGCCGAGCGCTTCGGCGGCGTCTTCGATCACGCGCAAACCGTGCCTGCGCGCCACTTTCATTACGCCGGTCATATCCACCGGGTTCCCGTATAAATGAACGAGGATTACGGCGCGGGTGCGGGTGGTTATCGCCCGCTCCAATCCGGAAACGTCAATGTTCCATGTCCGGGGGTCTACGTCGACCACGACGGGCGTAGCCCCCACATAAACCACTGGGTTCACCGTGGAAATGAAGGTCAGCGCAGGCACGATAACCTCGTCGCCCGGGCCGACTCCCAGAAGCCGGAGCGCCAGGTGGATGGCCGATGTTCCGTTTACCGTAGCGACGGCATGCCGCGCCCCGGTATAGGCGCGAAAACGCTCTTCAAACTCGGTTATCAGCGGGCCCACCGAAGAAACATACCCGCTGTCGAGCGCGCGCATCACGTATTCCTTCTCAAGTTCGCCGATATTCGGCGCGTCCAGCGGAATCCGGATGGCTGAGTCGGTCATAACTCCTCCGTCTTGGCTAATGGGTCATGGCTTGCTCGTCAAGTCCTAAGTCCTGAGTCCTATGTCCTATATCAGTTGATGGGGCGGCACTAAGTTAGGACTCTTTGGGCTTAGTAAGATACTTTATCATTCCGCTGGTAAGTCGCCCAACTTCCGACGTTAATTCATATAAATCTGCAAATTGTGTTTCGCTGATCAGTTCCGCATCTTTGGCGATATAAATCTGGGCTTTTACTTCAGCCGCTGACCCCTTGGCAATGGAAAGGAAATGTCGGAACTCCTTGTCTCCCTTGCACTCAAAACCCTCAGCTATGTTTGACATGACAGATATAGCAGCACGCCTTATCTGATCTCTTAGACTAAAGTCATGCGAAAACTCGCCGGCTGACGTAATTTGATAGATGATCCTCGCTAACTCCCGTGCTTTCTTCCATGCCTCTAAGTCCTCACCTGTCATCTGCTCTTACTCTTCCTTCTCTTATTAATAACTCGGGACTTTAGACTTTTAACTTCAGACTTCTACCTTTCGACGTCGGACTTTCCGTTTCAGACTAGGGACTGAGGACTGTCGACTGAGGACTAAATATTGTACAAATCCGTTTTATACAAATGAAGGTTCTCCCTGAACCAGGAGATAGTTTCCCGAAGTCCTTCCTCCAGCGAGTACCGTGGCGCCCATCCCGTGATTTCCTGCGCCCTGCGGTTGTCGCAGACCAGACGTTCAACCTCGCTGTTCGGAGGCCTTTTCCTTGTTTCTTCCTGCTCCACGGTTGCGTCCGCGCCCGTTATCTTTTTAACGAGCTCTACAACTTCCATCAGGGAAGTCTCGCGGCCGCTCCCCACATTAACCACCTGCCCGGTCGTGTGATCCGAAAGACCAACTTTTATCATCCCGGAAACGGTGTCCCGGACATAATTAAAATCTCGCGTCGGGCTAAGGTTTCCCAGCCGCAAAACCTCTTTTCCCTGCAGGAGTTGGGTTATTACGGTGGGAATAACGGCGCGCGCCGATTGTCTGGGTCCGAAAGTGTTAAAGGGCCTGACCACCGTCACAGGCAGGCCGAAGGATCGGTAAAAACTCAAGGCCAGTTGGTCGGCGCCGATCTTGGAGGCGGCGTAAGGCGACTGTGCCTGTAAAGGGTGTTCCTCGTCGATGGGAGCATACCGGGCGGTCCCGTAAACCTCCGAGGTGGAGGTGTGCATCACCCGCTTAAGCCCTTCCTCCCGGGCGGCCTGAAGAACGTTGTAGGTTCCTTCCACATTCGTTTTAATATAGGCGAGCGGTGAAACGTAGGAGTAAGGAATACCGATCAGCGCCGCAAGATGGAACACCGTATCCACCCCGCGCGCCGCCTCTTTCACGGCGTCATAATCACGGATGTCGCCCGCGAAAACCGAAACATCTTTCAAGCACGAGGTTGCCTGCAGCCAGCCCCAGTCGCTACGGGCGTTATATCGCACGAAGGCTTTCACCTCATGTCCCGATTTTACAAGCTCCTCAACCAGGTGGGAACCAATAAAGCCGGCCGCGCCGGTGACCAATACCTTCAACTTCATTATTTAATCCCCTTAATAAAAACTGTACAGACGTATCGAATTTGTTTCGACATACTTCTGCAAATTTCCTGCAACAACCGTGGAAATTTCTGCTTAAGGATGGGCTTATACAGTTTTATGAAATCTGCAATTGCGCTTTACAGCTCAAAGTTTAGGCTTAAAGTCCTATAAACGTAGCGCGAACGTAGCCGAATAACACAGTGAGAGCACCTGTGTTGGCCTTTGTTCCGCCGGTCGGTCGCCGGAAGGGGAAAAGGCATGGAAAGCACTCTCATAACCACCTAATTATTAATTTAAGCACAGGAAAGGAGGAAGACAAAACCATGATCATCAACCACAACATAATGGCGCTTAATGCCTGGCGGGGGTTGGGCCAAACCGACAGCGCGCTCGGCAAGTCGCTCGAGAAGCTGTCCTCGGGCATGCGCATCAACCGCGCCGCCGACGACGCCGCCGGGCTGGCCATCTCCGAGAAGATGCGCGGACAGATCCGCGGTCTTGACCAGGCAACGCGCAACGCGCAGGACGGCATCTCGCTCCTGCAGACGGCTGAAGGCGCCCTGAACGAAACGCACAGCATCCTGCAGCGTATGCGCGAGCTGGCCGTGCAGTCGGCAAATGATACGAACACCGCCGCCGACCGGTCGCAGATACAGCAGGAAGTCAACCAGCTTCTGACCGAAATAAACCGCATCGGCAGCAATACCGAGTTCAACACCCAGAAGCTGCTGAACGGTACCATGTCAGCAAAACTGATCCAAATCGGGGCGAATTCGGGTCAGAACCTTTCCATCACCATCGCCACGATGACGGCTACCGCCCTGGGTACGACAAGCGCGTTGAGAACCGTCAGCGTTTCGACACAGGTTAAAGCAAACAGTGCTATCAGAATAGTACAATCCGCCATTGACGATGTCTCCTCGCAACGTGCGAAACTCGGCGCCATCCAGAACCGTTTGGAGCACACCATCGCCAACCTCGGCGTGGCGTCGGAGAACTTGACGGCGGCCGAGTCCCGCGTCCGCGACGTGGACATGGCGCAAGAAATGATGCTGTTCACCAAGAACCAGATCCTTGTACAGGCGGGCACCGTCATGCTGGCCCAGGCCAACATGGCCCCGCAGTCGGTGCTTAAGCTGCTTGGATAAATCGGTGAGAGTGAACGCCTAGGCCGCGCTCGTCGCCGGGCGACCGACGGAGAGGCAAGCGCGACTTGGCCGGCACCCTCACAGCTACCTCTGTAATTATTAAGAAAGGGGGAAAACCAAACCATGATTATCAATCACAACATAATGGCGCTTAACGCCTGGCGGGGGTTGGGCCAAACCGACAGCGCGCTCGGCAAATCGCTTGAAAAGCTGTCGTCCGGCATGCGCATCAACCGCGCCGCCGACGACGCCGCCGGTCTGGCCATCTCCGAAAAGATGCGCGGCCAGATCCGGGGTCTGAGCCAGGCGGTCCGCAACGCGCAGGACGGCATCTCGCTCCTGCAGACGGCTGAGGGCGCCCTGAACGAATCACACAGCATCTTGCAGCGGATGCGCGAGCTTGCCGTGCAGTCGGCCAACGATACCAACACCAGCGCCGACCGGTCGCAGATACAGCAGGAAGTGAATCAGCTTATTAATGAAGTCAACCGTATCGGCGCTAACACCGAATTCAACACCCAGAAGATCCTGGACGGGACCCTGGACTCGAAACTTATCCATATCGGCGCCAACTCGGGGCAGAACCTTTCTATTACGATAGCGACCATGAAAGCAGGCGCTCTCGGAGTCAGCGGCCTTAACGTTTCCGCTCAGGGGAGCGCGAACCATGCGATCACCCTGGTACAGAGCGCCATCAACAAGGTATCCACAGAACGCGCCAAACTCGGCGCCGTCCAGAACCGTCTGGAGCATACCATCGCCAACCTCGGTGTGGCGTCTGAAAACCTTACGGCGGCCGAGTCCCGCGTCCGCGACGTGGACATGGCGCAAGAGATGATGCTCTTCACCAAGAACCAGATCCTTGTCCAGGCGGGCACCGTCATGCTGGCCCAGGCTAACATGGCCCCGCAGTCGGTGCTCAAACTGCTTGGTTAGCCTTTCTAAAACATAAGAGAGGAGGGAGCGGACAACATGATTATCAACCATAATATAATGGCGCTTAACGCATGGAGAGGTTTAGGCCAGACCAACAACGCACTCGGCAAATCCCTTGAGAAGCTGTCTTCCGGCATGCGGATCAACCGCGCCGCCGATGACGCCGCCGGTCTTGCCATATCGGAAAAAATGCGCGGACAGATCAGGGGTCTGAACCAGGCGGTCCGCAACGCGCAGGACGGCATCTCGCTCCTCCAGACCGCTGAGGGCGCCCTTAACGAATCGCACAGCATCCTGCAGCGGATGCGCGAGCTGGCTGTGCAGGCGGCCAACGATACCAACACCACCGCCGACAGGCAGCAGATTCAGACGGAAGTAACCCAGCTCTTAACCGAGATCGACCGCATTGCGAACAATACGGAGTTCAACACCCAGAAACTGCTTAACGGAACGCTGAACGGCAAGGTCATCCAGATCGGCGCCAACTCCGGCCAGAACCTTAGCTTCTCAATCGCAGGCATGAAGGCTGCTTCGTTAGGCGTAAGCGGTATTAATGCCGTTTGCGTGACCACTCAGGTCAAAGCAAACTCTGCAATCGGCCGTATACAGTGCGCTATCGACGAGGTGTCGGTGCAACGCGCCAAACTCGGCGCCATCCAGAACCGTCTGGAGCACACCATCGCCAACCTCGGCGTAGCGTCGGAAAACCTGACCGCCGCCGAGTCCCGCGTCCGCGACGTGGACATGGCGCAAGAGATGATGCTCTTCACCAAGAACCAGATCCTTGTCCAGGCGGGCACCGTCATGCTGGCCCAAGCCAACATGGCCCCGCAGTCGGTGCTCAAACTGCTTGGATAGGCTGTGTGACCACCCGGGGGACCCGTCCTTCAAGGGCCGGGGCCCCCGGGGTTTTCGATTATCGTAGGGGGAGGAGTACAGGATGGCGAATGAGGTTTTAAAGGACTTAAGAGAAAGGCTTAACGAACTAATACCGACTCTTGCAGAAGCCGCAAGAGAAGTGGCCGCCCTGCTTCAGCGGGGAGATACGGGCCGCGGCCTCAACGGATTATATGAAGTCCTCGAGGCGCTGGAACATTTTCACCAGGGTTTAGACCTCTTGGTAAAGGCAGACGGGAGCACCTTATACTGCAACGGTTTTCTGGGGTTAAGTGAAAAACTCGAACAGATTTACCCGCCTGTGTTTTCAGCCCTGGAAGCAAACGACATGGTAACTCTTGCGGATATATTGGAATTCGAGCTGGCGGATATATTTTCACAGTATGATAACGGCGGTGCATCAACATGCCAGATGCAGTAATTGAATTCATAGAGGGGAAAAAAGGCCTGCCTACCGCGCGAGCTTATCCTTCTGACGGCGCTGCTTTTTTGCTTCACAGTGCCCATGATCCGGTAGCGGAGGCAAGACGCCTTGTGGAACGGTACCCTTCTGTAAAAGAAGCGAGCGCCATTATCTGTCTTGGGCTTGGTCTCGGTTATCATATACATGAAGTGCTCCGGGTTGCTAAACCCGACGCGCAGATTTTCGTTGTGGAAGGTCACCCTCAGTTGAGGGAGTGGTTTCAGAATAACCCGGAAAACATCGAGAACATCCCTTGGGACAGGTTGAATATCACCGGATCCGAAGATGTGACCAAAACCTTTGTCTACCGCAAACGCGATAAATTCCGGAACGGGTTGGTAATGGTGGAGCATCCCGCTTCGCTCCGCCTGGACCCTGAATTTTACGATACGATATCCGCCCGGGTCCGGGATTACGTTTCCCTTTTGCTTATAGACATGCAGACAGCGCAAACGTTGAACTTTTTTGTTCAGGAAAACAACTTTGCCAACTTAAAAGCAGTTACCTCGGATCCGGGGATCAGCTTCCTTAAAGACGCGTTTGCGGGCAAGCCTGCGGTTGTCGTGGCTGCAGGACCGTCCTTGAGCAAAAACATCGACCTCCTGGCCGAAGCGAAAGGTAAAAGCGTGATAATAGCCGTCGGCACGGCGTTAAAAGCCATGCTGGCAAAAGGAATCCACCCAGACCTTGTGGTGACCCTGGACCCCACCGAACTAAATTTCAAGCTCTTTGAAGGGTTGCCGACAACCGAAGAATTCTTGTGTTACGAACCTCAAACCCATTATAAGATACCGCCTCTTTTCGAAGGCCGGCGTTTTGTTTTTAATTCTTTCACCAGCTTTTTTACAACATGGCTCAAAGAGTTATACGGAGACAAAGGGTACATCGAACCGGGCGGTTCCGTGGCCATCGCGGCCTTCGGTGTCGCGTGCCTTATCGGCGCAAATCCTATTGTTTTCATAGGCCAGGACCTCTCTTTCACCAACGGTTATACACACTCGAAAGGCACGGCTTATGAAGACCATAAAGTAGACACAACGTCAACTAATTTACATATGTTCGAAGTACCCGCCATCGGCGGCGGCAAAGTTGTTACCATGCGGAACTTCCACACGTTCATCGTCCGTTTCGAAGAGCTTTTCGCCCTGCATAAAGACCGGCTGATCATCGATGCTACGGAAGGCGGCGCAATAAAGCGCGGTGCAAAAATCATGACCTTTAAGGAAGCCATTGATGGATACTTCAATGAAGAGTTCCCGGTTTTAGAAACAATAAATAAATTACACCAAGAAAACCAACCGGATCCCGCTATTCGGGAGCGGATAACTAAAGAGTTCAATAAAACCGCGCGGAAGTTTAAAGGGCTTATCAAAAAACTGCAAAGTGTTTTAACTGCCGCTAAAAAGGTAGATAAAATCAGCGGCCTGGCGGATAGGGACAGTGAAAACAAGGGGCACGCCGGAAGCGCGTTCGTGCGCGGCAGTCTCGATCTTCTAAGGAAGCGTGCCAAAGAGCTCAACTCCAGGATAAAAGCGGTGAACGCTGAAACCAAACTTACAAACCTTTTGGACATGTTGACGATTGAAACGGAATTTGCCGCCGAACTCCCGGAAGACGCGAGCTTGAAGGAACAGGTCAAGCTGATTAACGCCATATACGGCCTATACCTCCAAGCGGCAAAGTTTATGCGCAAGCAGATGGTGAACTCCGTCAAGGACTTGGTTGCAACAGACAAGGTTGAGAACGCGGAAGTATGTGAAAACTGCTAACGGTAAGAAAGGCGGTGAAACTCATGTCGGTTTTGCCTGTAAGACAAGCACAACTCGAGGTTCCGGTGCAACCTGCGCAAACAGAAAATAACCAGGTGGAGAAAGTCAATCTGGAACCGTCAAAATCGAAACCGGATCAGCCGAGTGAAATCGAAAAACAGCAGAAACCCGAACACGATGTGAAGAAAGCGCTGCAACAATTGTCGGAAACGGCACACGCTTTCGGGCGGCGGTACCATTTCAAAATGCACGAACAGACACGCGAGTATATGGTACAGATTATCGACCTGGAAACGGACAAGGTGATAAACGAGGTGCCGCCGGAAAAGGTACTGAACCTTGTGGCGCAAATCCGGGAATTGGTCGGTCTGCTCGTAAACAAGCACGCTTAAAAGGAGGCCGGTTAAATGAGCTACTTATCAATAATAAATAGGGTAGCCGGGCTTGCCTCGGGTATGGATACCGATCAGATGGTTAAAGATCTTATGAAGGTAGCCCGGATACCCCTTGATCGTATGCTGCAGAAAAAGCAGACTTTGCTATGGAAACAGGCTGACTACCGGACAATAAACCAGGCGCTGGTAGATTTTCGCAGCAACTACGCCCTGAAAATGAAGCTCCAGGGCACCTATTTGGCCAAAACAGCAACGTCTGCTGATACGACAGCCGTCACAGCTACCGCAAGTTCATCCGCACAGGCTCTTGCATACAACTTAACGGTAAACAGCCTCGCCGGTGTCGGCAGACTGTACAGTGACACTTTCGGTGCGAGTTTTGACCCTGACGAGCAACTGTCTTCTTCCGTCGGTTTAGCCGGTCCCACTTCTTTTCAAATCGTAACATACAAAACTGACGAGTTAGGAGCGGAAGTTGAAGACGCTACCCTTACCATAAATGTTGACCCGACCGACACCCTTAACGATGTGCTCAACGAAATCGAAACGCAAACCGCCGGCGAAATATCCGCGGTCTATGAACCGCTGACCGACCGTATCCTTCTTTCGACGTCAAGAACAGGGCAATACAGCGACAACAAATATAAAATTGTAGACTCCAACTGGTTTCTGCTCGATAACTTAAAGTTTACGAGCTACTTTACCAATCCCGGCGACTCGGAGGAAATACTAACCGGCAGCAACGCCGACGTTTCAATAACTATTGACGGCCTACCGGATGTGGTGACGCATACCCCGACCGAAAACAGTTTCGCTTTAAACGGCGTCACCTTTAACTTGCTGAAAACAACAGCCAGTGCTGTTAAAGTTACGGTATCGCAAGATGTCGATGAAGTGGTCGATACCATTACCACGTTTGTAGAAGAGTTCAATTCGTTAATCTCGACGATTAACAACGAGCTCAATGAAACACGTTATTCCGATTATCTCCCGCTGACAGACGAGCAAAAAGAAGAGCTGACCGACACGCAGATCGAACAGTGGGAAGAAAAAGCAAAAAGCGGATTGCTTCGCAGTGATTCAATCCTCTTCAGCGGTGTGAGTGAATTGCGCCGAGCGCTCACAACCGCAGTCTCCGGACTTACGACCGGTTTTGACTCGATATTCGGGATTGGTTTTTCAACAGGATACTATTTCGAAGGCGGCAAACTATATGTCGATGAAACGAAGCTCCGCGAGGCGATCAGCACCAACCCGGATGCAGTCATGCGTCTTTTCACGGCGGATGATGACGCGTACACCTACGAACAGCAGGGCATAGGTGTAAGGCTCTACGACGAGGTTAACAAACTCGCAGACCGCTTAACCGATGAGGCGGGATATCCAAGTACTTTTTCACTCTTTGACGAAAGCTACATCGCCGAGTCTATTCGTGACCTTGAAGACCGGATCTCCGACACGGAGGATCGTCTTACAACTTTGGAAGAGCGCTACTGGCGTCAGTTTACGGCAATGGAACAGGCGATAGCTCAATTCAACACACAGAGCGCCTGGTTGACAAAACAATCTCAAGGAGGTTAACGCCTTATGTCACTCACCAATCCATACCAGCAGTACCACGATAACGCAATCCTAACCGCCGATCAGGGCCGTCTTGCCTTGTCTCTCTTTGAAGGCGCCGCCCGCTTTGCCCGGCAGGCAGCCGCACATATAGATAAACGTGATTTTCCTGCCGCGCACCATTCCCTGATTCGCGCTCAAGACATCGTCGAATATCTTGCATCGACCGTAAACACCGAAATCGAGGTAGGCAAAAACCTGGCCACTCTTTATGAATTTATTTTGCGCTGCCTGGTTCAAGCAAACATGAGTAAAGATACAGATCTGATAAAGGAAGCGGTTATTTTTCTTGATCAGCTTCGTGATACTTGGCGGGAAGCTCTCAACGGAAAAGCAGACGAAGGTGAAGAATAATGGCGGGAAGGTTGGCAATCCTTAAAGAGATGCTCGAAACCACCAGAAGGTTAGCGGCTGCGGCCGAAGGATTGTGTCTCCCGGCGGAGGAAAAAAACGAAGAGGCCGCACGTCCGGTGGACGAAATCATGGAACTCCTTGCTACCCGCCAGAAATTAATCGACGATCTGAAAGAATGCGCTCCTGAAAACACGGCCGACGGACAGGAAAGCATATTGCTGCAGGCGGAAATCGGGGAGTTGAACGAGTGGGCCGGCGGGTTATTAATTGCCCACCGGGAAGAACTTGCCCGGTTGCTGCGTCAGATGCGTGAAGGGAAGAATGTACTGGCATATTTGAAACACGCCCAGACGACGGGCAGGTTCTTGGACGACCGCAAATAAGGCAGGGGTTCTAGACTTATCCCCTGCCTTTCCTTTCTTTAACGTAATTCCGCAACCAATATTACTTCAAGAAGTCAAGAAGTGAGGTTTGCAAAAGCCTCGCTCCGGCGGAAAGGGTAGCTTCGTAGGCGAGCTGTTGCTGGCCGAATTGGATGCTGGCTCGGGCGATATCGGCGTCCTGTAAGCCGGAAAGGACACCGGTAAAACGAACCTCCTGGTCCTCAAGCTGGGACTTTAAGGACTCCAGTTGGTTGGTACGCGAACCAGTCCCCACGCGATACACAAGTATCTCATCGATCCTCTGATCAACATCTCCTATTGTACTGCTTACCGTGGCGTTATCCCCTGCGTCGAGCGCGTCACGAAGCTGGAATAACGTAAAAAACACCCCGGTGGTGACACTTCCCGTACCTGTGGCCCCAAAGACCGCTCCTCCCGCGTCAACCTGCACCGTAAAATCGCTGGCTATTTCCCGCAAGACTGTGTCGGTGTTGCCGTTATACGTTACTGTTTCGGCCACCTTGTTTACCGTAAAAGGAGGCGTCGCATTCTGTGTGCCGGCGAAAATGTACTTACTGCCTAAGTTACTGTTTGCTACGGTAACCATACCGTCAATAACACCATCGACCTGGCGGGCTATCGCCTGCATATCCTCGGTCGTCAGGGTGCCGCTGGCGCCCTGTACCGCAAGGTCTCGTGCCCGGTGTAAGAGATCCATGGCGTATCCGAGGGCCGCATCCGTTTGGTTCTGCCAGGCCAAACCATCATTGATATTACGCGTGTACTGGTGGTTAATATCTAAGGCGGTATGTACACTTATAATATTATTAGTCGCCGGGGGATCGTCGCTGGGCTTATTGACCTTCCTGCCGGTGGACATCATCTCCTGCGATTTAGTAAGACCCTCAAGGTTGGTCTGTATGTACCGCATCATGTTCTGGGCGATCATGCTGTGGCTTATCCGCATCGGCTTCCCCTCCAAATTCCTTAGTCCCGAGTCCCTAGTTGTCAGTCCTTAGTCTTGAGAATATGAAGACGATGGTTCCTATTTCCTAAACCCGTACCCCCAAACCCGTGTTTCCCATTCCCCGATCCCTGACTAAGGACCGAGGACTTTCGACTTAGGACTTAACTCGCAACCCATAACCCGCGACTCGCAACTTCGGACTTCCACCTTCTGACTACTGACTACTAATTCTATACCGCCATCCGGTTAATCAAGGTGTCGAGAAGGCTGTCCATAATGCTGACCACACGCGAACAGGCCTGGAAGGCGTACTGGTATTGAGATATTTTTGTCAGCTCTTCGTCCACGGACACCCCGGAAACCGACTGCCGCAGGTTTTGCAGCTGTTCACTAACGACGCGCGCTCCCAGGGTGCGTTCGCCGGCGCCCCGCATGTCTTCGCCTATCCTGGTAACAAGCTGCCGGTAGAAGCCCTCAAAAGTCGCGGTGCCGTCCGCCATAACCAGGTCGTCGCGCAGTCCGGCTACGGCCAGGGCCTTGGTGCCGTCGATGTTGTTGAGGTCGTCTTTAACATCGTCGCTCAGGTCAAAGTCTGCCGCCCCGGTTGACGCCGGGTTAAAGAAATCGGTCTCGTGGGCGGTATTCACCTCGTCACGGATCGTGTCGGCCAGGGTGTCCAGATCTTCCATGTAACCCTTGACCTTCTGCCTGGAACTTTCGACGCCCACCAGGGAGCCCGACAGGGTATATGCATTAGCCGCCGCGGTTATGTCGACTGTTTCACCCGATGAGAAAGAAAGAACAAGACTGTCCTCAGTTCCTGCGAAAGGATCCTCAATAGTTACCGTTTCGTAGGTGCCGTCCGCATGCACCAGTTCCTTCCCAAACAGGGAAACCACCACGGTACCGTCACTCTGGATTTCCGCCGTTTGCGTGCCTATGACCGCCAGCTTGTCGAGAAGCACATCACGACGGTCCATAAGATCGTTCGGCTGCGCTCCCATGAGCACCAGCCTCTGAATCATCTGGTTCAGGCTGCCGACCTCTTCAGCGACGCTGTTGATTGTATCGACCTGATCCTGTGCCAGTTCCCTCAGGTTGCGCTCGTTTTCTTCCAACTGGCCGTACGTTTGCCGCACGGCAACCGTAAGTTCCTCGCCCGCTACCCTCACGGCGGCCTTAAGACCCACGTCCTGCGGGCTGTTGTTCAACTCGTGCCAGTTGTTGAAAAACTTACCGATTAAGCTCTGGAGCCCGTATTCCGACGGCTCGGGGAAAACCGCCTCTACGCGCGAAAGGGCGTCCTCCCGCTCTTCCCAGTAACCCGCCTCCCCCAAAGCGTTACGCAACTGTTTATCAAGAAGCTCGTCCCGGACGCGGCGGATAGTGGTGATTTCGACGCCGGTGCCGAGTTGGCCCGGGACGATTATCTGCTCCCTCGTCGGATAGGTGTAAGGTGATGTGGCGGCGTGGACCGCGTCCTGGCGGGTATACCCCTCGGTATCGGCGTTCGCAAGGTTATGGGCGGCGGTATCCATCGCTGTCCGTCCCGCCATAATGCCGCGCCTGGCAATCTCAAGACCGAAGAATGTTGAAATCATCCCAAACCCCCCGCTCTTTCTATACTACACTGTCGATCGCTTGCGACGGCTTAGCCTGACTAACCTCACCCTCGGATCCGTAAGTATTGTCCTCGACCAGGCCGATTTCCCTCATGAGTAGGGTATTGTATTGCAGGCCGCGCCAAGTCATGACCCGGCAGATGTCCAACGCCTCGCGCAAAGCCCGCAAATCGGCCCGTAAGCCTTTTCCTAACGTCGTAAGGTGTACGCGTTGCCTTTCCGGAGCCCGGTCGAGCAACTCGCGCAGAGAGGCGTCGCGTTTTAACCCGAAGTCCTTGGCGACATTTACCTGAGACTCATACCTGATCCCCTCCAGCCGGGCCAGCTCACCGACAAGGTCCGATTGTTCCCCGGCCAGTTTGATCAAAGCATCCGAGTCCGCGTCGCGCAGGGCGTTTATCTGTTTCTCCGTGCCGTTCAGCAACGCCTTCACTATCTCCCCCTGTCGGCGGAGCAACCCCTCCAGCGAGTCGTAGAATTTATCGATCTTAGTGCCTTCTTTAGAGTAATCGCTCATCTCATTCACCTTTCGCATATGCTCCGGTTTGTAATTTAGTAGACGTAGACAGTAATCGGTAGCCGGTATAAGACCATTTCTCTTGGATTCTGGATTCATTTGAACTGAGGACTTTCGACTCAGGACTGAGGACTTTTAACTCGCACCGCGACTTGCGACTACACGCTCTCGTCCAGAGAGCCCTCCCGTTCGAGCCGCCGCCTAATCGTTTCCAGTTCCTCAGGTGAAACCTCATCCTCCGAATCCGGTTCATCATCCTCATAACGCAAAACAGTGACCGAATCCTTTACCCTTTTCGTTCGAAATCTAAAAGGATAGTTGTACATGACCGCTGCGTTATTAAGCTGTTCAACCAACCGTACCAACCTCTCGACGTCGGGGACATTCCGAAGCTCAGGAGCTACTTCCGTGCGTGCCTGGACTTCGCTGCGGGCGATCCCCTCGCGCCGGGCCGCGTCGCTTTCAAACATTACCTGTGACTGTAAGCCGCCTGCTCCGACTTTCATCTTTACCAATCACCTTCAAAGGGCCTCACCCGGCCAATCCCTGTTGCCTTAGAAACCTTCAACCTTCTTACGCAAAGAATTGCGGTCACTGGCAGTCCCATGCTTTTCAGTGACCGTAAACTTGGTGACAAGAAATAATTGCTTTATATGTTGTTAATCAACGCTGTTGAAAACCGGCGGTTATTACCGCCGGTTCAGGTTTAATTCCTCCAATATCCCTTTCGCAATCCGTTCCGGGTCGGGTTCGTAAGTACCCGCCGCAATCTCCTGGCGAAGCCGGGCGACCAGATCTTCCCTGACCTCGGAAATTTCCTGCAGGCGCTCCTTGAATAACGGCAACTCCTTTATCTCAACTGATGGCTCAAAGCTATCGGCGATCCGACCACCTTGTTCCTGCTTCTCGGTTTTCTTCGACAACCTCTGCTGGATACCGTAAACCTTGGCGGCATCCGGTCCATTTGCAGGTCCGATTTTCATGGCTCATCAGTCCCCTCATCGGTCTCTCTATTATTAAAATCGGGCAAATACTCGAAAACTTTAGAGTTCATTAATAATTTCCCGGGCTATGTCCTGCAGACGAACTACTTTGTCTACAGCCCCGACTTCAATCGCCGCTTTGGGCATTCCGAAAACTATACAGGTTTCTTCCGCCTCCGCTATCGTCCGGCCCTGATGCTTCTTGATTTCTTTCATTCCAAGCGCTCCGTCCTTTCCCATACCGGTAAGCAAAACCCCCAGAACCCTTGGGCCGCAAACCCGCGCGGCTGAAGTCATAACTCCGTCCACCGAAGGGTGAAAGATCCCCGGGCGTGAGCGCTTCTCACGGGGAATCAGGTTGATTGTCAACCGGCCCGGCCGGCCGCGAAACAAAAGGTCAGCCCCCGCAGGTGCAATAAGTACCCGGCTCGGGTGAACCAGATCGCCGTCAACCGCATGTTTAACCGTGATCGCCGAGCGTTTACCCAGGTGTTCGGCAAGGCTCGATGTAAAACCGGCTGGTATATGCTGTACGATCACTATTCCCGCCGGAAGATCCGCCGGCAGTCCCGGCACGATCGCCTGCAGCGCCGCAGGGCCGCCGGTTGAACAACCGATGACCACAAGTTCCCGCCGCGACCCGGTTGAAGAAAAGCCTGCACGGGTAACCCTTGAGGTTGTTCCTGCCCCTGGTTTACTCCCGACCCTTGCATCAATCCTTTCCAACGAAACAGTGGCGGCCATTTTGACCTTTTCCGCCAATTCGTCCACTACCGTAGTCAGCCTACTGCCTTCCTCAGGCTTCGAAACAAAATCTATCGCACCGAGAGACAAAGCTTCCAGTGCCGCCTCGCTGCCCGTTCGGGTATGGACGCTCAACATGACGACCGGTACCGGCTGCGATTGCATCATCCTCCTTAAAGCACCCAGTCCGTCAAGTACCGGCATTTCTACGTCAAGGACCACGACATCCGGGTGGAGTTCCGGGAGCCGGTCAAGCGCTTCCTGGCCGTTCGCCGCCGTTCCAATCACCTCGATATCAGGGTCCTGGCATAGCATCCGGCCGACCACCTGGCGTATCGTTGCCGAGTCGTCGACCATCATAACCCTAACAGGCGGCATGTGCCGCCTCCTCTATGTTAATGCTTTGCGCTATTTCCTGGATCAGGCTCCTTACGTCGACAATCAGCGCCACTTTACCGTCACCCAGAATCGTGGCTCCCGAAACGCATGGAACCTTCCCCAGGTAGCGGCCGAGCGACTTAATCACAATCTCCTGCTCGCCCAAAAGATTTGCCACCACCACCCCCAGGCGCTGGTTGCCGGAACCGACGACTACCACAAACATCATTGACGTGTCAGCTTCCGGAAGACCCAGAACCCCCGCCATGGAAACGAGCGGCAGTACCTGTCCCCGTACCACGGTGACTTCTGAATCCCCGATCTTTCGCACCTCATCCTTTGATACGTAAATGGTTTCCATAACGTTAGCCAGCGGGAAAGCAAAAATCTGCCCGCTCACGAATACCATCAAGGCGCGAATAATAGCGAGTGTAAGCGGCAGTCGGATGGCGAATTTCGTTCCCTGCCCTAGAACCGTCGACATCTCAACGTGGCCGTTTATCTGTTCGATCTGTCCGCGCACCACATCCATTCCCACACCGCGGCCGGAAAGGTCCGTAACCTGTCTGGCCAGCGAAAAACCCGGTAAGAATATGAAATTCAGGACTTCCTGCTGCGACAGCCGTTCCGCGGCCTCACGGTCCACAAGACCTCGTTCCACGGCTTTATCGCGGATTCTTTCCACATCCATTCCCCGCCCGTCATCCTCAACGGTGATCATGATATTGCCTTCCTGATGAAAAGCCCTTAACTTGATTGTTCCTGCGTGCGGCTTCCCCGCGGCGACGCGGTCTTGCGGCGGTTCAATACCGTGGTCGATGGCGTTCCGCAGAAGATGGATGAGCGGGTCACTGATCAGTTCGAGCACATTCCGGTCAAGTTCCGTTTCTTTGCCTTCCACAACAAAATCGATTTCCTTGTCCAACTTATGCGCAAGGTCGCGCACCATCCGTGGAAAGCGGTTGATGACCTGAGCGATCGGCAGCATCCTTGCCTTCATGATTTGTTCCTGAAGGTCGTTTGTCAACTGACCAAGGTGGGTGGAAATATCCCTTAAAACCTCCGTCAAATCGCTTGAGTTATAACGGTCTTCGAACACCTCGGCAAAACGGTCAAGCCTGGTGCGGTCTATCACCAGTTCCCCGACCAGGTTCATCAGACTATCGAGTTTCTGTACATCGATCCTTACCGTCTTTACCTGCTTGTGTGTTTCCTCGCCCCCTTTAATTTCCGCAGAAGCGCTCTTTTGTTTGGACCCTTCCTCCTCTTCCCGCTCCTTTTGCGGAATCTCGCCCGGCGCGTCCGCCTGGGGCTGCACCGCTGCAAGCATAATCGGATCCACTGCGGCGTCTATTACCTCGGAAATGGTAAGCACCAGTTGTTTTATTCGCTCAGCGCTGTCCCGGCTTAGAAGTACGAGTTCCAAAGTGGTATCGTATTCCCCTTCCTGGATTTCTTCGGCCGGCGGCACTGATTTGATAATCTCCCCATGTTCCTGAAGGGTTCGAAAGATCAGAAAAGCGCGGACGAATTTCATCTGGCACCTGGGCTCAACCGTAACATAGATACTATAAGCGTTAAATCCTCGAAAACTGGCCGCCCGGATAACCTCTTCCTCCGCCTCCGTAAGCTCCGCAGCGTATCCGCCCAGCGGCGGGGCATCGGAACCCGGCACCGGAGCGGGATCACCGGTTACTTTAACCTCATCTTTTGCGTCCTCATCATCCCCCAAAAGCCGCTGAATCTTCTTTATTACCAGTTCGATGTCCGCCGGTTTTCCCTGGCCGGTAATTTCATCCCTTAGCGATTTCAAAGCATCCAGGGCCTCGAAAAGAACGTCGATCATTTCGCCCGAAATTGTAGCCCGCCCCTGGCGCAACCGGTCAAAAAGGTTTTCCATTTCATGCGTTAAACGGGACATCCCGTCGTAACCCATAATAGCGGAGGAGCCTTTAACGGTGTGAGCCGCCCGGAATATTTCCTGCAGAACCTGCTGGCTTCCGCCTTCCCGTTCCAAAAGGAGGAAGTTGTCATTCAGGATCTGTATTTTCTCCTCAAGCTCATCCATGAATACGCTTACTTCAGCGTCCGAAAAAATTTCCTCCGCCTCCCTTCGAAAATAGGCGTTTATTCGTAGGACGCGGCGATGAACTGCTCATTACCGCGTTCCGTTTATGTTACTCCTCTGTCTTTAAGTAACCGGCTTGCGGGTCGCCCCATTTTCATTCTTCATTCTTCATTCTTCGGTGTGTCCAGCACTCAGTCCAACATTTGTAGTTGTTAACAGATAACACCGAAGAACTAAAGTCATGGTATCGTACTATTAGAACCAGATACCTTCCGAGTGCCGGGTATGGACGACTCCTTCGGTAAGCGCTGTAAGACAGCTTGCTTCTCAGTATCCATCCGCTGTCGGCGGCAAGGCTCAGGGCACCCTCGAACCGATAATGATGCCGACTACCGGCTTTAAACCGACTGCATCTCCCCGGGAGAAACCTCTATCAACTCTGTTTGCTGCAAGGCCTCTTTTTCGTGCGCGTAAAGGATCTTCTCCAGGTTAAGGAGGATAATCATCCGCTCCTCCCGAAGAGCAATACCCCGGAGATAAATAACGTCCACCCCGTTGATAACCGCCGGCGGCGGCTCTATGCTCTCTTCCGAAACCCGGAGCACCTCAATCACCGCGTCGACGATCATCCCGATAACCATTTCACCCATTTCCACGATGATAATCCGGGTCTGCCGTGACTGTTCACCTTTGGGCAGGTCAAAACGCCTTCTCAGGTCGATCACCGGAATGACCTTCCCCCGGAGGTTTATTACTCCTTCTATGAATTCCGGCGTCCGGGGTACCCGGGTTATGCTTTCCATCCTGATGATTTCCGCAACGGATGCGATATCCACCCCGTATGTCTCGCCTGCCAGCTTAAAGACAACAACCTGCCCTTCTTTTCCGTTAACCTCAAGCCTTTGCGCCACTGTTGATCCCCCCTTGAGCTTTCGGGCAGTTTCATGGCCGCACCGCAGAAAACGGACTGAAATACGGCAAGCGGCTTGCTGGATAGTCCTCTGCGTGTCCGAAATTATACCTTAAGTAATATCGCCCTTTTTGGTAAAAAACTTAACCCCGTCGCATTGTATTTTAAATTATGTCCTTAAATGGTATGCTACGGTTGGACAAAGTCTATCACTATAGCAACTTTACGGGTGCCCCGTTCATCGGGCGCTGCGATATGAGAGGCGGGATAGGCTTGTATTTCGCCGTCCAGCACTCAGTTTTCCGATATCGAGGGGTATGTCTGAGATTTGGTGTCTATTTGGGTGCTGGTTAAGATAAACGCCGAGCGGCTGATTAGTTGCCCGCCATGCGAAGGAAGGAACATGATGCTACCCTCGTTCGGGCGATACTACCGGCATATCAAACGATACCGGCAGATAACCCGCGTGGCCCTGCGGCACGGTCTGGGCCATTTATCAACCAGTCTGGGCCTTGGCGGCCTTTTCCGGATCTACCGCCGGAACCGGCAAACGATTGCCGAGTCGCCTGCAACCCGCTTGCGTTCGGCTTTCTGGGAACTCGGCCCCACATTTATTAAACTCGGTCAGCTTCTTTCCACCCGCGCCGACCTCCTGCCGGAAGGATACATCCGCGAGCTGGAAAAACTTCAGGATACCGTCCCGCCCGCAAGCCGCGAGGAAATTGTACGGACCGTTGAGAGGGAATTCGGATGCCCACTGGAGCAGGTCTTTGCCTCCTTTGACTCCGATCCGCTGGGGTCCGCCTCTATCGCCCAGGTACACGCCGCCCGGCTCCTTTCGGGGGAAGAGGTCGTGGTTAAGGTACGCCGGCCGGGCGTTACGGAAGGAATCGCCGTCGACATCGATATACTGAAGGACATCGCCCGTTTTGCCGAAAAGCACACCGCATGGGGCCGTTTTTACCCTTTTACCGAAATGGTTACGGAGTTCCGGAGGGTTCTGAGCGAGGAATGCGACTTCACCATCGAGGCCCAGCACGCCGAGATCTTCCGCCGGAACCACTCCGGCAACGAAGCGGTAATCATCCCGGGAGTCTTCTGGGAATACACCAGGCCGGGAATCCTGGTCCTGGAGCGTATCAATGGAATCAAGATCTCCGATTTGGCGTCCCTCGACGCCGATGGTATCGACCGCCCGCGTCTGGCCCGCCGCTTGGCGGAAACACTTCTGCAGCAGATGCTCGGCGACGGTTTTTTCCATGCGGACCCGCACCCCGGCAACCTGTATGTCCTGCCGGGAAACAGGATCGCCTTTGTGGACTTCGGTATCGTGGGACGTCTGAGCCCGAGCATGAAAGAACTAATCGGATGGCTGGTGGTGGGATTGACCCAAAAAAACGCCGGCATCGTCACCAGGGTAGTCCTACAGATGCAGGTAACCTCGGAAATGACAAACCCCGCCGCCTTGAAAAGAGACATCGAAATGCTGCAGCAAAAGTATTACGAAATACCGCTCAGCGCGATCAGTCTTCCCGAAGCCTTCGGCGACATGCTGCAGGTGGCGTACCGTCACCGGCTGCGCATGCCTGCCGAACTCGCGCTCCTCGTAAAAACCCTGACCACCGCGGACGGGTTACTCCGCCGGCTTTACCCTGAGATAAGCATCGCCGAAATAGCCTCTCCCATCGGGCGCAGATTTATTACCTCCCGTCTCAGCATCGAAGGAATAAAGCAGTTCCTTCTTGCCGAGCTTCCCACGCACCTGTACTTCCTCACACGCTTACCGGGGCAGATTACCACGCTCCTCGAGGACGTTTCCCGCGGCAACCTGCGCGTAAAACAAGAGAATCCGGACCTGAAACGACTTGCCGACCGCGTTGACACGAACATCAATAGATTAATCCTCGGTCTTTTGACCGTTACCCTGTTAACCGGATCCTTCCTTCTTGCCGGAAAGGGCATCCGGTTTTTCGACTTTCTTCCCGCCGCCGAAGTCTTCTTCACCGGCGCTTTATTCTGCCTCCTGTTGCTCTTACTGAAGAAATAATCGTAAGGTTTTTTTCGTAATATCACACCCAGCCATAAAGAAAACCCCTGGTTCGTACCGATAATTATGAAGAACGGGTTAAGTTCAGGAAGGAGGTTGCTCATGGACCTGGCAACCATCCTTGGTGTTACGCTCGGCATAGCATCTCTGGTTCTTGCGTTTATAATGGAAGGCGGACACATCGGGATGCTTATCGCCCTCCCGGCGGCCATAATAGTTTTCGGAGGCACCCTCGGTGCCGTTATGGCCGGTTTTTCACTTGCCGAGATAATGCTCATACCCAAGCTTTTCAAGGTGATAATTTTTGCCAAACCGGTTGACGAGCGCGCGCTTATCGACCAGATGGTTGAACTGGCCGAGAAAGCCCGCCGGGAGGGCCTGCTTTATCTTGAGAACCATCTGGGGGAAATCGACTCCGCTTTCCTGCGCAAGGGAATCCAACTTGTTGTAGACGGCACCGATCCCGATCTGGTCCACAACATTATGGAGATCGAGATGTACGCGATGCAGGAGCGCCACAAGATCGGCCAGGAGCTTTTCAACCAGGCCGGCGGTTATGCGCCGACCATGGGCATTATCGGCACCGTTATGGGCCTGATCCACGTGCTGGGAAGCCTTTCTAACCCTGATGCGCTCGGTCCGGCGATCGCGATGGCGTTCACCGCTACCTTGTACGGCGTGTCAAGCGCCAATGTGATCTACTTCCCGATCGCCACACGTCTGAAAGGTCTCAGCGCCAAGGAAGAGGTTGCCTATCAGATGATGATCGAGGGACTCCTGGCACTCCAGGCGGGGAACAACCCGATCCTTATCAGAGAACGGCTTACCGCGTACCTGAGACCGGGAGAGCGGAAGACAGCCCCGGTCGAAAAAGAAGGCCAAGGTGAGGTTTATGAAAGCACGTAAAAAGGAGGTAAAGGAAGCCAACCACGAACGGTGGCTGATCACCTACGCCGACTTGATTACCCTGCTCCTGATTTTTTTTGTCGTTCTTTATACCTTCAGCAACGTTGACGCCAAGAAATTCGCCGGCATCGCCCAGTCCCTCTCCCAAGCGCTGGGCGGCAGCGCCGGCATGGTCGTGTCCGGACAGGGGCCGTCGGTGGTTTCCGGGGCGCCGGTATCACAGGAAAGCATAGAGACTAAAATTAATCTGAACGCAGATGCCATCGAAAACATCCAACTGCAGAAGATCAGGGAACAGATCGAAAAATACGCCAAGGAGCAGGGACTCGCGGCCAAAGTCACCGCCAGGATCGAAGAACGCGGCGTGGTGGTAAGCATTCAGGACACCGCGTTATTCCCCGTGGGCTCGGCGGACCTTACCCCGCAGGCCCGGGTGATAGTACATAAAGTCGGTCAGATACTGGTCACGACCGACAACTACATCCGGATAGAGGGACACACCTGTGATCTTCCGATTCATACCCCCCGTTTCCCGTCCAACTGGGAGCTTTCCACGGCCCGCGCCACCAGCGTGGTGCAAGAACTGCTCCATGCGGACAACTTCCCGCCGCAGCGCCTTTCCGCGTCAGGGTACGGCGAGTACCGGCCTATGGTCGCGAACAACTCCGAACTCAACCGGCAGCAAAACCGCCGGGTGGACTTCGTGGTCCTGCGCTCACGCTATAAGGAGGTCGAACCGGCCGTGCCGCCCGAATTGTTCTATAAAGCGCCCAAGGTCGTGCCCTAAATCATACCCGAGCAGGCAAAGGCATAAGTTGATACAAAAACGAGGTTTTTGTATTGACCAGAGAAAAGTTTGCCGCCGTCTGCCGTAAGTTATCTTCCCGCGACAATCATGCGCTGACCGAAAAGCTATTATCCGCGGTTAAAACCCACCGGGCAAAGCATAACACCCCAAAGCTTTCCGTTGTCTGGATAGAGACCAATGACAGCGGTGACAACAACATCTCCTTCATGAACACCACTTTTCCTTATTTGGGCCGTGTTTTTGCCGAAATGATCGATCTTTTATACAGTAACACCTTCATGGCCGCCCAGGGCACGAAGGCGCTCGCCGTCCTTGAACGGGCCGCCGCGATGCAGTACGGTCCGTTCACCCTTGTGGTCGAAGGGGCCATACCCGTTAAAGACGACGGCCTTTATTGCGCCGTCGCCAGAACCCAAGACCGGTACATCACGGCTTTTGAAGCAGTGACGCGGTTTGGGAAACTCGCGGAACACGTAGTGGCCGTCGGCACCTGCGCCAGTTTCGGGGGGCCCTCCGCGGCACGGCCGAACATAACCGGAAGCGTCGGACTCTCGAAGGTACTCCCCCGGAAAATCATTAATGTCAGCGGTTGCCCGGTTAACCCCGACTGGTTTGTGGGCACCCTGGCCCATTTACTGATGTACGGGAGGCCCGAGCTCGACCGGTTTAACCGCCCGGCGTTGTTCTACGGGTTTACGGTGCACAGGCACTGCCAGCGCCGCTCTTACTTCGATAAGAAGGATTTTGCCGATAAACTCGGTGACATCGAATGCATGTTTTCTAAGGGATGCATGGGCCCGAAAACGGGAGCCGACTGCCCGTACAGGCAGTGGGTGGACCACGTGAACTGGCCGGTTAAGGCCAATACCCCGTGCATCGGCTGCACCAACGAGGATTTCCCGGACGGGTCCTCACCTTTTTTCACTTCGCTGTCCGTAAAAAGTCCGGAACATGAATAAAATGACAAAAAGAAATAACCACAGAGACACAGAGCACACGGAGGAGGATGAAAACGAAAAAGGGGTTTTATTTTTGTTATTAGTCTTGATATTTTTTTCTGTAAACTCTGTGCCTCTGTGGTGAAATATTTTAGTTCCGGTCCGGGTTAGGAGGATATGGATGAAAACACAGCGGATAATATTCAGCCCGGTAACCCGGCTCAGCGGTCTCTTGTCGGTAGAGGTGACCGTCGAGAAAAACCGGGTGAAGGAAGCCTACGCCGGCAGCACGATGTTCAGGGGCTACGAGTGGATAATGCGCGACCGGCACGTAACGGATGCCGTCTATATGACCCAGCGGGTCTGCGGCATATGTTCCCTGGCCCACGGCGCCGTGTCCAGTTACCTTCTGGACGACCTTTACGACAATGACATACCCGAAAACGCTCATTACCTGCGCAATATCATGTTCGCGGCTGATTTCCTGCAAAACCACATCAGGCACTTTTATCTGTTCAGCCTGCCCGACTACGTACGGATGCCCGACCGGCCGCCTTTTCACGAACAAGATATCACTGACGTCCGTTTAGTTGAAAAAGATAACCGGCTTCTGGTGGAGCACTACTTTGCAGCGGTTAAAGCAGCCCAGCGAAGCCACGAGATTCTGGCCGTATTCGGCGGTAAAGCGCCCCACCAGCACAGTTTTGTTCACGGGGGCGCCGCGGTTTCCCCGACGGCGGACAAAGTCAACCGGGCTCTCGCCCTTATCGACAGCATCAACCGGTTTATAAAGGATTGCATGATCCCGGACACCGCATTGATCGCCCGGGTTTACAACGACTATTTTCATATCGGCATCACGCCCAGACGCCTTCTGTCCTTCGGTCTTTTCCGGTTCGGCGCCAAAAACGACAGGGTTTTATGGAAAGGCGGCGTTCTGTCGGACGACAAGCTCGACCCGCCGGAAGTTAAACTAATCGAGACGGACGTAACCCGTTCCTGGTTCGAAGACGCGAACGTTAATAACCTTACGGGGCGCCAGCCGGAACCCGCGCCATACAAACCGGACGCTTACACCTGGGTGAAATCAGTGCTTTACGGCGGCCGGCATTTTGAGGTGGGACCTCTCGCGCGCATGATAATAAACAGACGCTACGACGGCGGCACCTCAACCATGGACAGGATATGCGCCCGTTCATTGGAGACCATGCTGATCGGGGAACTGCTTGAAAACTGGCTCACAAAACTGGAACCCGGGCCGCCCCCGATCAAACAGAAAACGTCGCCCGTCAAGAGCGAGGCGGTCGCCGTCACCGACTCCATGCGCGGCGCCCTACTGCACAGCGCCCTGCTCAACGGCGAAAGAGTCGTCGGGTACGAGATCATCACCCCGACCGAGTGGAACTTCTCTCCGAAAGACCGGCAGGGCCGGCGCGGACCCGTGGAGAACGCCCTTGTGGACACGGCGATACCCCGGCCGAAGATGCTTTTTACCGTTCTTGGACGGATAATACGTTCTTTCGACCCCTGCCTGTCCTGCGCCACCCATATCATAAACGTCAAGTCCTAAGTCCTGTGTCCTGAGTCCTAAATCCGAAACAGGGACCGGAGACTTTTTCTTTTTTTCCCCCGTTCCCCGACTGAGGACCGGGATTATCGGCTGAGGGCTTAATCCGCAACCCGTGAGAGGTACACCTGCCCCCGCTCCTTCATATCTTGTTGTGTAGACATAAGGAACTCCACAAGCCGCTATTGCAGCAACACGAAGAGTGTCAATAAGGATCCGTAAGCTGGTCACTCAGATGCAGACGAGTAACATATGCGGAACGTGACGAGGAACGAACAGTACGAGGAACCCTGCACTCAATTCGACTTGAAAAGCAGCAATTCGTAAAAGGTTAAGTTTCGTTAAAACGGCTTGTTTTCTTACTTAGGGTAAGTTTGAGTGCTGGGGGACGAGCCGGAGCATACTGGAGGATACGTGATGACCCGGCCCTGCTAGGCTGACACGGCTATACGCAGCTTATCGTCGCGCCCTACGAAAGAACGATTATTTTATAGGGAGTCGACCATGCCATGTTGCGGGCAACGGAGAATGAAAATGGCATGGAAACAGCGATTTAACTGATGTTAATATTCATTTTCTTGATACATAGCATTCTTGGCGTCTTGGCGGTTGATTAATTCTCAAATGAGCTGCTTATGACACCGAACACAAACACAATCAGCCTCTGCATGATCGTGAAGGACGAAGAGAAGAACCTCCCCCGGTGCCTTAAGAGCGTACAAGACTATGTCGACGAAATTATCGTTGTGGATACGGGGTCCTCGGACCGCACGCCGGATATCGCCGCGAGTTTCGGCGCGCTCGTTGTACGCTCGCCCTGGCGGATGGACTTCGCCCGTGCCCGGAACGAAAGCCTAAAGCACGCAACAAAGGAATGGACGCTGTTCCTTGACGCCGATGAGGAACTGCCCGCCGAAACCTCCGTTGAGCTGAGGAAGCTGGCGTCCGTGGAGGAGGTCGAGGCCTGGACATTCACCGTTGTGAGCCCCGTATCCCCGGGCACAGACAGTCCTAAAACCAGACACCTCAGCCTCAGGATGTTCAGGAACCGGAAAGCGTACCGCTTTCAGGGAAGAATCCACGAGCAGATAAAACCGAGCATCCTGAAGGAAAACCCGGCGGCGGCCATCGGGCATTCAAATCTGGAAATCATGCATTATGGGTATGTTTTCGGTGCAAATACCGCGAAAAAGACGCTGCGCAATATCGCGCTCCTGGAGCAAGAACTGGCCGGCAACCCCACCGATCCTTTCCAAAACTATAACCTCGGCGTCAGTTATTTCTCGCTGGGCGACCTGGACAAATCCCGAAAACATTACCGGGTCGCACTCGAACACGTCAGTCCGGGCTCAGGTTTTGCGGCGGCGATCTACCGGAACTACTGCCTCTGCCTCAGCGAAGCGGGAGAATATTCCGAAGCCCTGGAACTGGCGGACAAAGGCCTGGTCTATTTCCCGGACTATCCGGACCTTTATTTTCTCAAAGGGCAAATCTTTCGGGACCTGGGCATGACCGCCCGGGCTAAAGCTTGTTTCCTCAAATGCACCGGCTTCCGGCGGACGCCCGCGCGCTACACGACCACCGAAGGCGTCACCGGGCATCTCGCCTTCGAGAACGTGGCCGAAATCCTCGCGCGCGAAGGCAGCTTCAGTGAAGCCGCCGACTTTCTTACGCGTGCGCTCCGCGAACAACGGTCAGACCGATTGCTGTCCCGCCTGTCCGCCTTGCTGCAAAGCTGCGGCCGCAAAGGACCTGAAATCGCGGATTATCTAAAAAACGATTTGAAGATCGATTTTCAGACCAGGGTCCGGCTTTTATTCGAAATAAGTGAATTTGAAGCCTGCCTCGGTCTGATAGACGCGGCGGAAGGCCCGGCGGCACCGGAAATAATACTTTATAGGATTCAGTGCCTGGTGCGCCTCAAGCGCCACGCAGAAGCGGCTGAGGTAACACTGGCGGAACCGCTCAGCCCTTCCTTGAAAACCGAAGTACTGAAACAAAGGTGCCTCGCCATGTGGCTTCAAAAACCGAAGCGGAACGCGTCGGCGCTGATCTCCGCCTTTGATGCCCCGGATAATCCCGGCGTGATCGCATACGGCATGATCAATCGCCTGGTCTGCGGCGCCGGAGCGGATGCGCCGGTTGAATTTCTTGGGGCGGAATCACGCCGTGAGGTCCTTGACACCGCCCTGAAAATCCTTCGGCTCGGTGACAGAGGTCTTGCACTCGCCGCAGTCATGGTATGCGGCGGCGGGAGTATGGCCGAGGCCAGTTACGTTTTAGGCCGACACGCCTTGAACAAAGGCTTTAATCCGGAAGCCAAACACCTTCTGGAGCAAGCCGTCCATAACGGCAAGGCTGACGCCGGAGTGTTTTACCTCCTGGGTAACGCATACTCAAACCTCGGTTTGCACGAGCAGGCCTTCCGTCACTTTAATGAGGCTTTGGCAGAATCCCCTGAACGGGAGTTATACGCCGCCTGCGCGCTGGAACAACTGGTGCGCCGGTGCCGGGAGATGGTTTTGAACGTTTTGCGTCTTGAAGACGGGAACCCGGAGCTGACAGAAGCACTTTTCAAGCTGGCGTCGCTAATTAAAAAGATACAGCGGCTTAAAACAACAAGATGAAACGGCGGGCAAACAAGAAAGCCGTATTTACCGGTTTAAGTGACCTCCCGGCCTGATATCAAAGCAGCGGGCAGTAATGGTATCACAGCTACCCGCCTCCTACGGCTCGGCGAAAGTAACACTTTACCGCTTGGGTTAATAAAGTAGTAGCACTTACCAGCGTACTGCTATGTTTTGAGAGAAGGATCGAGTGATGGTCGTTTTATTAACCGGCGGGGCAGGGTATATCGGGAGTCATACCGCCCGTCAGCTTTCAGGGCACGGCTTTCAGGTCATTATTTACGACAACTTCAGCTCGGGACATCGCGAAGCTGTTAAGGATTTTCCTATAGTGGCCGGCGACATCGCCGACGCCGACATTCTCCGAGCAACTCTTACAAGGTATCGGGTCCAGGCCGTGATTCACTTCGCCGCAGACAGCCTGGTAGCCGCATCCGTTACTGATCCTGCCAAGTACTTTCAAAACAACGTGTGTAAGAGCTTAATCCTTCTCAACCAACTGGTGCACCAAAACGTCGGGTATATCATTCTATCCTCTTCAGCCGCAGTGTACGGCGAGCCGTTAGTAGTACCCATTAATGAAGAGCATCCCCTTAAACCTACCAATCCGTACGGCGATACCAAATGCATGCTTGAGAAGATATTGAAGCGCTACCACGAAGCCTACGGCCTAAAGTACGTTTCCCTCAGGTATTTCAACTCTGCCGGTGCAGACCCGGGCGGGGACATCGGCGAAGACCACGAACCCGAAACCCACCTGATTCCCAAGGTACTAAAGGCCGCCCTCGGCCAAACGGAAAAAGTATCCGTCTTCGGCGGCGACTACCCGACCAAAGATGGGACCGCCGTAAGAGACTATATCCACGTCAAGGATCTCGCCGATGCTCACATTCTTGCATTGAACGCGCTCCTGCACGGCCTGCGGAGCACTGTTTTCAACCTCGGCAGCGAGGAAGGATTCAGCGTTCTCGAAGTGCTTAACACCGCAACCAAAATCACAGGTAAAAGCATCAAATATGAAATCGTCCCGCGGCGTGCAGGTGACCCCGCGATATTGGTGGCCAGTTCAAAGAAGATAAAACAAGAGCTGGGCTGGGATCCGGAGTATAAAACGCTGGAAAACATTATCGGTACCGCCTGGAAGTGGCACCGGAGTCATCCCTGCGGCTATACGACCGTATGCAAGGGAGACTCAGATGGTTAAAATGATAAAAGCGGCTTCATCGGTGCTAAAAAAGCACAAGGTTACCCTAGTGACTCTTTTCTGTATAGTGCTGGGACTGATTATCGTTCTGCACTTATCGTCTTCAAGCAAGACGAAAATGAACCTGAAAATTAATGAAAAAGGCAATCAAGCATCCTCCGGGCTGCTACCGACCATCTTCTCGACCGGCAAACAGTCGCCGATAACCTACAAAGCCAAAGTCGCTGACGCACCCGTTCTGGGAAGACAAACAGCAAACGAACTCGATTTTCATATGATGGTCGCGCAACTTGAACAACCCCTTGCGGCTGAAAGCAAAGCCCCGGCGCGCCGTCAAACACTGCTCTACGCGCTCGTAGTGGGCGCGATTTGTCTCCTTCTCAGTATTGCGTTTTGTTCAATACTGATGTTTTTCAGATGCCGACCCATATCGAAAACGGAAACGGCCCCATACAACATTCTGCACCTGCTGTCCACCAACCGTCTCAGCGGCGCCGAACGAATCGTACAACTGATTACCAGACATCTGAACAGCAGCCGGTTTCACAGTATAATCACCTGCGGCGGCGACCCGCTGCGTGAGGTTTACAAAGCCGACGGCCATCCGGTGGAGGTAATGGACGTCCGTTTTCCCACACCAAGTAACATCTTCCGCCTGCGAGGAATACTGAAATACAGGCATGTTCATCTGATTCACGCTCACGACCACAGGGCCTCCCTTTTGGCCTGGATGAGCTCGAGGTTTCTTCTGCGTCGAATTCCTATGATTTCGCACATCCACAATGCCAACCCGTGGCTTAAACAGTGGCATCCCTTCAAATTGGTGGACCTTGTAATGCGCAACCGGTACAACATTTCCATCGCCTGTTCCGAAACGGTTAAAGAATATTATTTGCGCCATAATTTTACGCTTAAACCGACAAAAGTGGTAACCGTCACCAATGGGATCGAGATTAACGATTACGGTAAAGTGAACCGTGATGCAGTAGCACAAAACACAGGACTACCCACTCAGCGTTTTGTATTCGGCACCGTGGGCAGACTGGACGAGCAAAAAGGAATCGATTTATTGTTGCACGCTTTTAGGGAAGTTGCCAACCGCCTGGAAAACGTCTCTTTGGTTATTGTCGGCACAGGGCCGGACGAACAGGTTTTGAAAAAGACGGCCCGCCAACTGGGTATAAACGAACACGTTGTCTTCACCGGTTACAGAGAAGATGTCCATGAACTCATGCAGGTCATGGACGTTTTTGTGCTGGCGTCCAGATGGGAAGGCTTACCGATGGTTTTAATGGAAGCCATGGCTCTGGGGATCCCTGTGATTGCGTCTGATGTAGGCGGTGTGCGGGAACTTGTCCGGCCGGGAGAAACGGGTTTGCTGGTTGCGGCCAAAGATACCGCGGACCTGGCGGCAAAGATGTGTTACTTATACCGGGATAGGGAGCTGGCGGCTGAACTCGCAAGGGCCGGAGCCGCGTTAGTCTGTGAAAACCATAATATGGCTCGGCAAGTTCAGAAGATTGAAGATATTTACAATATATTGCTTTCAAGAAAGTCGAGTAGAAAAAGCGCATTTTTGCACTCTTAGGATGTCACCGGCCGGTCAATGACTTTGCTTTTTGGGTCCGGCCGCTTTCGTGCTTAACAACCTCCCAGAAGTAACACCTTATAGACACATTTAATACAATACAGCATGGTCGAACGCAAAGCTGGTTTCTTAAAAAGGAGCTTGAGTATGAAACTTTTACAGGTTTTAAAAACTTACAAAAAGACTATTGTTGCCGCTATACTTGTTTCCCTATTAAGCGGGTTGCTGCTGAGCACCTGCGCGGTGCCGCGGCTCTACCGGGCTACAGCTGTGTTAATGGTTGCGGGAGCGGAAGACCCCGCCACCGGAAAGGTCAGTTACCTCGATGTGCTGGCTAATAAACAATTAGTCAAGACCTACTGTGAAATAATACCTAGTAAGGACGTAATGAACCGGGTGTCCCAGGAACTGCATTTCACCGTAAGTGCTGAGGAACTTCGTAGGGCTGTAAGGGTCAGACAAAAGGGCGACACGGTTTTAATTGAGATTTCGGTGTATTTCCCCAACTCGCGCCAGGCTGCAAGCATAGCCAACAAGACAGCCGAGGTTTTCATTGAGAAAGAAAAAACGACCTTGCGAATGGCCAACGTCAGGTTGATCGATGCTGCTTCCGAGAATAGAATCCCCGTTAGTCCCAACATACCGTTGTACATGGTAGGCGCGGTCTTGATCGGCTTTATCCTGACTTTCAGCGGATGTCTGATGGTGGGGTGCGCACGCCGGTCGCCCGACATTGGGAATACACCCGGAAAAGATGACGCCGATGGAATTTAGAGATTTTCTGCTGCTACTCTGGCGCCGAAAGACATGGCTTTGGGGCATACCCTTCTTGGCCGGACTGTTTTGCCTGTTAACAATACAGATCTTATCGCCAAGATACGAGGCTGCGGCAACGTTGATGCTTGAAAGCGAGCCCGATAATCCTTGGCAAAGAGTGTTTGTTCAGCCTCAAGCCGACGAAGAAATCGTCAAAACATGCATCCGGCTATTGGATGGCAACGTTTTTTTACTGGATGTGATAAAAACACTTCCTTTCAAGACTAACCTTAAAACGCTGCGACAAAGTCTGCGGTACGATAACCCGGAAGGCACGAAACTAATCCGGCTTAGCATGGTGGGTAAAGACCCTCAACACGCTGCCCTGGTAGTAAAAAATGTTATGACCCTTGCCCCAAAGAGACTGGCGGCGGTATTGGGCGAGAGAGAGGTGCTGGTTGTTGAAAAAACGACCGTCCCAGCCCCGGCCTACCGAATGAACATTCATTTAGGTTTAGGTCTGACGGTCCTGTTGTCATTCCTGTGGACGTTGACCGGAGTCATGTTCTTGCATAACGTGCGGCGTCTGAAGCAAGAACCCCTACGGTGAGGTTAGTTAGCATGCGAAAATCACTCCTTTTGCTCTATATTTTGGTGTTTGCATCTTTCACCGATCTTACGACATTTACCATGGAGAAGTTCGGTATCCCGGCAGCGCCTATCCTGTTTTTATTAGCGGCGGGGGTCCTATTATTTGAGATGTCAACATCCGAATCATATCCGCTGCTTAGCTGCCGCGATCCCCGCACGTATGTCGTCACCGCCTTTTTTCTGGTTTACCTTACGATGGGGTCAATCCATGCGGATTTGGGTGAGGCTTACTACGATATATACATGCTGTTGATCGGTTATTTTATCTTTCAATTGGTATCACTGAGCGTTCGCAGCAGGGAAGAACTTGACGGCATTCTCCTGACCATTCTTTTATGCGCGCCGGTGCTGACCCTTCAGGGTGTTTATGAGTTTTATCTAGCAGTTTTAAGCGGGGGGTTTGAGGGCTACTTTCGTGCCGGCGGTTGGTGGCCCGGCCCCAACGAATACGCCTTCGTTATGTGCTTGGTCTATCTCACGTCCTTTTACTTCCTCGGCAGGGATGAAAAAACATTGCGAGGGGCAGGATATCTGAGCCAATTGTGCGCGTGCGCGGGCATTTTACTGTCACTTTCGCGCGGCGGGTTGCTGACTTTCCTCCTTATTTCGTTATTGCACTGGCGTATCTTTTGGCGGCGGAAGGGTTACCTTGCTGTCTCCCTATTGCTGGTGGTAGTGGTATATTTAGTTGTATTTGCAAACGTCTTTAACGTTGAAGTCTTTAACAGCATCCCGGCCGAACGGCTTTTTATCTCGAGCGGCCTGGAGGGAAGTGATTTCTCCAACGGCAGGTTCCAGGCGGCTATCGGCGGCTTGTTGATTTACGCCCAACATCCTTTGACGGGTGTGGGGTTCGGCAATATTTTGGTTTACGCCGATGCCATAAATTACTACAAAACGTACAGTCACAACATGTTTATCGAAATCATGGCCGTTACTGGCACGTTACCCTTGCTCTTCTACCTTTTCATGCTGGGGTACCTCTGGCACACCGCCCCGAAAAGCGCCGGCGCCGACGGGGCAATGGAACGAATGCTTCGGGGTTATATCGTGGTAATCGTCGCGATGGGGATATTTGCCCATTATCTGCTGCTGATGAAGCCGCTGTGGATCCTGTTGGCGTTTTTTCCTGCTCACTCTCAATTACGTAATAAAAGGGAACCCGGTAACCAGCATTATTGATCGACACTCCCCCGAGCGCCCCGACATTAGGATGCTCTAAAGAAAGGAGCTTCGACTGTAAATCCGCAACTTAAATAACCGGTGGGCGGCCCTTCCACAGTTCGCCTTGAAAGACGGTGGCCAGGTCTATTACTCCGCCCGTACCGGCTGCCAGTAATTGCGTTATCCAATGAAATAACTTCCGTGCGGGAGGATAGCGATAACCTGACTCCCGGCGGAAAATACGGCAATCATTGAAACCGGCCTGCCGCGCTGCCATCTTTATGTTACGAGTTGTCCAGAAACTGCTATAGTCGTACTCCCAACGGCTCACCAGATCCGGCAGGAATCTCTGCAGCCGCACTCCCCAGCGGATATACCGTGTACGATTGGGTATGCGCAGGACCACCACGCCAGGTTCAGCCAGTTTTCGATAAGCCACACTTAGCAGGTCCAGCGGATTGGAAATACAACAAAGGACGTCGATCATGGCGATGACGTCTACGCTCCCGTCGGGAATTTGGGGGCATTCCAACCGCTCATAAACCGGAAACGTGCCTCTCTCGTGGTGATACTGCCGGATGCTTTCGGCTATGTCCACGCCGGCGACCCGCCAGCCGGCACGCTGAAACACCAAGCCCAAGTGACCATAGCTGCACCCGAAGTCAACCATCGTTCCCGGCTGGTCCCGGAAATGGAAGTGACGGGCTGTCCTGCGCAAAACCTCCTCAAACATCCCCTGTTTCGTCCAGCGGAGGAATTCCTCATTCTGCTGGGAGACATAATCCGTGCCGTCGAAGTATCTCAGCGCGTCCTCCGAAGAATGATCGTCCACGCGAAAGAGGTACTGACAGCAACCGCATAGCCACAGTGTAGATCCGGTCTCGCCATCAAGCCGCCGGCCCGCCTTCATGCTGAAGGAAGAGCAGTATAGCGGCTTCCGGGACAACCTTGCCCCACATATAGGACAAAACATCGGGAACAAGGCCGGACGCAGGTGACGGCCCGGGAAATAATCATTTTCCGTTACTACAGCAAGTACCGGCTCATCAGCCACCGTGCCAGTAGACATGGCTCCCTCCAGAAGTTGTGCCTGAATTTGTGTTATCCTTAGCCGATATAATATACATATTACCATTAACTGGTGACTAAACTCGCCCGCAGCATACCTGTACTCAAGATCAAGAATCAAATAGGTAAATAGCCGTTGGATATTACTGTGAATGTTCGGAATAGGGCCGAACGATTGTCTAACTATAAATCGAAGTCGGCTTGAGAATCCGCACCCCAAGCGTTATTAAACCATAATCGTTTTCTCCCAAGACTCTCACCCACTTGCCAGAACTTACATGTAGGAATATGTCAAATTCTATCGAAATCAGGCTTAAATGGTGAGGGTATCCTCTTAGGAGGTGAATGGCGGAAGCTTTGCAGCAACTATCACAATACAAGCTTTTTGAAGGAGGTCTATTTATTGACAAGAAAAGCTCTAACGACCTTACTCGTGATCGCTTTGATGGCAACCGTTGTTCCTATCGGCGGCATATCGCAAGCGGCTATCAGCCTGCCCCACGATGTAAAGAGTTTTGTGATCCACTGGGGCACTCCCACCGCACAGCAGATTGAAGACATGAAGCAATTTGATATGGCCGTCGTCGAGCCGTACACATTCAGTGACACACAACTCAAAGCCTTACATGCAGCCGACGTCATGGTGATTGCTTATATCCCGACCACTTCCATCGACCAAAAATGGACCCCTTTCTCAGGCATTATGGAGTCCGACTACCTTTGGCTGAACGGTCAAAAGGTAACCAACACCAACGACAACCCGCCCGACTGGATAATGGACCCCCGTAGCACCCATTACCGCCAGATTATAACCGACTACGCCAAGGGTATTTACACCCGCGGGTTTGACGGTGTTTTTCTAGACACCTTGGCCGAAGCCACCGATTATTCCAACAACAGGGAGGTACTCGATGCCACCGTCCAGCTCGTAAGAGAAATCAGGAACGCCGGTCCGGCGAAGTTGATCTGTCAGAACGGCGGTTGGTGGAAGGACGCTCCGCTTAACCTTATAGATTACACCGCGCCTTTAATCGATTTCATGATGTGGGAACATTATCCATACGATAAAGGGACCGGTGATTCATGGACCAACACGAAGCGAGACCACATTATCAGTTTAAGAAATCAGTATAACTTCAAGGTCATTACCGCCAGGTTCATTTCCTGGAACGACTATACCGCCGTTCAGAGGTACTACGACGACGCCCGGGCATACGGGTTCGCACCTTACGCCCCTTGGACTTCCGGTTCACCGATCTATAACACCGTAAACACCTATTACCTCCCGCCGCGCAGCTATACCCCGGCGCAGCCGCCCACTGATCCGCCGGCGCCACCGCCCACTGATCCGCCGGCGCCACCGCCCACTGATCCGCCGGCTCCCCCTGCGCCGCCACCCGCATCCAACCGTTTCGCCCATGACGTTAACAGCTTTGTCGTGCACTGGGGCGCTCCTACGGCACAGCAGTTACAGGATATGAAAAAATTTGATCTCGCGCTCACCGAGCCACAGTCCTTAAGTGACGCCCAGTTAAAAGAGCTGCAGGCCGCAGGGGTCATCGTAATCGGTTACGTTCCAACTCTTTCTGTGAATCAGCAGTGGCCGCCTTACACCGGCCTTTTAAATTCCGATTACATCTGGGTTAACGGGCAGAAAGTGGTAAACACCAGCTATCCCGACTGGATAATGGACCCCCGAAGTGAGCACTATCGTCAAATCGTTTCCGACTACGTAAGAACGGTGTATGCCCGGGGATTTGACGGCGTTTTTCTGGCCGGCATAAGCGAGCCGGAGAATTTATGGAAATATGTTTCCTTGGATTCAACTATTTTAACCAACTTCATACAAGAACTGTTGGTAGCCACCGGCCAATTCGTGCAGGGAATCCGAAGCATTAACCCTACTAAACTGATAATTCAGGACAATGGTTGGCTGCAACTTATTGACCAAACCGGGCCTTCTATTGACGGGATTGTGTGGCCGGATTATCCGTACGAAAAAGGTGCCAGCGATTCCTGGCTAAATGCGGAGCGCAATCAATTGATTAGCTCGCGTAACCAATACGGCTTTAAGGTGCTCGCAACAAAATTCTTCCCCTGGAACGACTACACCGGAGCACAGAACTTCTATGACGCCTCCCGCGCCTATGGGTTTGTTCCATACGCCCCATGGACCTCCGGTACACCGATCTATAACACGGTAAATACTTATAACCTCCCGCCCCGCAGCTATACTCCTGCGCCGCCGCCAACGGAACCGCCTGCGCCGCCGCCGAATGAGCCGCCTTCTCCTCCGGTTGATCCGCCGGCGCCGCCGCCGGACACCCAGGCACCGACAACGCCAACGATAACGCGGGCTGTCGCTTTAAGTTCAACCTCCGTAAAAATAACCTGGACGTCTTCTAAAGACAACGTCGGTGTCTCTCGTTACGACGTTTATCGGAGCTACTATTATTACGGAACTTACAACAAAGTGGCTTCCGTTAGCGGGACAAGCTTCACCAATACCGGCCTGGGAAAGAAAACACGGTACTACTATTACATAAAGGCCGCGGATGCCGCAGGAAACGTTTCGTCTGCAAGTAACAAGATGGCAGTGAGAACTCTTTGGCAGTAGCTTCTTGATTGCCTAGTTAAATTATAGATCGTTTCAGTATACTTATTGAGACCCGCCCCGGAAACAGAAATTACTGCGGCGGGTCTCCGTTTTTTTATTATGGGCCGCTGCTTCGTACAGGCACTATTAAGAAACAGCGGCATAAATTGACGAAGAGTCGGCTGTGAAAGGCGTCAACCAGCCAAATACGTAGAGTTTTATAGACAAGCAGAAATCAGGTAAAGCCATGCTCAAAAACAGGCCCGGACTTAAAAATACGGCGGTCAGAAATATCATTATTATGTTGGCTGTTCTGGTCATGTTGGTCATTATTTCTGTTGTCAAGCTGACCGCCTTCGGGTTAAACAGGGTAACGGGTGACCGGAGCGTTTCAACGGCACAGCAGATAGAATACTTAAAAAGATTTGATCTGGCCATTGTTGAGCCTTATACGCTTAGTGACATCCAATTGAAAAAGTTGCAAGCAGCCGATGTCCTGGTAGTCGCCTACGTTCCTACTACTTCTATCGACCAACAGTGGACGCCTTTTACGGGCCTTCGGGAATCCGATTACCTCTTAATAAATAGACAAAAGGTAGCCAACACCAACGACAACCCGCCCGACTGGATAATGGACCCCCGCAGTACCCATTACCGGCAGATTATCACCGACTACGCCAAGGGTATTTACGCCCGCGGGTTTGACGGTGTCTTTTTAGACACCTTAGCCGAAGCCACCGATTATTCCAACAACAGGGAGGTACTCGATGCCACCGTCCAGCTCGTCAGAGAAATCCGGAACAACGATCCGGCGAAGTTAATCGTTCAGAACGGCGGTTGGTGGAAAAACGCCCCGCTTAATCTAATTGATTACACTGCGCCCTTAATTGATTTTTTAATGTGGGAACATTATCCTTACGAAAAGACGACCGGGGATCCCTGGATCAACGCGAAGCGTAACCATATCGTTGATTTAAGCGAGCGGTATAACTTCACGGTGCTTACCGCCAGGTTCATTTCCTGGAACGACTACGCCGCGGTTCAGACGTACTACGACGGCGCCCGGGCATACGGATTCGTCCCTTACGCCCCTTGGACTTCCGGTGCGCCGATCTACAACACGGTAAACACCTATTACCTCCCGCCCCGAAATAATGCTCAAATCCCGCCCCTGCCGACATCCTTATCTGCTACTGTGAGACGACCGGCCGATAACATAAAAAGCTTTGTTATTCACTGGGGGATCGGACACTACAACTAAAACTCATTCCACGACGGCTTTTTTTCAGTCCTTTTGCTTGAAACCGCCCGGGTCTCCAAGGACAAGCACCTTTAGGGGCGCACGGCATATATTGGCAAGGGCCGGCCGTTAAGGCTCAATAAACCCTAAAAAGGCTGCTTAAATTCCTTAGCAGCGGGAAAACAAGCAAAACTATGCCCGGAAGCAGACATTTGACAACAATCGCGGCTGGACTTATGGTCCTTACCCTTTTTAGTAAAGTACTTGGTTTTCTGCGAGAAATAATACTGGCGGCTCGATTGGGCGCCACCCCGGCCGGAGATGCCTTCAAAGTAGCCGGTTTTGCCCCCATGGTTCTTTTCACCGCAGTATCACTGGCTATTCCCAACACCCTTATTCCATTACTCACGGAACGGGCTGAGAAAGCCGGTCCAAAGGCAGTGGACCGGTACGTTGCGAACTTAACCAACAGCATAACGATTGTGCTGATTGTTGCGGCCGGACTCGGCATGCTGTGTACTCCCTGGATCATAAAGCTGGTCGCCCCCGGCTTCAAGGAGGAGACTTACCGTTTGACGGTTGAGCTGTCTTACATGCTCATGCCGTGTATTACCATCATGGGCCTTTTGGGGCTGACTACGGCGTACCTCTATTTTCGCCGGGCTTTCGCCTTCCCCGCCGCAAGCGGTCTCGTTTTTAACTTGGTGATGATCACTTCCTTGCTGATACTGGTCCCGAAAGTCGGTCTTCACGGGGCGGTGGCGGGGATTATTTTGGCTTACTTGGGGCAATGCCTGTTTTTATTGAGTTGTGCCTGGCGTTACGGCTATCGGTTTCGCCTCATTCTCGACCTACGTGACCCATACCTGAAACGGATGGCGGCGCTTGCCCTGCCAATGCTTGCAGGCAGCGCGGTTACGGCATTCACCAATCTGTTTGACCGTGTTTTCGCCAGCTACCTGGCCCCGGGAAGCATCGCGGCGCTTGATTACGCAGTGCTTCTCACCGACTCCGCCTTCGGGATCTTCGTGTTGGCGGTCGGCAGCGTCTACTTTCCCGCCTTGTCGCAGTCCTGCACCAGACAAGACTGGGAAGCATACAGCCGTCAATTATTGCGGGCGTCGACCATGGTCATTTACATCATTTTCCCCATCGCAGTAGGGCTCGCGGTCACAGCCCAACCGGTCGTGTCCCTTTTTTTCGAGCGGGGGGAGTTTGACGCCCGGGCTTCTCTCATGACGGCCGCAGCGTTATTGTTTTACGCTCTGGGAATGGTGGGGCATTCCCTCCAGGACATATTCAGCAAGGCCTTCTACGCTCTTCAGGACACCATTACGCCGGTCCGGAACGGAGTGGCGATGGTAATAATAAACATCAGCCTGAATTACTTCTTGGTCAAGGCCATGGGACTTGGGGGGATTGCGCTCTCCACCTCCATTGCCTTCACTTTAACGGCGTTTCTACTGTCATATGGCCTGAAGCGAAAAGTTCAAGGGTTTAATTGCCGGCTGCTTTGGATAGCTCTCTTCAAGAGCGGACTGGCGGTTCTTGTAATGGGATTTGCGATCAAGAGCTGCGATTGCCTGCTTTCTCAGCATTTCAGCGGGAAGACCGGGCTGCTGTGCCGCGTTGCCCTCGATTTTTTTTGGGGCGGAATAGTTTATACGACCGCACTCTACCTGCTTAAGGTACCGGTGTTCCAAGAATTTTGGGGACGCGGTGAGACTTAAAACTCCAAATTTTTTCACCTCACCCGGCGGTTAAACGTAAACTACTTAGGCAGTAACATTACACGCCTACCGGAGTCGTATCGTTTAATTCAGCAAGGCGCAGATGCGTTCAGAAGATATTTTCAAACACCTGGCACCGAAAGGGTGAGTTAAACTGAGCAGTAGTTTTAAAGTCACAAAAGCCGTCATCCCGGCAGCAGGGTTGGGAACCCGCTTTCTACCGGCCACCAAAGCACAGCCGAAAGAAATGCTCCCCCTTATTGACAAGCCGATCATTCAGTACATCATTGAAGAGGTCGTAGACTCGGGAATTGAAGACATTCTTATCGTCACCGGCCGCGGCAAAAGAGCTATCGAGGATCACTTTGACTGCTGCCTCGAGTTGGAAGCTTATCTGCGCGAGCGGAACAAAAAAGAATGGCTCGAGGAAATCCGTGGGATTGCCAACCTGGCAAATATCCATTACGTCAGGCAGTGCGAACCACGTGGTTTGGGGCACGCGGTACTCTGTGCGAGAAGTTTTGTGGGTAGTGAACCTTTTGCTGTCCTATTAGGAGACGACGTTGTTGTCGGAGAGGACCCGTGCCTGGCACAAATGTTGAAGGTTTTTAAGGAGTTCCGGGGCACTGTGTTAGCGCTTGACTGGCTGCCTTTCGACCAGGTTTCCCGGTACGGAATCATTTCCGGCGAAGAAATCGAGCCACGGGTGCTTCACATAAGAGATCTGGTGGAGAAACCGGCGGAGGAGGAAGCTCCATCACGCTGGGGTATCATCGGCCGTTATATCCTCAGCCCCCAAATATTCAACGCCCTGGAAGCAACCCCCCCGGGGTGCGGGGGCGAGATTCAGCTAACAGACGCCATTAAACTACTGGCCAAAGAGGAAAGGGTTTTCGGTTATGCCTTTACCGGAAAACGTTACGACGCCGGCGACAAGTTCGGTTACCTGCAAGCAACCGTTGAACTTGCGCTCAAGCGCGAAGACCTGGGGCCGCTGGTTTTAGGATATTTGAAAAATCTTGTTTCGGACTCCAAGTAAGACGTCTTTGCCTGCTTTAAGAATACGTATTCCGGTTTTTCGAACGCCTTGTAAGGGCTTGATAATTAAAAAGCTTTAAACAAGCACTAATACCGGGGCGGTTCATAAACTGGGAAAGATTACAAAATTACAGAATAACGGTGGAATTATGATTAAACTACTCCATGCCGTCTACGGGGGTACCGGCGGCGCAGCCCGTATCGTAGTGGATATTGCAAAGAACCATGACCGTACCCGTTTTGAGCCCGCAGTCCTTTTGGTAGGTTATGAAGTAGACCCGAACTATTTGACGGAATTACAGAGCTGCGGCGTTCAGGGGTATTTTCTGCTGAAACGGGGTCAATGGGACTGGGGATTTCTTCGCGCTTTAAGGCAAACCATTTTGGAAAACCGGCCGGATGCTGTGTTTTTCCACACGCCGGTTGCTTACTTCTGGGGAAGACTTGCCGTCTTAGGGCTTGGGATCAAATGCGTTGTATCCGTGGAACACTTGGCCACGGCAGCCCACTACGGCCTGCGGGGCCGGCTTGTTAACCTGATCCAATCACACCTTGTATCCGATAGAGTAATATGCGTCTCCAGAGATGTTAAAGAAATGGTGAAAAAAGCACTTTGGTTGCCGGATGTAAAAATTGACGTTATCGAAAACGGTCTTCCGGTTGACCGATGCCCTCGCGCTGATCTTGAAGCATTGTTCACCGAACAGCCCGTCCGTATCAAGATGGTGTCCCGTCTTGACGGGCAAAAGGACCCTGCAACCTTGATTAAAGCCGTTAAGCTGCTTAAAGAACGGGGATTTACAATCGGGCTTGATTTCGTGGGGGACGGAGTCTTGCGCAAGGACATGGAATCACTAACCACAGAACTTAACCTTTCCGACAGCATATCTTTCCTCGGCACTCGCACAGATATCCCTGAATTGTTACAGGATACCGACATATTTGTTTTGTCTACTCACGCGGAAGGGTTATCCATAGCTTTACTGGAGGCCATGGCCGCCGGGCTTCCCTGTGTCGCGACTGCGGTACCGGGTAATTTTGACGTGATTGAGGACCGGGTTTCGGGCCTTTTGGCCACTGAAAACGATCCGGTATCCCTATGCGCATGCATGACTTACTTAATCGAAAATCCCGAATCGGCCCGACGGATGGCGGCGGCTGCTAGAGAAAGGGTATCAGCAAAGTACGATATTGCTTGTACCGTACGCAAATACGAAAAGGTTTGCGACGAGATTTTGGCAGGACGACTCAAACACCATAAACCTGGTCTTACTTAGTATAACTGGAAGGTGCCTAATACTGTGTCCAAGAGAATTGCCGCGACCTTAACCATAGACACTGCATTACTGACTGTAGCCGTTTTCTTAAGTCTATATCTGCGTTGGAATATCGTCCCTATCAGTTTCAGCAAAGATGTGACGGTTTTTGGTATCCTTGCTGTGATCATTCTGCTCCTATGCTCGTATCTTTGCGGCTCCTACCACCGGATTTGGCAATATGCCGGAATCCACGATTTTCTGGTCATCATACTTGCCGTTACCATTGGAATAGCAATTATTTTCGTTGCCGCACTGATCCTGAAGCTTCGATTCACCGCGGCCGTGCCGGCGGCTCTATGGCTGATGTCGCTCCTTTTCCTTTTAGGAACGCGTTTCATACAGCGCCTTTTATGGGGCGGTCTCTTTAAAGAAAGCCGGCCCGAAAAAAGTAAAAGAACCCTCATCGTCGGCGCCGGCGAGGCGGGAGCACTAATTGCAAAAACGTTGAGATCAACGAGAACCGGCGTCGGACTTACCCCGGTCGGTTTCGTTGACGACGACCCGGAGAAAAAAGCACTGCAACTTTGCGGGTTAAAAATACTCGGCACCAGGTTTGACATACCGGATATTGTGCGGAAGCGTCAGGTAGAAGAAGCCATTATCGCCATCCCTTCGGCAACGATAGATCAGATTAAAACCATCGACAACATCTGCCGTCAAGCCGGTGTCGGCGTAAAAGTATTGCCCAGCGTGCTGCACATAGTTCAGGGGAAACAACTGCTTGAGCAGGTACACGAACTGCAAATGGAAGACTTGTTGCACCGGAACGAAGTGGATATTAATCTCGAACAAGTCAGCGCCTACCTGAAGGACCAGGTTATCATGGTTACGGGTGCGGGCGGCTCCATCGGCGCGGAACTCTGCCGCCAAATATGCGCCTTTCAGCCGCGCCGGCTGCTCCTCTTGGGGCGGGGTGAAAACAGCATTTATGAAATCAGCCTGGATTTGTCGCGAAAATGGCCTCGGGTAGAACACGTACCTTTGATTGCGGACGTGCGGGACCGGGAAAAGCTGTTCGCCGTTTTCGCGCGGTACCGCCCCGCAGTGGTTTTTCACGCGGCCGCCCACAAGCATGTTCCTTTAATGGAGCTTCAACCGGAAGAAGCTTTTAAGAACAATGTTTTCGGCACCTTGAATACCGCTGAAGCGGCTTACCGTCATAAAACCGAAAGGTTTATACTCATTTCGACCGACAAGGCCGTGAACCCGAGCAGCGTAATGGGCCTGACGAAGCTGCTCGCGGAAATGATAATCCGTTATTACGCCCGCTTCAGTAAAAAGACGTTTGCGGCAGTAAGGTTCGGTAACGTATTGGGCAGCAGGGGCAGCGTAGTCCAGTTGTTCCGGAGACAGATCGCGATGGGAGGCCCTGTGACGGTTACCCACCCCGAAATGCGCCGGTTTTTCATGACGGTCAGGGAAGCTGTACGCTTGGTTATTCAGGCTGGAGCCCTTGCCAAGGGTGGCGAAGTATTTATTTTAGACATGGGCGATCCGGTAAAAATATTAGATCTGGCCCACGATATGATCCGGCTCAAAGGTCTTTGCCCGGGCAAAGACATCGAGATTAAATTCACATGCATGAGGCCGGGTGAAAAGCTTTGCGAACAACTGCTCTCCGAGAAGGAAAAAACCGTTCCTTCAAACCACCGAAAAATACATGTCGTAGCAAACGGCGCCTTTGATCAAGCGTTGGTAAACCTGATTTTTACCTATCAGGAACCTTTAACAGCGGAAAAAACTGCCGTTTTGGTGGATCTGGCAAGGGCCAAATTTAATTTGCCTAAAAACGACGTATGTCTGGGGTTGAATGAGTAATGCTCAAAAGTGAAGATTATCTGCCTTACGCGAAACCGTTTATCGGTGAGGAAGAACTGTTGGAGGTTATTGACACGTTGAATTCCGGCTGGTTGAGCCGTGGACCGAAATGCGCGCTGTTCGAAGAACGGTTCGCCTCCTTTGTCGGCAGTAAATTTGCTGTGGCGGTTAATTCCTGCACAGCGGGTATGTTTTTGGCGTTAAAAGCAATGGAAATCGGCCCCGGCGATGAGGTTATAACCTCCCCGCTGACCTTCGCGGCGACGGCCAACGTAGTCGTGCACACCGGAGCTGTACCGGTCTTCGCGGATATTTGTCCGAAAACCCTGAACATCCACCCTGATGAAATCGCGCAAAAAATTTCCCCGCGGACCAAAGCAATCTTACCCGTTCATTATGCAGGCCGGGCCTGTGAAATGGACCGCATTCTCGAACTGGCCGCAACGCATGGCTTAAAGGTTCTGGAAGACGCCGCGCACGCGGTTTACACCCGCTATAAAGACCGCATGGTCGGCAGCATAGGCGACGCAACGGCCTTCAGCTTTTACGTCACGAAGAATTTATCTACGGGCGAAGGGGGAATGCTCACCACCGACGATGCCGAATTGGCGCATAAGGTGCGGCTCTTAAGCCTTCATGGCATGGATACGGACGCCTGGAAGCGGTACACCGCCAAGGGTTCGTGGTACTACCGTGTCTTACTGCCGGGTTACAAGTTCAATATGACCGATCTGCAAGCCTCCCTCGGTCTCAGGCAGTTGGAGCGGCTCGCGGATATGCAGAGAATACGCGAGGAGTATGCCCGGGCGTATAACGAAGGCCTGAAAGGGTTGGACGGCATTATCCTGCCGTGCGCTGATGAAGAAGGGCGCCATGCCTGGCACCTTTACGTAGTCCAGATTGACGAAAAGCAAGCGGGTCTGTCCCGCCAAATGTTTATCGAAGAACTCCGGCGCAAGGGCATCGGAACCAGCGTTCATTTCATCCCGGTTCATCTTCATCCGTACTACGCAACTGCTTACGGCTACAAAGAAGGAGACTTCCCGGCGGCCGAGGGCGCCTATCAGAAGCTGGTCTCCCTACCCCTGTACCCTAAAATGACGAGAGATGATGTGGGAAAAGTCATCAACGCCGTGAGAGAGATATTGCCCAAACATACCGGGATGGCTGGGAAGGTGCATCCATGAACCGTTTTAAGGTCCTTCAAATCGGTTGCGGGTCCGAATATGGCGGCGGCTCCACGTATCTGCTGACCCTCATGCGAGCCATCCGGAATCAAGGAAGTGAAGCGCATTTTGCGGGAACTCCGGGGTTAACCCTTGCCGCCGTGAAAGATTCCGGTTACACCGTTTTTCCTGTACCCGCCATGCGGCGGGAGATAAGGCCATGGAACGAACTCGGAGCCCTGCTTCAGTTGATCCGGATAATACGCGCGGGCCGTTACGATCTTGTGCACACCCATACTTCAAAGGGGGGCTTCCTTGGCCGCCTGGCCGCAAGAATAACAGGCGTACCGGCGGTGCACACAGTGCACGGTTTTGCTTTTCATAATGAGAGTTCCCGCCTGGCGAAATTGTTTTACACCCGCCTCGAAAAAACGGCAGCCCGGTGGGCTGACCTGCTGATTTCCGTCAATAACGAGGACCGGTTAGAGGCTGTCAATTCCGGTATCGTTGGCCCTGACAGAGTTATCACAATTCACAACGGCATTGACACCTCCCCTTTCGACCGGCCTTTTGACCGTCTCAAAAAGCGCAGAGAGTTAGGGGTTGGGGAAGAGGAACTTCTGGTGGGAACGGTCGCCAGGCTTGCCCCCCAAAAAGCGCCGATGGATTTTGTGGCTGCCGCTCTCTACCTTCTAGCCCGCAGACCGGGTATGAGATTTATCATGGTCGGGGACGGCCCCCTTAGAGATCGGGCGGAACTGTTGATCCGACAATCCCGGCAGGCGGATCGGATCATGGTTTGCGGGCACCGTACCGACGTACCGGAACTTCTGGCCGCGATGGATGTTTTCGTTCTTACTTCTTTATGGGAAGGGTTGCCCATTTCCATACTGGAAGCCATGGCGATGGCTAAACCTGTCGTTGCCACGGATATTAAGGGCTCGAGGGAGGTCGTTCAACACGGCGAGACAGGATACCTTGTACCTCCCAAAGACCCAGCCGCCGTGGGCGAAGCCGTTTTAAAGATGGCAGATAGAACAGAAGCGGTAAAAGTTATGGGGGAAAAAGGGCGGCGCCTGGTTGAGGAGGTTTTTAACGCCCGGAGGATGACGGCAGAGACCATTAATGCTTATATACAACTACTTAATCGTTAGTCACTTACATCTTATATTACATCCCCCGGTACCCTTCTGAACCACTTTCCCTGTTCATATATCCATCATGCGCACTCGAGCCGTCCAAGATTACAGCCAGAGTTTTCAATAAAATTTTCAAGTCAAGCCAGAGGGAATACCCTGTTACGTATTCCAGGTCGTAAGAGACTCTCTCGTCGACCGTCGGAGCGTTACGTTGATTGATCTGGGCCAGGCCGGTCATCCCGGGTTTTACCGTAAACCGCCGTCTTTGCGCCGAATCGTAAACCCCCCAGAAGTGGGGTAGGTCCGGCCGCGGGCCCACCAGGCTCATCTGGCCCAAGATAATATTCCACAACTGGGGCAATTCGTCAATATGAAACCGTCTCAGCAACCGGCCTACCCTCGTCACCCGGGGATCGTACTTAGACACCAATGTGGAGCCGTCATCGTTGAAGAGCATGGCGGCACCGGTTTTCATGGTTCTAAACTTATAGCAGTTAAAGAGCCGCCCGTGCAAGCCGATTCTTTCCTGGATGAAAAGAATCGGCCTACCCGAGTCAATGAGGACCACGAGCGAAACAAGTATTATCACTGGGAAGAGAACAATCAGCCCGACGAAAGCGCAGAGCAAATCTACTAAGCGTTTTATAACGGCTTGACCGAGAGTTATAATGCTTCCTCCTTCGATTAATTAACGGGAGACAGCTTTAATTTCCCGAAGACCTCCCTGAAGGAACTAAACACATCGTGGGCATCCTGTGCTTCGTGCACCCGGACGCTGCGGTACTGCCCGCGGACCAGGCGCAGGGTATAAAAACCGAGTCTTTTGGCTCCCGTAAAATCCCGGTATGGGTTGTCGCCTATATAAACCACCGATTTGGGAGTGGGGAAACCCAACCTTTGCCACGCCATAAGGTAGGGAATAATACTCGGCTTCCAGTTGTCCCTGCCGTAATCATCCGAATAAACTATGGTTTGGAAGTAACGGTTTGCGTCCAAGGCTTCGATTTTACGCTTCTGCACCCAGGCAAGCCCGTCGGTAATCACACCCAATGCGGCTTTCCCCCGCATTGCGTCCAGAAACTCTTTTGCGTCCGGGTAAAGCCGGAGTTTATCCTGGTTGCGAAAAGCCTGTACAAGATAGGGAACTGCGGTAAGAGGCAGTCCAAGGGAAGCCAGAACACTGTCGAAGATCCTGCCCGAGTTTCCCTGAAACAGCCATTCCTGGCGGCAGGCGCAAAAAAACGTTTTCTCTTCCATACCGAGGTGCTTGGCGGCGTAACGGGCCGCATTCCGGAGACCGCCGAGTACAAACCGGCTGTAAGGGTAAAGGGTGTCGTCCAAGTCAAACAGGATTGCACGGTACATAGCCGTTCGGACATTCCTTTACAAAAACGCTTTCGTCGTAACGCAGCATTATCAATCCTTCCTCAAATCGGCCGAGGGCCGGCGGCAGGTCTTTCCCCTGGGCCAGGTCCACCATCATACCTGCAAAATCCGCACCGGCGGCTAAAGAAAGCGGAATACCCCCGGACAGCCTTGGGTTTGTATCTATGCACCGCGGTATCGCGCCGTCAACCATGAACTGGATGTTTGCCGGTCCAATGATTTTAAGCCTGGCGCTTATTTCAGCCGCGAGTTCTTCAATAACGCGGTTTCTTTCTGTCCGGCCCTTCTGCGATACACCGGCGATGGTTGCTATCCTTTCCCTCGGCACTACGATAACGGCCCGACTAGACATGTCGCACATGACGTCCGCCGTGTACTCCCTGCCCGGCGCAAATTGCTGGATGATCGGTTCGGGTACGACCTGGAGATAGTATTCCAGTTCGGAAAGGTTGCCGACTTTAAAGCAATTAATACTTCCTTTGCCGGTTCTGGTTTGACCATCAGAGGAAAATCGAGTTTTTCGCCAGGGAGAAGACCGCCGGAGAGAGTTCTAGGTGTCGGGATGCCGTGCGCGCAAAGAAAATGAAAAGTAGCAAATTTGTCTATGCAGGTTAGAGCGGGTCCATATCCACGCATGTTACCCGGCCTTTAACCCCATTACCGCTTAGAACTTTTTTGAAAGCCCTGATTATCGGTACTCTTCTTCCGGCTCCAGTTATTAAAACGTTAATGCCTTTTTTGTTCACATTGTATACCACCTGTTATGGTAGATAGATTTCTTGCCAATAACGTAATGCGACTCCTTTTTTGATTGGGGGCTCTGTAATTTCTTTTTGCAGAACGAAATGTCCAACGGCCATTGCGGGTTCGTTATAACCGAAATAAGCCCGGATGGGGACGGTACTGGAGAACCTGGGGTTTATCTCCAATACCTTTGGACCCTGTTCACTTCTCCTTAATTGAATGTTACAGGGGCCGATAACTCCGGAGCGTTCGGCAATTCGGCGGGATAAAACGGTTATTTCCTCGTCTTGCGCTACTTCGGCACGGAAGGTCAGCCCGGCCGCCAACTCCCGGCGCAGCACGATCGCACCCCGGCTCTCGCCGGAGCGGGTTACGAAAACGCCGACGGTGTACTCCTGGTCGTCCGGCTTTATATACTCCTGTAGGATAATGTCCTTACGCGTGCGGGAGTAAAAAAGCAACTCTTCTTGGTTTGTGATCACCTGCAAACTCCGTGAAGCATAACCCCGTCTCGGTTTAATAATCAGTGGAAAACCATGTCGGTCAGCGAAAGCATTCAAATTATCGTCCAGCGGCAATATGGATTCGGGAACCGGAAATCCTTCCCCCGATAAAAACTTGAACAGTTCCCATTTGTCGGTAATACGCTTGATGACGCTGTCGGAACTGACCATTACACAGGTACCTGTTTCCCGGGTAAATTCTTCCGCTATGGGAGCAAAAATCAGCAGTTCCGGTTCTGATCCGATGAAAACTATATCCGCCCTTTCCCGTCTGCAGATAGCGGCCATTTCTTTTAAATATTCCTGTACGTCCGATGAGGCTTTCGGCACGACAAAGGCTTTATCAGCCATGTAAAGACCCGCCGATTTACGCTCGCAATCCGTGCCGAGAAGGCGACAATTCAGTCGCGACATCCTTAGGGCTTTTAAGATACCGATGCCGATTGTCTGACCCATCCCGGTTATCAAGACGTTAACGGTCATATCTCATCCCTTATTGTGTCTATTAGCTCCCGTGTGCGAGCCCAACCGACGTTCATAACCGCGTCAACCATGGAAAGGTGGCTGACAAACGGCCCGTGGAGCTGCGGGTATCGCGGGTGGGGAAAGTCGTGGTATTCAAGGGTTATCCCGTGGTTTCCAAACCGGTTGTCCTGGTCAATATAAGCCTTGGCTGCCTGGCCGGACATATAGTGGGTGGCGCCGACTTTTTCACATAATTGAATCAACAGGTCCACTTTCTTTCCCTTCCCGCCTAACTCGGAGGAGAGATGAAACCTGGGCGAGAGTCCGAGCTTAGCGGCCAGCATGAAAATAATTGCAAGGTTCAGGTCAATCAATTTTTCCCACCGCTTCTGATAGATGTCCGCAAAAAGATCAATTACATCCCGGAAAAACGGAGCCTTGGCGTATAGGTATTTCATTGTCTTGAAGTGTTTCATCGTCCACCGTTCATCCGTTATTTCTACATCCTTTATCAGTTGCCGACTTCGACCTTTCGTTAGTACCGGCACTGTCAGCCAAAAATCTCCGTTAGGGCCCTTCAGCCTGTTTCGCTGCTGCCAAGAGCTTTTTTCAAATTGCACACTGTCCAGAAAAATAAAGGTATCGGCGCAGGCCATCTGGTTAAAATAACCCAGCCAGGGCAGATAGGTGGGCTGCGTGATAACAACCCTGTGTGGCGCCATTAGTGAAGGTCACCCCGCCTCAATAATTTTATTTTGTGTCACATATTCACCCGCGACGTTTTTGCTTGAAGGAGCGTGTTAAAGGACCTTCTTTTTCAGTTAGTGAGAGCGGGTGGCAGCCAGCCTCCTAAAGTGGTTTCGATCTGCCGGGCCGCCGCCAGGGCAACGTCCTCCCGCCAGGGACGGGCCGCGACCTGCACGCCGATGGGCAAACCTTCGGGGGAAGCGCCGGCGCGAACGGATGCGGCGGGCCACCCGGTAAGGTTGAAGGCCGTTGCGTAACTAAAGGCGGGAGCCGTTTCGTTCTTTGCTGCAGCGCCGTGGGGCAAGGCCGGGTGCGTACAAACGGGACAAAGCACCGCATCATATCTCTGCATAAAGGACAGCATCGCGCTACGGTAAAAGTACCACCGCACCATCAGACCGCTGAATTCACCCAGGGATAGGGTGGAAGACCGCATCGAAGCAAGCACCCGTTTTGTCAGAGGGTGAGTCTTCGTCGTCCCGGCCATCTCAAGCACCATACGGAGCCCGGCGCCGCCGTCGGCGCCAAGTATTTGCCGCATTAATTCATGGGACTGCTCGATTCCCTCGGGCCGGGCTTCCTGGACTTCCACCCCCGCATCCGACAATGCCTTCGCCGCGGCTTTAACCGCTGTAACTGTTTCGGGTGTGGGAACCGCCAGCCCGTTATCCGTAAAAAAAGCCGCCCTTAAGCTCCTCAGATCCACATTCCCGGGATTACCGAGCAATACCGGCACCACGGCCGGATCACGCCAATCCACCCCCGCGATAATCGGAAGGACCAGAGCCAGGTCCTCCACATACCTTGACAACACCCCGGCCGCCGACAGCCATTCCGTCACCCAAACGTTATAGGGAAAGTGCCCCGTCATCGGGACGAGTCCTGTTGTTGTCTTTATCCCGGCAACGCCGCAGAAATGGGCCGGTACGCGCACACTTCCGGCGGTGTCGCTTCCCAGGCCCAAGGGCGACCCGCCGGCGGCGATAATAGCCGCTTCGCCGCCGCTGCTCCCACCCGGGGCGCGTGCGGGATCATAAGGATTCTTCGTCCTTCCGTAAACAAGGTTATCCGTTTCATAAACAAGGCTTAATTCCGGAACGTTCGTTTTGCCCAGCACAATCGCTCCGGCGGCGCGCAGGCGCGCGACCGCAGTCGCATCCCGGTACGGTACAAAGGAACGGCGCCCTTCAGTGCCGCCGGTGGAAACAACACCCGCCGTCTCAAAGGCGTCCTTAATGGTTACGGGTACACCGTGAAGCGGCCCCCTGACCGTCCCCCTGCAGAGATCGGCGTCAGCTTCGCGGGCGTTAACGCGGGCCGCATCCGCGGTCAACTGAACGACCGCGTTAAGCTCCGGGTTTACCTGTTCTATCCGCCGCAGGTGAGCGTCAACAACCTCTTCGGAAGAGAGTTTCCCGCTGCGGATTAAGTCCGCCAGGGCCGCGGCCGGAGCACAGATGATGTCATTCACGCCTTCCCTCCTCGTACGCCTTTATATTCGGTTGCATACTACGCGGTTTGCGGCCAGGTTGTGCAAAAGAACCTATCTAAGAGACATTTTCTTCTCCGGGCGGTTCAGGCGCCTGCATTCCTTCCTGCTTAAGAAGCTGTCTGTACTTGTCATCCTTTGTCCTGGACATGAGCTTCCGCCAGGTTGACTCCGCCTCCTGTTTCCGGCCCAGGCGTTTGTACGAAGCCCCTAAATCGTAAAGGATCCGGCAGTAAAAGGCCTCTGAAAACACCTTCGGGTCTTTCTCGTAGCGTGAGGCCAGGTAACTGAAATCTTCAATAGCGGTGGCGGTACGGTGGAAAAAATTCTCCGGGAGGCGGTAACAGACGTAAGCCCTTACGGTACGCACTTCCGTATTGTCGGGAACGTTGGATACGGCTTCGTCAAGGATCTTAAGGCCCTTTTTGGCCTTTTTGAATCTTTCGTTGGGATCAAGGGAGTCGCGGCCTAAGAGCGCGGTTGCACTGCCGAAATAAGCCTCTACAACTTCGTTTCGCGGGGCAGAATTGCGGATTTTCTTCAGCAGACTATGCGCCTTTTTGACCGCTTCCTTGTCACCCGCAACCCCGCGCTGGTGCAAATCTGCCGCTTCTTTTAACAGCTCTGGCGTCAACACAAGATTCCTCCTTTAACCACTGCGAAATATTTCTTAACCGGTTTAACGTAGTCTATGACCATTTTGTGCCAGAAGTGAATGTCCGACGGGTTAACAGCAAATGAAAATATGCCGCAACTGGATTCGGCTTTCACACCAGTTAACTTCAGGTGAATATCATAGAAGAAATACCTAGATCGGAGGTAAAATATGGCTGCTCTTAATACGGAAAGACCGGCAGCACCCGGCGACTCTATGTCTCGACAGGAAAGAGCATTCCAACTGACCGTTAATGTTTTGGACTGGGAGACAGGCGCCATAGTTCAGGATTATAAGTTTATTGCGAACGAAAACAATGTGGGGAACCCTTTTGACCCTGATCCGGCAAATTGGCCGTCGCTCAAACCCGGCGCAAGCCACAGCCCGGTTGCAGCCCCCGGAGACTCGGCAAACCCCACAGTTGATCTTCCCGCCGGCAAGTACCTTGTAACGGTTCTGGCGCCCGGCCATAAGCTCGGCGGCAACCGGGTGAACCTCGATGCCGACACTGCGCTCACGGTAAGGCTTCAACCTCACCCGCTGCCTCTTTCGAAGATCCGCGTCCACGTTTTCGAAGACAACCGCCCGGTGAATGGTGAAGATGACTTTCCTTTAGAACTCGGACTCTCCGGCTTTCGGATTGTCATCGACGATGCGGTGGGTGAGGTAACGGTAGACTACTTCGGCAACCCCCTGGGAACACAATATGAACGCGACGCGGGCGGGAACCTCATCCTTGACCCGGAAGGGAACCCCATCCCCGCGCCGGGCACCGGCGGCGTGGTCTGGACCGACGCAAACGGGGACGCGGTAATAGAATACCTCCCGCCCGGTAAGTACGAGGTGCAGGCCGTTCCTCCGGACGGCACGGACTGGATTCAAACCACCACAATTGAAGGAACGCACATGATTGACGCCTGGATCGAAGAAGGCAACGACGGTTACAGCCCGCGCGAGGGCTTCCGGATGCCGCTGGTCTGGATCGGTTTTGTCCGGCCGGTGGAATTCGTCCCCGGAGCAGGAACAGGTACGATTACCGGGCGGGTACGGACCGTCATAGAGTTCACCCCACCAGTGAGACCTCTTACCCTTGGCGGACCCGTCGACCGGCCCTGGATCGCCTTGACCGACCTAGGCGGAAACGACGAGCAGGTGTATACCGGCCGCGGCAATCCCGACGGCGCCTTCGCCATTACAAGCGTACCGGCCGGCCTATACCAGATGGCGATCTGGGATGAGCCCCTCGACCACATTATTTCCTTCAGAACCGTCCAGATCGGAGAGGGCGAAACGGTAAATATGGGCGACATCGGGATTCCGCGTTGGTTCGGCTGGATCAGCGGTATGGTTTTCCGCGACTCAGACGGTAACGGTATCCGCGATTTGGATTCAACCGGGAATTATGTCGAGGAGGGTTTCCCGAATGTTCCTATGGGCACACGCTTTAAAGACGGAAGCGTTCAGTACGCCACCGTAACCGATATGGACGGGCACTATTCTTTCGATGAAGTTTTTGAGCTGGAACGTTTTACGGTTACCGAACTTGGGTTCGACCGGTTCGGGCAGACCGCCGCCACGGGTACCCCCGACGCCGGCATCGATCCCCCGCGGCCGGCCGTAACCTATCCGGGAGTGCTCACCCTCGCCGCCCTCACCTGGGCGGCCAAGACAAACCGCATCGATTGGGGCATGCATGAGTATCCCCTTCCCGGACCCGGCGGAGCCGATGTTACCAACGGCGGAATCTCCGGGATCGTTTACTACGCGACCATGCGCAACGAAATCGACCCGCGCTACGCGGCGGCGGAAGACTATGAACCCGGCATCCCCGGCGTCACCTTACACCTTTACAGGCTGAACCCCGATGGCAGCACCGTTCTGATAAACTCCGCGCAAACCGATGCCTGGCAGCATCCGACCGGCTGTGTACGCCCGGATGGTTCTGAAGACCCCGGATGCACTGAGGTCCCTAACAGCTCCAACCAGATCAAGGAAGGTGTCTTCGACGGAGGCTACGCCTTCAATGCATATTTTGACCCCTATTTCGGCGCGCCCGGCGCAGTGGAAAAGCCGCTGGAACCCGGAACCTACCTCGTAAAAGTGTTTCCCCCCACCGACCCAGGCAACCGTCTGCCCGACGGCGGGCAAAAACCGCTTTATAAAGTGATCGACAAAGATTCCGTAAACACCGGGGAGGGCGATGAGTATACAGCTCAACCGGCAGCGGCGACACGCAGCGCAGAACCGTTAGAAGGCCGCGAAACTCAAAAACCTTTAACCCGCATGGCGCCGCCTCCTTATTACGGGGACACCTATGATACAAAGATTGTTACCCTGAACCGGGGGCAAAACGCGGTTGCGGACTTTTTCCTTTATACAGACGTCCCGGTTCCCGGACGCATAGTCGGGTTCCTCCTTGACGATGTCAACATTGAAACCGACCCCGCCTTCATTTACTACGGTGAAAAACGCGGGATTCCTTACACCCCCGTAGGAATAAGGGATTATAAGGGACGTTTGATCACTACGGTCTATTCGGACGCCAACGGCGTTTTTGAGGTACTGCTGCCTTCGACTTATACGGCGAACGTACCGACGCCTTCCGGTGTTGTACCCGGTATGTACCGCGTAATCGGCAATGATCCGGGCGACCCCGACCGGCCAAATGACAACTATAATCCGAACTACCAGACTCTCGAACTTGTTTTCGATGTTTGGCCCGGTAAAACCACCTACGCTGATGTCGCGCTTTTCCCCATAACCGCTTTTGTGGAAACTCCCGGGGCGCAGTTCTCACGGCCGCCCGTATGTCTGTCGGAGGGAGAGCCCCGGATCAGCAGTGTGAACCGGGTACATGTCACCCAGAGCGGAAGCAGGGTGTTGCTTATCAGGGGGAGCAACTTCGGCGGAAACCGGGGGTCTGCGACGCTTAACGGCGAAGCGATACCCATCCTCGGCTGGACCGACAGAATAATCATCGCTTTTGTTCCGAGGGATTTTCCCCCCGGCCTCGCTCAGCTTATCGTGAAGGCAAGCACCGGCGTTTCCGGCACGGCAGGGATTACCATCCACGTGTTCGGAGCAGGTTATTCCCCGCCGGTAGTCAACGCTCTTCCCGACACCACGATTCAGGAAGCCATCGACACCGCTCCACCGGGTTCGCTGATCATCATCCGCCCGGGTGTCTACCACGAAAGCCCTATCCTTTATAAAAACGTCAAACTTCAAGGAATGGGGCCGGGGGTTACCACGATTGACGGGCGCTTTTTCGGAAGCTACCAGGCTTCGTGGGAAGCGAAACTTGCCTCGCTGACCTTTGACGGGCCTCAAGAGATACCCCGGGGGCAGGTTATAACCGTCGTGGCGCAGGACGGAACCTTCAGCAACGCATATACCGCACAGATCGACGGGCTTACAGTTACCGGCGCCAGAGGCGGGGAAGGCGGCGGGATATTTGTAAACGCCTACTGCCGGTACCTGGAGATAAGCAACAACGTGATTCAAAGCAACGGTGGAGGCTTCGGCGGCGCGACGACCATCGGCAGGCCGTACGCCGGCGATAATCACAACGACGGTGTCCGCATCCGCCATAACCGCATCCTGAATAACGGCGGCATCAGCCTTGCCGGCGGCGTGGGAATCTTCTCCGGCGCCCACGGCTACGAATTCTCCTATAACGAAGTCTGCGGCAACTATTCCGCAGAGTACGGCGGCGGTATCTCGCACTATGGTTTGAGCAACGGCGGGAGCATTCACCACAATAAATTCCTGTTCAATGCCTCTTTCGATGAAGGTGCGGGAATTTTCGCAGGCGGGGAACAACCGGTCCCGCCCGCAACCCTTTCCGCCGGTTCCGGCGCCGTAGACATATACAACAACCTCGTTCAGGGCAACCTCGCCAACGACGACGGCGGCGGCATCCGTTTGCTGCAACCCGGCACGCACCGCATCAATATCTACAACAATATGATTGTCAACAACGTTTCCATGGACCTGGGCGGCGGTCTGGCCTTGGACGACGCCTCCAACGTCGTTATCGTCAACAACACCATCGCCAAAAACATCACCACCGCCACCGCTGAAGACAGCGACGGCCTGCCGCACGGAGCAGGCCTGGCAAGCGAAGGTAACAGCGCCGCCTTCCAGGCAAGCCTGCCCCCGGATTCTCCGGTTTTCAGCGACCCCGTGCTTTTTAACAACATTTTCTGGGATAACCGCGCCGGTTGGTACGACCAGGCTCTAAACGAGGGACGCGGCGGTATCGCGGGCATCGGGGCCGCCGGTGACTCCGCGCCGGTTAACGTTATGGACCTTGAAGTTTTCGGCACACCTTCTCCGGAGGTATTAAGCCCGCATTACTGCAGTCTTTCTAAAGAATACGGGGTTCCCGACCCCACGAACATCATTGTCGATCCGTCCTTCGTTGCGGTCTATGATACGGAGATCTCGGCTGTCGCCTTTAATATGGAACCCGACTTTAAGAGCTTAAAAATCGTCACCGTGGTTCCCACGCTTCAAGGCGATTACCACATTCGGCCGGACTCACCGGCAATCGACAGGGGCGGAGAAAGCCTTACCGTTCACGGAGAGACTTATTACGCACCGGCCACCGGTTACGACGACCGGCCGCGTGGAGCCGTCCCGGACATCGGCGCGGACGAGGCCCGTTGACGGCGCTCCGGCAGCGCTTGTCCGAATATAACGTTTATCCTGCAAAGGAGGTATTGTAATGGCGCTGAAACAAATCCGCTACGGAGCTACCGATGGTTTTATAAAGATGCCCGGCGGTTCGAAGTACTACATTTTTGGTTTCACCGACATTACCGGGATCCCCGAAAATGAGATTTACGCGCACCTGGGTAAGGCGCAACTGGTCGCTCCCCTGCTCGATGTTACAGTCGGAGACCGGGTCGAATTGACCCTGACTAACCTCGGAATGCCGCAACGCCCCGACCTTGACGACTCCCACACCATCCACTGGCACGGATTTCCAAATCAGATACCGTTATGGGACGGAGTTCCTGAAGCCTCGATATCCGTACCGGTTGGACGCAACCTTGTTTACTATTACGAGCCCCGGGATTCGGGCACATATATGTACCACTGTCATTTTGAACCGGTGGAACACATCCAGATGGGGATGATCGGTCCGCTGATCGCCCGTCCCCTCGACTACAACCCTTCCGACCCGTCACTTAAAACCGCATACGGCGCCGGCACCGGGTCGGCCTTCGACCGGGAGTACTTCCTCTTACTTACCGAACTTGATCCGGTCGCCCATGACCAGGTTTTAAACGTCCAGGAGTTTGATTGGACCGAGTACCGGCCTCAGTACTGGTTGATCAACGGCCGTGCCTATCCGGATACCGTCGATACGACTCCCGGCGGCGAATTGTCCGCACAGCCTTACCCGTGCCATATAAAGGCAAACACCGGCGAGAAAGTGCTCCTGCGTTTTATCAACCTCGGTTTCGAGGAACACGCGATAACCATTTTAGGGTTGTCAATGACAGTCATAGGCCGGGACGCTCAGCTTCTGCGGGGACTGCACGGTGAGGATCTTACATTCAGGCGGGACGTTCTTTATTTCGGCGCCGGGCAAACCGTAGACGCCGTTATCCAGCCCCAACAACCGGGGATATATCCTCTTTACAACAGAGGTTACCAAAAGGATAACAACGCCGGGGTGACACCCGGGGGCATGATGACACACGTTCAGATCTATCCGGCCGGAACCTTGCCGCCGCAAACGGGACCGGGACTATAACCTATCGCAGAAGGAGTTGTCCGTGCTGCCGGAAGCGGCACAAAGGATAATGAAAATTAAGACCCTTAAGCTGGTCACTTAGAAGCAGAAATGTTACATAAACGGAACGCGGCGAGAAGTGATGCAGTGCAAGGAAGAACGGCGGAGACGAACCGGAGCGTACTGGATACGTACGTGAGGATTCGGCTCCGCAGGGCTGACGCAGCAATGCGTTGCTTATCGCCGCGCCCTAGAAGAGGAACGCATTTAAGGGAGGGATGTTTAATGCAGGCAAACGCCACTACCGCCCGCGGGCCGGTAAATCTCCGCCTGCGCGCCGCTGAAGGATACGTCGCCACCCCTGACGGGGCAAGCATCTACATTTGGGGCTACACCGGCGAAACCGACACGCCCGCCCAACTGCCGGCGCCGACTATCGTGCTGAACCAAGAGGATGTTGCCACGATCGAACTGGCCAATGAACTCCCGGAGAACGTATCGATCATGTTCCCGGGCCAAGCGGGTGTTCTCCGGGTAACCGGCAGCGCCGTGAGGCCGGTTCGGCCGGCATACGAAAACGGGAGGCTTGTTTCACTGACCGATTACGCGCCGCCGGGAGGAACAATAACATACCAGTTTACAGCCTATCAACCGGGCACTTATCTGTACCACAGCGGGACAGAAATGCGCAAACAGGTGCAGATGGGGTTATACGGGGTAATCATCGTTCGACCGGCGGGGTTCGACCCTTCCGACCCCGCCACGTGGTCCGCTTACGGAGCAGGAACGGATACCGAATTTGACCGGGAATACCTGCTGGTAATAAGTGAAATAGACCCGTTGATGCACGATGTGGTCCGGCTGGGACAACCTTATCACGCCGGCGTTTACAAACCACGGTACTGGACGATGAACGGCCGTTGCGCCCCCGACACCATGATTCCCGACGGGGTGCAGTTTTTACCCCGGCAGCCTTATGGCTCCATGATCATGGCGGAGCCGGGTGAGAGAGTTCTCCTGCGCTACGCAGGCGCCGGAACCGATAACCACCCCCTGCACCCGCACGGAAACCACACCCGGGTGGTGGCCTTCGACGGCCGCTTGCTGAGAAACGGTTCGCAAGACCTTTCGCACAAGCGCTTCACAGTCCTGGTGGGCGCCGGACAGACCTATGACCAGATATTCCAGTGGGACGGTCTGGGTTATGATCCGGTCTCCAAACCCATCCCGACCATTCTTCCGAACCTGCGGAACCAGGCGATCGGTGACGCCGGTTGGACCATGTGGAGCGGCAGCCCTTATCTGGGGTTAAAGGGCGATATACCGGTCGGGGTGACATCTTTTAACATGAACGGCGAGTATTATTTCATGCTCCACTCTCACGAAGAGTTGCAGATAACTAACTGGGGTGAGTTTCCCGGGGGGATGATGACTATGATCGGGATCTTCCCGCCGGGAACCCTCGGACCGGCAGCCGGTAGATCACTGCTAAGTTATTCCGGCGGTAATTATTCAGCCTATATTACACTTACGGAACGCGGTGAGAGGCAAACAGAGGGCGAAGGACGATACCGGACGGAGCGGAGCGTACATGGAAAGTACGTGAGCATCCGGCCGGTGGCGGCCGACAAAGCTATGCGCAGCCTATCGCCGCGCCTAACAGAGCGCCTAAATAGTTGTTCCGGCGCAAGGAGGTAAACATATGCTGATACAGAGAGAGTTTTGGGCACGCTCCGGCATCCTTGTATTACCCGGCGGCATTCCGGCAATTTTCTGGGGTTTGGCCGCCGGTCCCGATGCCGGGCTGCAGATGCCGGGGCCGGTGATTGAGGCGCTAGTCGGTGATCAGGTGGAAGTCACCCTGTACAATACGCTGAACGAGCCCGTCTCGCTGACATTTCCGGGGCAGGAGCTCAGCCCGAATCCGGTTATAGACAGCGCCGGGCGGATTTTATCATTTGCGCCTGCCGCCGTCCCCGGAGGAAGCATGACATATAGTTTTACGGTTTCGAGAGCGGGAACCTTTCACTACGAGAGCGGAACCAGTCCCGAGCGCCAGGTTCAAATGGGTTTATACGGGGCGCTTATTGTGAGACCTACGGGGTATGATGATCCGGCCGACCCCAACTATCAAACCGCTTATGGCAAAGACACAAGCAGCAACTACGATGTTGAAGCCGTTATTGTCGCAAGCGAAATCGACCCGGCGGCGAACAGCGATATCGCTGCGGGTAAGGCATACGACCCGCTTCAATACGCGCCTCAGTACTGGCTCCTTAACGGCCGCCCGTTTCCGGACTGCCAGGCTCCGCCGGAGTCATCCGCCCAACCGTTTTCCGCACGTGTGCGGGCGCTGACCGGCCAGAGAATTCTTGTGAGGCTGATAAACTGCGGCTTCCTTCACCACACGTTCTCCGTCCAGAACGGACCGGCGCGCATAATCGCCACGGATGCCTGGCCTTACCAAACCGCGGCGCTGGATGCAACCTTCAGCAGAAACGCGGTGACCCTCGGCGCCGGTCAAACCTGTGACCTCGCAATGACACTCCCCGATGGAGAGAGTTACTTATACGACCGTGACTTCCTGCACCTGGTGAATGCCGGTGCGTATCCCGGCGGCATGATGACTGTCGTTGACGTCCGTACCGCTTTCCCCGTTACCGCCCCCGCCGCGCCGTCCGACCTTACCGCATCCGCTGCCGGCATAGGCCGGGTTGATCTCTTCTGGAAAAACAACGCCACCGATGAAGAGGGTTTGATTATAGAACGAAAAGAAGATGCCGGCGGGTTTTTGAGGATAACCACGCTTATGGCCGGGGCAACAAGCTACTCGGACGAAAACGTGAGGGCGGATACCGTCTATACCTACCGTGTTTTTGCCTTCAATGCCGCCGGAGGATCCGGCTATTCAAACGAGGCCTCAATTGCCACATCTCCGTACGTTCCCCCCGAAGCGCCGTCTAATCTGACCGCCGCGGCCGTTTCAAGCTCCCGCATCTACCTCGCCTGGCAGGACAATGCGACGACGGAAGATGGTTTCCGCATCGAACGGCGTACAGGTGCTTCTCCGGAGTATGTAGAAATCGCCGTCTTGCCGGCAGGCGGCACGAACTACACGGATAGCGGCCTTGCTCCCGCCACGAGCTTTACCTATCGGATCTGCGGTTATAACGCAGCGGGTAAATCGGGTTACTCCAACGAAGCGACGGCCGTCACCCTTAATACCATTCCCGCTGCACCGTCAAATCTAGTTGCGACAGAGGAAGCGGGGAGGCGAATCAGACTTACCTGGACCGACAACGCGACCAACGAACTGGGTTTTATCGTGGAAAGAAGCCTGATTTTCGATTTCGCCTTTAAACCGATAGCCCAGACCGTTCGGGATGTAACACAATTCCTGGACACCCGCGTGTACCGGGGAATAAACCACTATTACCGGGTTAGAGCATACAACGTTTTAGGGATATCAAGTCCTTCGAATGTCACCGTTATAAAACCCTCCGGTTAAAAAGCTGAAACCCCAAAGCAATCGGTCGCGCAATGCACGTATAGCGCGACCGATTCCATTACAGGGGTTTTAACCCTGCCGCAATCCGGGATTTAATACCCCTCCCAATAGGTAACTAATCCCAACGGCACGGAATAGTATGGCCATATGACAGCGGTGTTCGAGTTTTTAATAAGGCCGGGATAACATACTCCCGGCCTGTGCTTTTTCGCGTATAAACACAGCGGGCTCTGAAAAAGTAAGGGGTTGCTCAAAAGTTACTGCTGCTTTTAGAACAACCTCCCTATTCACTTACAGTTCAATGCATAAGAAGAATCGTACCGCGGGAACACCTTATACGGGAAGAACTTGAGGGGGGATAACTTCTCCTTCTCCCGAAGCCTCTTGAGCCCAACAAACAGGTATCCCGATTTCCTTCAACATTTCAAAGACGGCTTTGGTGATCAGCTCTCCTGAGTTTGGACGCTTCAAGGCTTCCTCAACTCTTTTGATGAACCTGTTCACAGCAGCCTTGATCTTGCTCTCGTGTTTCTTTTTGCCTTTCCAAAGCTGGGATTGGCCGTCTCCTTCCATGACTTCCGGTTCCGCCATTTGTGCACCTCCTTCCCACTTCCATGGTATAATGCAGGTTGTTTTACATATTATTCCGGGTTTGCAGAGAGTGTTACCGTATTAAAAAATAGAGCCCTCTTAGGGCTCTAAACATGTTCCGGTTTTATGCGCTTTTTGTTCTTGACTCAATTGAACTATTTCTCCGGAGGAGGAGCGGCGATATCGAGTTCCTTCAGCATATCCCAGACGGCCTTTTTGATGTCCGCGCCCGCGTTGCCTCCTTTGAGGGCCTCGTCGATCTTCCCGGAAAGACCATCCAGAGCGGACTTATAGTCCTTCTTGGGCTGCTTTTCATATTTCTCGTATTCCACTTTCGGCACTGCTTATCCCTCCTTTTCGACGTTATACTATAGGTTATTCCGGATTATGGAATTTGTTACCGTTAATGTTGTACTATTATCCGAAACCCCACTGCGCTATCGTTCCGGGAAGGACAGTCCCTTCAACACTTCTCGCGGAAAATCGCTGTCCATGATCTGACGGACTACACGTGCCAGTTTAGCCGGGCTGCGGTCCTGGAAGATGTTCCTGCCTATGGCGACTCCCCTGCCTCCCGCCTCCAACGCGTCCGCGACCATTGTAAGGAGTTCTGCAGTGGAACTCATCTTCGGACCGCCGGCGATAACCACAGGTACGGTGACCGCCCTGGTCACCTCGGCGAAGGTCTCCGGGCTGCCGGTGTAATTTACTTTGACTATATCCGCGCCGATTTCCTCGGCGACCCTTGCCGCGTGCTTTATCTTTACGTAGTCGTACTCGCTTTCTTTGTTTCCGTCTCTGACGTACATCATGGCCAGCAGCGGCATTCCCCACAGGTCACACTGTTCCGCAAGACTGCTCAAATCCTTTAACATCTGCAACTCGGAACTCCCGGCAAGGTTTACATGCGCCGATACCGCGGTGGCTCCCATCCTGATGGCGTAGTTAAGCGATGATACCAGTTCCTTTTTGTTCGGCTCCGGAGAAAGAGCTGTCGAGGCCGAGAGGTGAATGATGAGTTCGCATCCCCCGGGCATTACATACGGCGTTACTTGCTTGGCGAGACCTTTGTGAACGATTACCGCATCCGCGCCGCCTTCAGCCACCGCCTGCACAGCCAGGCGGATATCCTCGATCCCGTCCATGGGCCCCACGGATACCCCGTGATCCATGGGCACAATGAACACCCGTTGGGAATTCTTGAACAGGTGCCTTAAACGAATTTCCTTACCCTTCAACTTTTCTTCCCCCTTGCGGGCTCATTTTTCGATAAATGTTCAGTATACGACGTCTCAGAAACATCGAAGCGCAGATGCTTCATTTACGGGAGCGGTGCTAAGCAAGACTTACTTTTCAATAATGGTTTCGGTAACCTTTATTCCTACGTGACGTCCCGGCTCGCATACATAAGACAGAAGTTGGTCGCCCGGGCGGATTGTCGAGGCGTTTTTCGGCTTGCCGTCGGCTCCCATAATCCTGATATGCCAGTCATCCTGAACGATCACGTTCAATTCGGCGCCTGCCGCTTCGCCTCTAATCAGAAGCAGCGGTCTCACTTCTATCTTTACCCGGCCTACGGTCAGTTCCCGCGCAGCGCCCCGGACGTCCACGCATAGAACCTTGCTTCCCGCAGCCAGGTCTGATATGTATTCCGCCTTGTCGTGGGGCATCCAGACGTAAGAGTGGATCGCTCCGGCGTTGACTCTGAAAGGCCGCAGGTTCATGTACGGCAGGAAGTGGGTCTCCGAGCAGACAAGAATACCGCCGCCGGACGTGGAGCCCACGAGCATGCCTTCTTCCTGGGTCATCAGGCTGGTTGTGTCGATACAAGCCCTAACACCCATACCGGCGTGGCGGACCTCCGTGACGGTCAGCGGGTGAAGGTTAAGGTGATGGATTTCTTCCCTGCTCAGATAACTGCTCAGCTTTTGAATCTCCGCTATATCCTGCCCCGAAAACAACACGCCGTCGCTGCCCCTTTCCAGGACCCCGAAGGCCACCTCGGCCTCGTTATAACTTGTTACGCGCCTCAAAAGAACGGTTTTGCCGTCTTCGAGCCGGGCAATGATCAGTTCGAGCGGAATGTTGGTAGGCAGATCAAAATCCACGACGGCGTAGTCGTACTTGGCGGCATCCTGCCAGGAGCGGTCGAGGGACTCGCTCCCTTCAATGGAGAAAAAGGCGCACGTCTTGTAACCGTGCCGGCGGGCTGTTTCAAGAAGCTCCTGCCTGTCTGAAAGAACAACGTCTCCTTCGTTCACAGCCGCCAAATCCTCTTCGTTCCCGATTTCTATGATAAACTCCGTTCTGGCGGGGAAATGGCCGTCACGGCGCTGATCCGGAGAAACCACCACCTTCACGATCGGCGAGTTGTTTATGTATCCCCAGATATCCTGGCGCTGCAGGGATACGGCACGCCCGTCAAACCATATCTCCCTTTGTTTGGCTCCCATTGAGTTTCATCTCTCTTCCCTAGATAAGTTCAAGGTTCAACGTTCTTGGTTCAACTGTTGGACTTGATAAACCCGTAATTCGCAACTCGTGACCGTACCGCTTCCTCACTGTTCCCGGACAGAAGACTGAGGACATAGGACTTAGGACTTATCTAGACCTTAACGCCCTTGATATACGCTTTTTGCTCCATTTCCTGCGCTGAATAAATATGCTGCGGTTTCCCGACCACCGCCACAGCGAGCAGTTCACTGCGGTCATAGAGCGTTCCCTTGGGTACGACCTCGATCCTGAACCTCATTTCATACTTGTTTTCAAGCATTCCAATAAGTTCCCGAGGAACACTGTCGCCGGCCTTTTCCGCCTCCACGACTATATGGACTCCGCCGGGAACAGGCCCGGCCGCCCAAAATCTCCAGCAGGGCAGGTGCGAAAGCATCTCTTCGAAATCCCAGCGGTCCAGCAGTCTGCCTTTAACGTTTACCGCATCATCACGGCGTCCGCGAACCTCAAGACAGATTTGTCTGCCGCAAGCGCAGTTTTCTTCTTTGATTCTGGCCAGGTCCCCGGTGAGGTACCGGATCATCGGGGTTGCCCTTTTCTTAAGGGTAGTAACAACAAGGTAGCCCATCTCGCCAATCCTTACATCTTTCCTCAGGTCTTTGTCAAGAAGCTCAAAGACGAAATAATCCTCAAGGGAATGCGGCCGGCCGAACTCGCAGTCGACCACCGCCGTACCTATTTCGGCCATGCCGTATATATCAAAGACGGGCACGCCCCAGATATTCTGAAGCAGTTTCCGGCGCGCGCCGGAAAGGGGCTCGCCGGCTGTCAGGATAGCCCGCAGATGCGGAAAGTCCTCATGAGGGTTAAGCCCCTGTAACTCGGCGGTTTCGGCTATCAGGAGAGCCTGCAGGGGAAGACCGGCAAGTATAGTCACCTCAAGATTTCTCAAAAGGTTGACCACCCGCGGGAACGGGCTTACGGTAGACCTGGAACTGGCGGGTATCACGCAGGCGCCCTTTGACTGGGCCGCTGCGTGGACCATATGGGCTACAGCCGAGATGGCATAGGGGAACCTCACCAGCACCGTATCTTCCTTGTTGAAACCAATACCGCATCTGGTTATCTCTTTGGCGTTGTCCTTGAGGTCATGTTTAGTGAACCAGGTAGAAACCGGCGGGCCGGTCGTTCCATATGTCTCATGGTACTGGCAAATCGCCGCCCGGGGCACGCAGAGCAACTCGAAGGGCGAACAGCGCCTTAAGTCCTGCTTGGTTGTAAGCGGAATACGTTTTAATTCCTTAAGGGAGCGCAATGGCCTGCCGGGTAAGCGGTCCCGGTAAAAGGGGGAAGTCTTACACCCTTCCAGTACCTCGTTTAAAAGTACGAGCTTTTCATGTGGGTCCATTTTTTTAACCCTTCCTTAGCAGGTTTACTGGATAAACCATTAAAACAGGTCCGATGTCCGAAGTCCGACGTCAGGAACAGAAAAACCTGGGTAAACTCTACTTTTGAATTCTGACTCCGGATTCCCTGACTTAGGACTCTCGACTTTCGACTATGGACTTAGGACTGAATTTTAATTCACTCGCAGCAGAGATCTGATATTGCCGCCCAGTATCTTCTCCATTTCCCCGTCGGTCAGATCTAATAGAAGAATTTTTTCCAGTTCCACTGCAGGGTGTGAAAGGGGAAACTCTGAGCCGAAGATGATTTTATCCGGCCCGGTTGCTTTAACTGACTCTTTAATGTGCAGAAAGCTTCCCGTAGATGTTTCCAGGAATAAGTTCTTCAGTTCTACCGCCGCCCCCAGGGCTTCTCTGTCAGCGGGCCCGAAGCCCATGTGCCCTAGAATAAAGTTGGTTTTGGGAAACTGCCGGGCCAGGGCGATAAACCTCGTTGTGGAAGCCCCGGGGCTGAAAACAACATGGCTGTATACGGGGTAACCATAATCACCGCAACAAGCAGACAGGGCCGCCACCGATTTGCCGGCGAAAGAAAACTGGTGTGTCATAGGCGATAACTTAAGCCCTTTAAATCCCTTTTTAAAACTTGTTTCCAGCATCTCCGTGGCATTCGGATTGTGTGGATCAATACAGACAAATCCTAACAGATTGTTGCCATTAGCCCCGCAAGCTTCTGCAACATAACCGTTATTGGGAACCGGGTTTTCCGGTTTAGCCTTTCCAGTGATATAGTCGGTCATCTTTCTTACGTCCACCGTTCCTCCCGGAACCACCACGCCTTTTTCAATTCCGGCGCTTTCAAGCTGTTCTAAGTAAAGATCGACGTTGCCGTAAGAAGTTGTGGAAATATGAGCATGCCCGTCGATGATCAATATAAACCCTCCTAATCACTTCTCAACTACCCGGATTGTCTTCCCACGCGGGCGGGGAATTCTGTCCACAATCTCAAACTCGCAGGGCAGCCCGGTGCCGAACTCCATTTTGCCGGCCAGCGATTCCACAAGTTCTGGGGATGGAGATACTCCCGGAGCCGGTTCGGCACGAATCTTCAGGCGATCGGCCCCCCCGGGCGGTACCACGAATTGGAACCAGTTTCCTACCTCCGGCAGCCGCATGAGGAATTCTTCAAGGTAAAACGGAGAGAAGGGTATACCGCAGATCGTAACCTGCTCAACCAGCCGACCTCTTAGGAAGAGCCGCGGTAGTGCGACGCCGCAGGGACAGGGGTCCATTTCGATGTAGCCTAAATCCTGTGTGCGATAGCGCAGAATCGGTGTATCGTAACGAAGCAGGCATGTTACCACGATTTCCCCTATTTCACCGGGTTCGAGAACCGCTCCGGTTTTTGGATCGACGATTTCGACGATGACGTGGCCCATTATGATATGGTAGCCGTTATGCGAATCGCACTCGATGCCGACCCCGCCGCACTCAAGGGAACCGTAATAGAAGTTGGCTTTAGTGCCCCAAATATTTTCCACCCGTTCCCGGAAAGACGGTGAGCAGCCTTCGCCGGTCAGCCACATTTTTTTGAGCGGCAGGCTGCTGAGATCGAGCGATTCTTCAGCCGCCGCCTCCGAAAGAGTGACCGCCCAGGAGGGGGTGGTGATGACCACCGTCGGCTGCAGGTTGCGCATCAGCTTCACCGTCTTGGCCGGAGTGGAGTAGGCGCCGCCTTTTCCTGCGGGGACCACGGTGGCCTGACAACCCTCCATAAAGGTCTTGTGGAAAGCCAGACCCGCCGAACTCATTTCGTACGGCAGCGCGTTGAGACAGATGTCGCCGGGTACTATCGGCACCAGCGTCGGGTACCCCGTGGCCAGTTCATAGCGATAATAATCCTCCCACGTATTCATGATGTATATCTCTTCCCCGCCGGTGGTGCCCGTTGAAACCTGAATCAAAGATACTTCCTTCTTGTCGCATGCCAGGAGGATCCAGGGTTTTCCCCGCAGTTCGTCTTTAGTGATGAAAGGCAGCCGGGCAAGGTCAGCGAGTTCCACGATATCCTCCGGGGCAACCCCGGCCAGGTCCATTTTTTCACCGTAAAAGGGTGAGCGCTCGTAGGCGCGGCTTACAATAGCCCTTATCGACTCTTTTTGATACTCGGCCAGCGTTTCTAACGGCATATCGTCAGCGAAGACATCGGTAAAGTACCGGGCTGTCACTCCCGGTCTACCGATCTGTTTGAATATCTGTTTAAGATTCATCATCCTTTGCTTCCACCTTTCCACGCAACGCCACGGCATATTTGGGGTCAGGATCATCGGCCAGCAGGTTTGCCCAGACTTTCTTGGCTTTTTCCCTGTCTTCAACCCGCTCGTAAGCCGACCCCAGATCGTAAAGGATCTTATGATACTGCTCTTTTGAAAAGATGGTGTTATCCTTTTGATAGGCCATCGCCAGGTAGCGGAAATCTTTTATGGCCTTGTGGGTCTGGTGGAAGAACGCTTCGGGCAGCGAGTTGGTAAGATACGCCCGGAGAAGGCGGATTGCGGGATTATCCCTGTCTCTGCTCAAAGCGCGGTTCACGTGCACCATTCCCTTTATGGCGCTTCCGAACAAGGTGTTGGGATCCGTCCCGTCCCGCGCCACCAGCGCCATGCTGCTGCCGTAATAAGCCCGGGCAAGGGTGTCTCCCTGGTTTTTTTCGTAAGCCTTTTCCCACATGTCGAGGGCCAGCTTAGCCGCTTCCCTGTTACCCGCAACGCCTAGGTCGTGCAGGCGTATGCCCTCTTTGTAATAAGCCTCTTTGTCACCCTCAAGGGACAGTTTCTTCATACTGTTCCTGACAAGGTTGAAACCGCGATGCTCCTCGATCATGGCTTTATATTTCGGGGCGGGACGAAGGGACAATAGCTTTTTCCAATCAGCTGCGGCTTCTTCTTCCATGCCCAAACGCCTGTGCGCCACACCGAGATCAAAAAGGAGCCGCTGGTAGGACTCCTTTGAAAAGACAGAATGGTCTTTCTCCCAGTGCCGGATCAGGTACTCGAAGTCCGCTATCGCTGCAGCGGTACGGTGGAAGAAGGCCTCGGGCAGGCGGAAACCATGGTAGGCTCTTATAAAACGCACCTCTACATCATCCGGGTTGCTGTTCACAACAGCGTCCAGGGTCTTCATTGCTTTGATGGCTCCGGCGAACATTTTCCCGGGGTCCCCCGCATGGCGCGCCTCGAGGGAAGTGCAATCGGCGTGATAAGCCTTGATCAGCGGGTTATCCGGCTCCAAGTCCAGGGCTTTCGTGAAATGATCGAGCGCTCCACGTACCGCTTCCTTGTCGCCAGACAGTGCGACACTGCGCAACTTCAGCCCTTTTCCGAACAATTCATCTTTTTTTTTATTTGTTTGCAGGTCGACCTCCGTAACGGGCACATTCTGAGAGATGTTTTCTTCTTCGGTCAGTTCCGGCACTTTTATTCCCTCCTGTTTTAGAAGCTGTCTGTACTTTGCGTCCTTTGTCCGGGATAAGAGTTTTTGCCAGGTTGACTCCGCCTCCTCTTTTCGCCCCAGACGCTTGTATGAAGCCCCCAAGTCGTAAAGGACCTGGCAGTAAAAATTTCCTGAAAACACACTCGGGTCTTTTTCATAACGTGCGGCGAGGTAACCGAAGTCTTCTACGGCGGTAGCGGTGCGGTGGAAATAATTCTCCGGCAGCCGGTAGCAGACGTAAGCCCTTAAGGTGCGGACTTCCGTGTTATCGGGAGCGTTCGACACGGCTCCATCCAGGATTCTTAGACCCTTGACGGCCTTTTTGAATCTTTCGTTGGGATCCAGGGCGTCACGGCCAAGAAGCGCGGTTGCGCTGCCGAAGTAAGCCTCTACAACACTGTTTCGCGGAGCCGCCTTCAGTATTTTCTTCAGCAGGTCATAGGCATTTTTGACCGCTTCTTTATCACCCGTAACCCCGCGCTCGTGCAAGCTTACCGCTTCGTGAAAGGCCTCTGTCAAAAGCATTCCTCTACGGCCTCGGATCCTCACTTGAGCTTTCTTGGTTTCGCCGGCTGTCTCACCGGCATCATCCCCCGGCGCAGGATATTTCCCCGCTTTCATCTCGGGTTCTGCTTCGGCTTTTACCTTTACTTTGGTATCTGCTTCAGGCTGGGTCTTCGCTTTTGATTGAACTGCCGGATCTGGGTCCTCAGCGCCTTTAACCTCCGGTTTTAGTGCAGCGCCTGCTTCCTTATCGACCGGTTTTTCCTCTTCAAAACCGGCCGTCGGTTTTACTTGTTCCCTTGCTTCGGGATATTCTTCTGTTTCTGCCGCGACTTCCGTGGAAAGAACCTTTTGGTTTCCATCACCTTCCTTGATTCCTTCTTGCCTCAGTTTAGCCCTTCGAACCGACCCGAATGTCACTGACGGCAACATAAATATTCCTCCTCGCGCTAAGTGGGAATTTATTGGTAAAACGGACTCCGATTTCGATTTACCGTAGTCTATGACCATAATGTGCTAGGGGTGAATGTCCTATGGTTTAATTGCATGGTGTTTACATTAGTGTTTTTTTATCTATGAGACATAACGCCCGGCGGGTACTAATACGTAAACCGGGTTAGTCTTAACGGCAGGATGCCTTTGTAAAACCGTCTTCAATTCGGACCGGCGGGATGAGATTGAAACAATGGAAGTACTCAATGACTGGCTATGCGGTTAACAATATAGAAAGCCCGCGACCCTTGAGAGCCGCGGGCTTGAGCCAACACTTCGCTTCATTGTAACTATTCAGGCACCCCGTAGGGCGCGGCGATAAGCTACGCATGTCGGAAGTCAGATGCAGGATGTCAGAGGTCAGAACTTCGAAAAATTCGCTACGCGAATTCCTTTTTTCTTCAGACTTCTGATTTCCGGCTTCCGACATCTGAATTCAGTACGCTCCGCTCCGTCCGTCGTCGTCCTTCGCGCTCTGCTTGCTTCCCGCCACGTTCCGTCAGTGCAACACTTCGCTGAATGTACGCTTTATTTATCCCAAAGCGAAATCGTTACGTACTTCGAACTCCCGTCATCCAGCGCGATTCTGAGCTGCCAGGTCCCAACGGAAAGGTCCTTGGTTTCAAGATTAAAGAGGTACTGGTTTTCGTCGGTACTGTACCTGAACGAATTGTCATCGACCGCTTGGCTGTTCGACACCGCTTCAATTTCATCGCCGGGAACCCCTTCGACCACCTTCGCCAGGTACAGCCTTACGGTCGCTTTGGTTGCATAATTACCATCCGCATCCTGCAACCGGAACTTGACCGGTATGCAGCGCCCCAGTTTGAAGGTGCTGCCGCCGTCGTTATCGATCGGGGGCAGAACACCGCTGTAGGCGTAGCGGACGTAGTAGTTTACCGTCTTAGCGGCCTGGTTCCCGGCGTTGTCCACCGCGGTTACGGTGAACTCCTTCGCACTCGTGATTGCGGTGTCGACGGCCACCCCGCTGGGTACGGTTCCCGCAGCCGAAGCAACACCCGAAATCTCATCGGTCGCCGACCAATCCGCCGGTACATTTTGATTCAGGAGCAATTCGCTCCCGTCCAAAGGAGTATTAATCGTTATCTGCGGCGGCGTCTTATCGATTTTCGCCGCCTGCTCACGAACCTCTTCAACATTCCCGCTGTTGTCCACGGAGCGGTAGCGGAAGGTTGTGGTTCCTTCGTCGGTTATCGTGAACGGGCCGGAGTAAACAACCCAATCCGTACCGTTGAAACTGTATTCGGTCCTTGCCACGCCGGAACCGCCTTCGCCGTCGGCCGCCGTCAGGGTTACCTCAACGTCGGAGATAAACCAGCCGTTCTGGCCTGGGATCCCGGACAGGAGGACCGTGGTGGACGGCTGAATACCGTCGAGCTGCCAGCCGTCCCGCCTTGTCCAGGGGAGATTGTCCTGACCGTAACACATGCGGTTCGGCCGCACAAAGACGTACGGGTTGTCGACAAAGCCGTCGCCGTCGGCATCGGGGCTTGTCCAGTTGCTCCAGTAGTTGCCGCCCACCGGCTTTTCAAGGTTGAAGACGTTGCCGCTGCCGATCCCCGCCGTTGCCTGGGTCGTGTTGTTGATGAAATTGTTGTTGTATACTTTGTTGTTATATGAGTTCCAGATGTGGATGCCGCAGCCGTTTTCCGTTATGGTGTTTTCGTTGACGGTGTTGCCGCCGGCATTAATGAAGTAAACCCCATAATACTTGTTCTTTTCCAATACGTTCCCGGAGATGATGTTGTTGGGGCTGCCCTGCAGGTTAATCCCGGTACCGCTGTTAACCGCGGTGTTGTTTGCGATGGTGTTTTTTTGGCAGCCCATAAGGCGGACCCCGCCGACGTTGTCCGAAACCGTGTTCCGCTCCACGATATTGTCTGTGGAGCCCTGCATGTGAATCCCAAACACGCTGTTGTTATTTGCTGTGTTATCGGCGACGGTGTTATAACCGCAGCCCATCAACCAGATCCCGCATCCTTCATTCGAAGCGGTATTGCCGGTGACTGTATTGCCGGAAGACCCCATGAGGTAAAGCCCGAAGATATTGCCGCAGGCGCTGTTGCCGGCGACCTTGTTGCCGATTCCGGCCTGAATGAGCAGACCCTGGTAGTTGTTGCCGTCCAAAACATTATTCTCGATATCGTTGTTCCTGGAGTTAATGACCCAGATGCCGCGGGTGTTCTTTAAGGCGGTGACGCCCGTAACGGTGTTTCCGTTTGAGAGACGCATCTGAATACCGTTTGTGAACTTCTTAATCTTGAGGTTCTTGATGGTAACGCCGTTTCTCATCAATAAGTAAATACCGTCGCCGGTCCCGTTACCCGTGATGACGTGCCCGTTGCCTTCGAGGGTGATTCCGTCGCTCTTAATCTGAATCTGCGCGTTCAAGTCCTTCATTAACGAAGCCGTCCTGGTTGCCTGGTCCCATGTCCCGACGGGTTGGCTCCACCCGACGTCGCCGAGCGTTATCGGCGTAGCCGCCAGGACTGTTCCCACGCTTGTAAATCCCAGGACCAAACCCGTTATGATGAGGATAATCAGACTCTTTCGCAAGACCTTTCCCTCCCTTCCACGTTGATGCCATCCCGCGATATTCGAAGGTACCCCTTCCATATGTTTATACCGGTGTACAGGCGTATTTTGGTATTTTTCATATAGGTCCTTTACCCTATTCTCATAGGACCACTTGAATTCTTTTAAACCTTGGGGAGTAGCTATAGAAATTGCGGAACACGAAAAAAAAATGGGCTTGGGGGAACCCCCGCACCCAGAAGCCGGTAGGGAAAAGGCTGCGAAAACGTTGGAAACTTTACAGCCGGGAAACGCTTACCGTGCTTCCCCCCCGTTTTCGGTTCAGCTTCTCCAGGCTGCCGCCTGCTTTAAGGACCGCACTTTTACTGATACCATTGATTTCCACGGTCGAATCGCCGGCACTGATAAAGACGCGGTAGAAGGCGGCGTGATCGTATTTTATTTCATTAAGCAGGGCTGTTTTACCGCCGACCTTTGTCCGTGTCACCCTGCCGGAAGGGGACAGAACCGATGAGATCACGGCCTCCTTCAGCGCCGGACGGATTGTAAGCCGAAGGTCGTTTGAGCCGTCCGAACCCATATAATCGATCATCACCCGGCTGTCAGGCACGCCTTCAAGCCTGTGCCGCCGCCCCTGTTTTGCGTAAACGAAAGAACCCGGTTTCAATTCATTAAACGAAAGCCCTAAATAGTAAAGGTCAAAATCATTAAAACTTCTTACTTCGTCATAGGTCAGGGTACGGGTTATGTTTTCCTCATCGCCCGCCGGAACCTCGAGGGCAAAAAGGCTATCATCGAACACCTTCCGGTCCACCAGTTGGACGTCGCTGAACGCCGTTACCTCCGATTTGAGCTTTGCGCTCTTCTGTTCCTTACCTTCCCACACCTCATACACAACCCTTAAAGGCCGGTAGTTGTCCTTTCTTATGTTAACCACCTCGACCTCCGAACCGCGGCCGGCACCCGGTCGTTCGATAACCGCTTTCAACTTGTAGGTATCAACGCCCCCGACCTTTCCCCCGCTCAGAAGCCGTGTCCGCCCCTTGCCGAGCAACTCCCGGTACTGTGTAACGCCGTCCCTGACGCGGTTATCCGCCGGGAGCGGCGCGTCACCCACGAAAGCGCTTTGATAGGTGCGTCCTGCTCCGCCGGCGTTGCCGATTGAACCGGGCTTCAGGTGCGTGATTGCGGTCAGAGTCGTTCTTTCCCGGGTCGAACCCCTGATCGATCTAACAACCCCCCGACGATAATCGAACCAATATCGCGCCTCCCATCCGAAATCCCCTAATTCGGGAACGTCACCACCCAGACGTCCGGAAACCCTGTAGTACGTCATCTTTCCCGGCTGTTCCACCGCCGCGAGGGCTTTTCTCACGATCACCGCTTCCGGATGAAAGCGTTCGTACAACAATCCGGCAAAAAGCCAGGCGGGTATCAATCCGGCAACCAATAAATACCGGCGCGGAATCGTAAGGTTTCTTAAAGCAAACGCCGCGTCCCGCCGGTTAATCCCGAGCAGGAGAGACCGAAGGAAGAATACAAGCACCGGGAGTTTGCGCCTGAGTTCTGCCGCACCGCGCCTGAAGGACCGAAGGTTGTCTGTCGCCGCGGCAAGAACCCGGTTATACAGCTCCTGAATCCGCCGGTTATTACGAAATGCGTTTCCTATCCTGTTCACTGCCTGCTCAAGGTATTCGATCGCCGACCTTCTCCTGCTACCCTTGCTTTCGGCATCCGGCACAGCCCCACCTCCTTAATTATTCTTCCCTGTTTTTCAGACTCAAAGCGCCGAAAATAAAATGAAAAACAGCCGGCGGGTAACCCGGGTATATCGCCGGGCGGTCCAACCGACCGTTTATGAAGAACGACTATTCTCACCTTAGGAGGATTACTACCCCATTCGCTTCCTGGGTATAAAGGTGTGGCAGCATGTGCCCGCCGACGATTCTACCCTGGTATCGCCGCTGGAACGGACCTCGATGCCGTCGGCATGGCATTCGTGATTCTTGTTGTAGTGACACTCTTCGCACATACACCGCATTACGTTGGACATCTCAAGCTGACCTCCCGGCGTCGTTGGAATAGCAGGTTTATTATACCCTCACCTTATATCACTTAATCTCCCCGTTAATACCTATCATCACCGATTCGAGGGGAAGCGTTTTTCCGGTTCCGGCGAGCGCTTCCCGGGCCATGCGCACCAGGCCGGAGCAGCAGGGGACCTCCATGTGCAGCACCTTCAGGCTTTTGATATCAGACTGTTTTATTATCTGCGCCAGTTTATTCTCGTGTGCGGCAACGTCGTCGAATTTCGGGCAGCCTGTGGCAATAGCCTTTCCTTCCGTATAATTGCGCAGGCCGGTATACGCAAAAGGAACACAGTCGGCCACCAGCGCCAAGTCCGCGTTTTGGAAAAACGGAGCGTCGGGCGGGACCAGTTGCAGCTTTACCGGCCACTGGCGCAGCCGCCCCTTGTCCCCGGACAATACCCGGACCGAACTGCAGGGTACCGCCCCGCTACCCGGGAGCATCCGGTCCGGTTCGATACCGTGCTCTTTCATGTGCCGCAGGTGCCTTTCCAATAGCTCCGGAGACTTTTCTTGAAGATGCCTGGCAACCCCGCTGAGATCGTACCCTTCCGCCTCTTTTTCCATAATGCTCAGCGCGCCCCGGGGACACTCCCCCAGACACGCCCCCAGTCCGTCGCAAAAGCTCTCCTTGACGAGCCTTGCCTTCCCGCCGATTATTCGGAGCGCCCCTTCCGGACAACCGGGCAGGCAGAGCCCGCAGCCGTCGCATTTATCCTCATCGATGCTGATTAAACTTCGTCTTATTTTTGCCATTTATCGCGACCCCCTTTACTTAGACCAGTAATCCGTAACCACCCAGCACTCAACGCCATCTTGACCGGGATCCAGGCGTCTTAGGCATATTTGTGCTAATCGTCCAACCGCAGAACTTGTTTTATTTTTTCATATTCTTCGTCGCCGAAACACAGTCTGGCGTACTTGCACCACTGGATGCAGGACTGAAGGTTGTTGTATATGGCAAGGCCGCACCCGTCGCACTTGACTCCGGCGTCGTTGGAGAACAATTCCACCTCCGAACCGCACCGCGGGCACTTCTTGATTTCCAGAGTGGGCGTGCGGATGGCGCCTCCGCCCGGGCAATGATCAAGCATTTTAATCCCCCCGACCCGGACAAGCCGGAACAAATATTAACCACAGAGACAGATCATCAAGTCCCAAGTCCAGGGTCCTGCGTCCTAACCTGAAACAGAGACTGGCAACTTTCGACTTCGTTTCCTCCCGTTACCGACCTGAGGACTGAGGACTTTCGACTGAGGACTTTGACCGCGACTTTATATCAGTTCCCGTCCGTGACCTCTGTGCCCCTGTGGTACAATCCTTTTGACGCGTATCCTGTTTCTCTACCCGAGCATCGCCGCGAGATCCTCCGCCGGATCACCGATCAACTTCAGCCCGAAGTTATCCCGAAGCACCTTCAGCACGCCCGGCGTAACGAATGCCGGCGGGCGCGGGCCCACGTAGATATTTTTTATGTCCAGATGCAGCAGAGTCAGCAGGATCGCCACCGCCTTTTGCTCGAACCAGCTCAGCACTACGGAAAGCGGGAGTCCGTTGACGGAAGTCTCAAAAGCACCGGCCAGCGCCGCCGCAATCCGGATCGCGGAGTAGGAATCGTTGCACTGACCGATATCGAGCAGGCGCGGGATACCTTCGATCGAGCCGAGGTCCAGGTCGTTGAAACGATACTTGCCGCAGCCCAAGGTCAGTATAACACAGTCTTCGGGCGCCATCCGCACGAATTCGCGGTAATACGGCATGGTCCTGTAAGGACCGTCGCACCCGCCGACCAGGAAGAACCGCCGTATCTTACCCGCCTTAACCGCCCCGACGACTTTATCCGCAAGCCCGAGCACCGCCTTGTAATGGAACCCGGTGGTGACGGCACCCCCCTCTTCATCGGGCAGCTCCGAGGTGGACAGTGACCTCTCGATTACCGGAGTGAAGTCGCGTTTCTCGATATGGGTAACCCCTTCTACGCCGGCGATGCCGCAGGTGAACAGACGGTCCCTGTAAGATTCCTTCGGCATCAGCACGCAGTTGGTGGTTGCAAGAACGGCGCCTGGGAAAGCGGCAAACTCCTCCTTTTGTTTGCGCCACGAGCCGCCCCGGTTCCCCGCCAGGTGACCGAATTTCTTCAACAAAGGGTACGCATGCGCGGGAAGCATCTCCCCGTGGGTATAGACGTTGATCCCCTTACCCTCGGTCTGCCTGAGCAGCTCGTAAAGGTCGAGCAGATCGTGGCCGGTAACCAGGATGCCGCGCCCTTTCCTGGTGCCCGTGGAAACCGCGGTCGGCTGTGGATCCCCGAACCTTTCCGTATTCGCCTTATTCAGCATGGCCAGGGCTTTGAGGTTCATCCCGCCGCACCTGAGCGCCATCCCGACCATCCGCTGCAGGTCGAAGTCCACGTTGGTCAGTGTGGAAAACAGCGCCTCGTGCATAAATCCGTCCACCTCAGGATCGATGTACCCCAGTTCCCGGGAGTGGTAAGCGTAAGCCGCTATTCCCTTCAGCCCAAAAACCAAAATATCCTGCAGACCGGCAAGGTCCTCGTTCTTACCGCAGACGCCGACCTTCGTGCATCCCGTTTCGGGAGTCTGTGAACACTGGTAACAAAACATCGCTGTAACCTCCCTCGATAATAGATAGTACTTCTTTCGAAAGGCGCGTCGATAAGCAACGCATTACCGCGTCAGCCCGGCAGAGCCGAATCCTCATGTACTTCTATGTACACTCCGGTTCGTCTCAACCGGTCTTCCTTGCACTGCATTACTTCTCGCCGCGTTCCGGCCTTGTTACATTACCGCTTCTAAGCAACACACTTACGGGTCTCCCCATTTTCTTTCTTCAGATGGAGCGGCCCCAGGCCGCATGGCAAACTCCTCTGAAAATCGTCTTAAGTCACAAATTCAAGGTTCTAATATTATTAAAGTGCAAAATCCGTGCCAACAGGCTAACAGCCTTCCGGAAGTCCGTCAAAGCGTTGCGGCAGCGGCCCCCCCGTCTTTTACCCGCAGTGACGGACATTGTCTCACGAGGCCCAATGTGATACAATATTACGTGAGACATTGATACATTTTGAGACATCGAGACATACTTGGGGCTTCGAACATGTTGCCTTACTGACCCACTCCTTGTTCCAACATCGAACACCGATATTTGTTTTCTCAAACCTTGAACCTTGAACCTTGAACTTTGAACCTCAAACGTTGAACGTTGAACTATTACTTAGGAAGGCGGTTCGGATGGAGAAAAAACTCTTATTTGTCGGAGAACGCAACTCCTGCCGCAGTCAGATGGCTGAGGGTTTCGCCAGGCTTCTTGCCCCGCCCGGGGTGCACGTGCTGAGCGCGGGCCTGACCGCGGGGGGAATCGACCCTTTTGCGGTAAAAGTCATGGCCGAATCGGGCGTCGATTTGACCGGACAGCAACCGAAGCGAATCGAGGACCTCGGCGTACAGCTCTTTGACGTGGTGATCGTTTTGAGCCCTGGGGTGAAGGAGAAATACCCGGTCCTCCAAGGCATTCACGGAGTGGTTTACTGGAACCTTCCCGCCCCGGATGGAAGGGAAAACGGCAGCGCCGAGCGCTTTTACCGCTCGCTTCGCGATGAAATAAAGCGCCGGGTCACGGAGTTTTTTCAAAACGGCTACTTCCTGTCGCTTGTTACCCTAAAGGATAACGCCGAGCGCATCCTTGACAACCTCAAGGAGGGTATCGTGGCCCACGACGTCTACCGCCGGATATTTTATTTCAACCGCGCGGCCGAAGAAATCACCGGCTACCGCCGGGGGGAGGTTCTGGGCCGGGACTGCCACCGGGTGTTCCCTTACGGTTTTTGCGGGGGAAAGTGCAGCTTCCGGGAGAAAGGTGTATGCGTCGTCGACAGCCCGGTTTTTTATCCGCTTGGTATAACGACCAGGGACGGTGAACAAAAACACCTTGAGATGTCCGTGGTGCCCATGAAGGACAGCGCCGGCCGTTCCATAGGCATACTGGCTTCTTACCGCGACCAGACACGGGTTCTGGAACTTGAGCACAGGCTGGGCGAGATACAGCAGTTCTCCGGCATTATCGGCCGGGACCACAAAATGCTGGAGGTTTTCGAAACGATCCGCGACGTTGCCGGCACCGGCGTACCCGTGTTAATCCAGGGCGAAACAGGCACGGGAAAAGAGCTGGTGGCGTCTGCGATTCACGCTGAAAGCCCGCGGGCCGCCGGACCTTTCGTGGCGGTAAACTGCGGCGCCCTTCCCGAGGGAACGATGGAAAGCGAACTCTTCGGCCACGTAAAAGGCGCGTTTACCGGAGCGATCCGGGACAAGAAGGGCCGCTTCGAACTTGCCGCCGGCGGAACGATTTTCTTAGACGAGGTGGGAGAGCTTTCGCCCGCCACCCAGGTCAAGCTCTTGCGCGTTTTGCAGGAAGGGTCTTTCGAACGTGTCGGGGGCGAAAAGACGGTCAGGGTTGATCTGCGCGTTATCAGCGCCACAAACCGCAACCTTAAGGAGATGGTTGCTCAGGGGGAGTTCAGGGAAGACCTCTACTATCGTCTTTGCGTGGTGCCGATGACACTCCCCCCGCTACGGGAGAGGCGAAACGACATTCCCCTGCTGGCCCGGCACTTCCTGGACCGGAACGCGGCCCTGACCGGGCGCCGGACGGTCCTCTCCGAACGGGCGCTTTCCGCCATGATGGATTATGATTGGCCCGGCAACATCCGCCAGTTCCAAAACGCCGTCCAATTCGCGCTCGTAAAATGCCGGGGCGATGTCATCGGTCCGGAACACCTGCCGCCCGACCTAACGGAAAAGTACGGGTATTCGTTTGCGGCTGCCGTTCATAGGGAGGGAGCTTCCGAAGACGCTCGAACCCCCGGGCCCAAGCTCCGGGCGCAGGACGTGGAAAGGGCGCTCCGGGCAACCGGCGGCAACAAAGTAAAGGCGGCTAAAATTCTGGGTGTGGGAAGAGCTACCCTTTACCGTTTCCTCAACAGGGAATAAAGCCGGTATCCTAAAACCATATCTCTTTCACTAGGTCGTTCATACGCCGGGAATACCCGTCTATTTGCTCCATAATCGCGTTAATTTCCCGAGTCGACGCGGTCTGCCCGTGCGCAAGGTCATTCAGCCCCGCGGCCTTTGGAGCAAAATCGGCGATCGAGAGGCTGATGCGTCCTCTATTTCGGCCATGTTGTTGTTGGCGGTATCCGCCAGCTTTCTTATCTCCGAAGCCACCACCGCAAACCCCTTGCCGTGCGCGCCGACCCGGGCCGCTTCGATGGCCGCGTTAAGCCCGAGAAGGCGCGTCTGGGTGGCCACCCCCTGCACCATTTGAATGACCTGGTTTGTCACCCCGATGTTGGCCTGTATTTGTGCGACGACGTCCGTTAATGCCTCCGCTGTCTGCGTCAGCGTCGCCGACGCGTCGGCGATACTGTTTGCCGCTTCCATGGACTGTCCGATTCACATATTCCAAATAAATATGTATACTAGAAACACCGATTTATCAGCGCGCACAGCGGGGAGCGAAGGCAAAGTGATGAAAATCAGGAAACCGGCCCTGCGCATACGGAAACCGGCCCCCGGTTCGTCCGGGCGGGCGGAAACCGCCCCTGATAGGGGAATCGTCGCCGCAAACACAAGGTTCGGCTTTAAGCTGTTCTCAAGGATCGCAGAGCAGGACGCCGGACGGAACGTCTTTATCTCGCCGCAAAGCGTGACCTTCGCCCTGGCTATGGCCTGCAACGGCGCGCGCGGCGAAACCCGGGAGCAGATGGCGGGGACGCTGGAAATGCAGGGAATGAGCCCGGAGGAAATCAACCGGGGAAACCTGGTGCTGGAGACAGCGCTGGAATGCCTTGACCCGAAGGTCCGTTTAAATACCGCCAACTCCTTGTGGGCGCGAAAAGGTCTGAACTTCGAGCGGGATTTTGTCGAGAACAGCTTAAAATTCTACGGCGCGGCGACTGAAAACCTTGACTTCAATGACCCTTCCGCAGCACAGCGCATCAACGCATGGGTAAACAACAAGACGGAAGGTAAAATCGAAAGAATAATCGATAAGATAAATCCCGATACCGTACTGTTCCTGATAAACGCGATCTATTTTAAAGGATTATGGAGCAAGGGGTTTAACCCGGTGAAAACGGCGGAAGGCATCTTTAACCTGCCCGGGGGCGGGCGGAAGAAGCACCCGATGATGTCCCGCTCGGGCAGGTTCGGTTACCTCCGGGAACCCGGCTTTCAGGCGGTAAGCCTCCCATACGGCAGCGGGAAGGTGAGCATGTATGTCTTCCTGCCGGATGAAAAGTCAGGCCTGTCGGAATTTCAGAAGTCGTTAAACGCTAAACAATGGCGGGAGTGGATGCCGCGGTTCAGCGAAACCGACGGCAGCCTTGTCCTGCCGCGTTTTAAATCCGAGTACGAACTGTGCCTCAATGACATCCTGATAGATCTGGGCATGGGGACAGCTTTTGACCGGAAGCGGGCCGACTTTCGCGGGATGATAAACGTCGGCGATAACGTCTTCATCAGCAGCGTGCGGCATAAGAGCTTTGTCCGGGTCGACGAGGAGGGCAGCGAAGCCGCCGCGGCGACTTCCGTGAGATTCGGTGTGACTTGCATGCGGGACGAATTCAACATGGTCGTCGACCGTCCGTTCTTCTTCGCGATCCGGGATAATCAGACCGGAACTATTCTCTTCATGGGCTCCGTCGTCGACCCGAAAGAGTGATCTGCATGTCAATGCATATATGATACCGGATACTGCTAAAAACGCTGCCGGGCGTCTCACCCAAACTTGATTCGGGAAACGCCCGGTAGTTCTCCTATGAAAGTTAGCTGCCAGAGCAGTTACATAATATAGCTGATTAAGTTTTCCGGGATAAATAGGATCCCTGCTTTTCCCTTTACGGTATTTTTGCTGGTAATTCTCCCGTCTATGTTGCAATATTCGAACCGGTATATTTCTCTATCTTCAGAAAGGAGGACAATTATTCTGTCGGAAGGTGACATCACAACCACTCCTTCCTTTCCGGCTTCCGCAAAAACTCCCGTAAGGATATCAAATGATGGTTCCCCTCTTTTATAATCTCTTTTCAAAGAAAGAACCGTTTCTTTTGGACTCGGGTTTATGCTAAATATTCTTATTTCATCGGCTTTTGAAACCGCCGTTTTAAGTTGTCTTTGAAAGACTTTTCTTGCTTCTTCCGCCGATATTCTTTCTGCTCTTGAAATTCCGGATTGGAACCCAAAAGAAAAACATCCTGGTATTGTAAAAACAAGGATTGTTAGATAAAAGAATTTACAGAGTTTCATCACCGCCAAGAACAATACCCTCCTGACTGTCTATCCAGATCTCTCCTTTTCCCTCTTCTTTGGTAAACGGGATCACCCACGACAGCCGTGTTTCAATTGGATTTTTTACAAATGTTTTCGTCCACCGGTGTAACAGGGGACAGCTCCGTGTCTTTATGCATAATTAATTTGTGGGGAAATGTTTGTTACTCATAATCGGATACGGCTATTTATTTATGGAATAAAATCAGCGTTCTTTCTAACGATAGCTTTCTGCCTCATCCCTTCTATCCAAGCTTGAAACGCACGGTCTTCAATCTGCTCGATGGATTCTTCTCCGTGAACGCGCTTACTTATCAGCTCTCCATCCATTTCTGCAATAACGTCTGCTTTAAGTTTCTGAAAGATCATCCATTCGCCAGTCCTTTTTATAAGTGTTTTTGAATCGAGATCAATCTTATCTTCTATCCCAGGATAAGCCTTGTTCATTGTTCCTATTCCCTGAGAAACCTCCTGCGGGCTTACGGATATCTTTCTCCTTCCGGCCTCCTGAAGAAGAACTTTTCTTACTATTAATTGACCGAGAGCTTTATTAAACAGTGCTTCTTCACCCAAAGGCTTTCCATGGGTTTGTCTTTTAACCTCCGCCTCTTGCTCATTCAGTTCCTCCTTATAGACGGCCTCTCCGTTTACCCATGCAACAATACCATTTGCTTCCTTATTGGCATTTGTGGAATCACTAAATCTTTTAAGCGCCTTCTCAAGGGTTATCCACTTCTCAATGAAAGGATTATCGCCGCCAAATTCCTCAGCACCTTTTACCGGACCAAGGTAAATGCTTTTATCCGTCGGGTCTTTACTGCGATAAACCTCATTGTAGATGTCATGACTTTCTCCGTTATAGATTCGGTCGCCGATGGGTTCTAAATCGGCCAAGGTGATGTTGTCTGTTCCGGGCCAAGGGCCGTCAGCGGATTCAACGGTTAAGGCATAGGTTTTTCCCTTGTAGTTCATTTTCGCTATTCCGAGGGGAACCCATCCGCTGTCTTTAAGACGGCTTGATAACTCAAGCATAATAAACTCACCATTGCCGTTCTTGGGTAAGTAAACCTGAGCACCAGCGTAGTCAGGGCAACTTGCATCTTTACGAATTTGAAGAACCTTACCGGTATAATCAAGGTCGGCCAAGCTCAAGCCGTATGCTTCGGGGAAATCTGGTATGGTATTTTCTAAATCTTTAACCACAAATTTTTTCATTTTTTCCTCTATGGAGGCAGGCAGTTCCCATCCGCCATAGCAAAGCCCTTTAAATTGGACATACGGCCCCGGGCTAGCACTGATTGTAGCATCTTGCTTTTTTCGAGAAACATTAAAATTTAGGAATGCTACAACTAAACCCAGACCAAGTATGCACGCTGTAAAAATAATCCCTTTCCTTGGCATCATTACCGGCCTCCAATTAGTGGCTAGCTAGTCTAATACATAGTCCTGTTATTCCACATTGTATTCCAATGATTGCTACACCAAGTTTCTGGATAGGCGAATGGAGATTTCATAATACATGTTGACGAACAATCAGAGCATCCGTAGATATGCCCAGTTTCATGGCGGGTTATCTGCCAATTCATGGTATCATTGCCCTGGTCTCTCCTTACGATAACATATTTCCCGTAAGTTTGAGATAAGCCAAAAACGGTACCGTTGACTTTCTGCTTGGTATACCCATACACAGTATCACCATCAGCAGGCAACACTTCCCTTTTTAGCTCATTGTAAAGAGATAAGAGGTCTGTTGAGCCATCGTAAGTATCCCAAGCATAATATGTCCATACATAAAGGTTAATACCGAATTGTGTATATAGGTTGTCGTCAGCAATTTCAACTGCGTTGTTAGCTGCAGTTAGCCAGCTAGTTCCATAAAATGCTCGCCACTCATCATCACAAGCGGCCTTCACCCAGCAAGTATAGATAGTGAGTGCTGCTGTTATTTGGTCACTCTCGTCAGGAATTACTTCCAATTTTTGTGTATTTATTTTAGTATCTTCTTTCAAAGGGTTCGTGTTACATCCAGTACACAATTCTCCTTCCAGGTTATTGTCGGCCTTATCTTCGTTAGTTACGGTGGTCACATCAGCCTTGTCTTCGTAAGTCAAGGTGGTTACAGTTGTTGCTGGAGCAGCAAAAGCGGTGGGCATCACAAACAATAATGCCAATACCATTAAAACCGATAACAACCCCTTTAATCTTAACATTAGTTTACCCTCCAGATTTTATTAAGTTATTTTAAATCCACATATCTAACTTTAAAAACCATTCCTTTCAATAACTTAAGAGAGAAGGCGGCATCACTTGAGAATTACCATTCTCAGTTTTATAACAACAAGGGTACCTTCGGGTTTTCCCTATGCCATTTGCGAAACGTTTGACCGGAGGAATGCTACCTTGCCCTTTCTTTTTCACGAGCAGACGCTTCCTGCCTCCTTTGGAACAGAGGCACAATTTTAAGAACTTGTTTTTGCCGTTTCCACCTCCCCTTAATGAAGTGCACCATCTCTAAGAGCCTAACTAATCTTAACCTGACGCGGCATATTTGTCCTCCCCCAAAACGGGGTATCTTTCTACCCCATTTCGGGGTAATTCTCAACGTTTTGCGGGCGGTTTTATTTACGGCAATACCTGGATAGCAACTCGTTCAAGTTATGCACTCCCAATTTGTAAAAAATGTTCTTACGATGGGTTTTCAAAGTGCCCGCGGTTATCTGAAGTCTTTGCGCTATTTCCTCATTGGTTAGCCGGGAAAGTAAAAGCTCCGCGACTTCACGTTCGCGCAATGTAAGCTCCCGTTCTATTTCCGAGGGTAGGGCAGGACTAGGTGTTATTTTTACGTCCATTTGCTTAAGTTTTTGCTGAAGCTCCAAAAGCAAGAATTCCTTTTCAATCAAAGCGATCAGCGTTTTCAAAAGCGCCACGGCAGGGCCGAGTTCTTTTTCGGCGTACATCGAAATGTCCAGGTAACCTATAATATCGCCTGATGGGTCGTTGATGGGGCCGGCGACGCACCACCAGTCCTTGAACATACGGCAGTGGTGCTGTTCGCCCTTGATGGCTATGTCATCGGCGGTGATAAACTGACCCCATACGGCGGTTGAAAATTGACCCCCTCCAAAAAAAGGAGGGAAACGAATTGGGTCAACCTGAACCTCTTTCTCATGAGCTTAGTCATGGGAGAGAAGAAA